>JADCRD010000001.1:1238868-1548585 GCA_014946745.1 Lysobacterales bacterium | reverse complement strand
CGTGATGTCCTGGCGCGGGGTCGACGGCGGCCTCGCGGCGGCGCGGCGCGGCCACGATGCGGTGATGAGTCCGAGCACCGATCTCTACTTCGACTTCCTGCAGTCGACCTCCGAGAACGAAGTGCCGGGCCGGCCCAGCGCCATTCCGCTCGCTCGGGTCTACGCCTACGAACCGATTCCTGCCGGCCTTGAGGCCGAGCACCATGCGCACATCCTGGGTCTGCAGGCGAACGTCTGGACCGAGCACCTGCGGCTCTATGCGCGCGTTCAGCACGCGGCGTTTCCGCGCGTCGCGGCCCTGGCCGAGCGCGGCTGGAGCAGCGCCGGCACGCGCGACTTCGCCGACTTCCTGCTGCGCCTGCGCGCCCTGGAACACGCCTATGCCGCCCTCGACATCCAGGCCGCGCGGACGCCGTTTGAAGTACTGGTGGAGCTGCGCGCGCCGCGCCCCGTCGCAGGGCAGGGCCCGGAGCTGTTCGAGCTGACCCTGTCCAGCGCGCTGGAGGGTGTGCGTCTGCACTACACCTTGGATGGCAGCGCCCCGCGCGCGGACTCGCCGGCCTACGCCGGGCCCATTCCCGTGCAGCTGCCCACACAGCTGGCCGCGCAGCCGTGGGTCGGTAGCACGCCCGTCGGCCCCGTCACGCGGCGTGATCTCGTTGCCCGTGACGCGCGCGTCCGCACCAGCCGCCAGCTGGCCCCGACCACGGGTGGGCTGGTGCTGCGTCTGGAGGACGACACGCCCGATCCCGACGGCGGCGAAGCGCGCGCGCGCTTCGACGTCGAGATCTTCAATCCGCGCTGGATCTGGGTGCAGCCGCCGCTTGCCGAGAGCCCGCGTCTGCGCGTTCGCGCCGGCCGCATTCCCTACAACTTCCAGCTGCATAAAGAGGAAGCCTTGCGCCGCTTTCTGCCGGCGCGCACAGCGCACGGCGAGCTGCGCGTGGAGAATGGCTGCGATGGCAAGCTGCTGGCCGAAGCGCCGCTGCCGGCCGATACCGAAGCCGCAGGCTTCATCGAACTGGAACTCACGATCGACGCAGCGCCGGCCAGCGCGGCGGCGACTGACACGGTCGATGCGCTGTGTTTGCGCTTTACCGGCGACACGCGACCGCAGATGTGGGTGCTGCAGCAGGCGGAGCTGCTGTCCGCCGCAGCACCTGACAAGGAGAATTGAGCCCATGCTGGATCACCCCCTGGCCCGCGCCGCATGCGCCGGCGCCTTGGCGACGCACTTCATCGCTGCCGACGTCGGCGGCACCCATGCGCGCGTCGCCCTCGTGGAAACCGTTGAAGGCGCAGCACCTCGCCTGCATGGCTTCCGCCGCTTCACCTGCGCCGAGCACTCCGACCTCGGCGCCTTGCTCGGCCAGTTCCTGCACGAACTGCCGGCCAACCTGCGCGGCAGCGAGCCGCCCCAGCAGGCGACCATCGCCTGCGCCGGCTACGTGCTGGACCGTCGGCTGGTGCACGCCAACCTGCCGTGGTCGGTCGATCTCGATCAGATCGAGTCCGACACGGGCCTGCGCGAAGTCCGTTTCGTCAACGACTTCGAGGCCGTCGCCATCGCCGTTGCGCGCTTGCAGCCCGCGGCCATGGAGGCCGTGCTGGCCGCGCATGGCCCAACCGCCGGCGAGGCTCCGCTGCTGGTACTCGGCGCTGGCACCGGCTTTGGCGCGGCCCTGTGCGTACCCACGGCCAGCCGCCTGCGTGTTCTGGCCACCGAAGCCGGGCAGGCGGGCTTCGCCCCCAGCAGCGCCCTGGGCCTGGAGTTGTTCAGCCGCTTTCGGCGTGAACAGCATCAGGTCAACATCGAGCACTTCCTGTCCGGCCCCGGCCTGCTGCGCATCTACCGCGGTCTGTGCGCTCTGCACGGCGAAGCAGCCTCGCTCGATACGCCCGCCGCGGTCAGCGCCGCGAGCGCTGAGCACCCACGCGCGCAGGATGCCGTCGAGCTGTTCTGCGCCGAGCTTGGCAGCGTCTGCGCCAACCTCGTTCTGAGCACCGGCGCTCTGGGCGGCGTCCGTCTCGCCGGCGGCGTGCTGCCGCATCTGCGTCCGGGGCTGCTGCGTCAGGGCTTTCGCGAGCACTTCCTTGACAAAGGCGCAATGCGCGCCCAGCTGGAGCGCGTTCCCGTGCACCTCGTAGAGCACGGCGAGCTCGGCGTGCTGGGCGCCGCACGGTGGTATCTGGAGCAGCCGGCCTCGGGCTGAGCAGCGGCCGGCGCAGGCATCGCGAAGGCTTTCTCGCGCAGGCAGCGGGGCCCGATGCAGCCGCCAGGATTTCCCTCGGCCCCGGCATCGGCAGCACGGACCTCCTGCCGGGTTCGAGCGGACGCCTTTGCTTGCCCCCAGGCTGCGCGGCAGGGGTTGAAGGCGTGTTTCGTTGCATACTGGTGAGGCCGAGCTGAGCTGCCGGTATCGATTCGAAACTTTGCTTTGACCTGCCCCTACATTTCCGCGTGACCTTATGACCCACCACATCGCTCAAGCCGGACTTGCCCTGATTGCTCGGGAGGGCGCATGGCAGTCGAGCAGGGTCTAGGTCCCATGGACCCCAGGCATCTCCAGGCCGATCCGCAGCTCCTCAACCTGCATCTGCTGCGCTTTGCCGCGGCCTGCGCCGTGTTCTATGAGCACTTGATGCCGCACATCGCCATGGGCTTGAGCAGCTCCGGCGGTCGCCTCGATGCAGGCTTCGAAGCCCTGCGCAGCGTCGCCATCCTCGGGGTTGATGTGTTCTTCTTGATCAGCGGTTTTCTGATGTGGCAGCTCAGCGCTGAGTTGCGCGGGGCGGCACCCGCCTGGGAGTTTCTGCGCCGACGGATTGCGCGCGTGTATTCCGGCTACTGGCCGTTCGTTGGCTTGGCGCTGCTTCTTTACTTCGTCTACTTCCCCGAGCGGGTCGAAGACAAGAACCTCGTGCTGAGCTTCAGTCTGCTGCCTGCGCCCTGGGCCGATACCACCGCGCTGCTACCGGACACTTTGATGCTGCCGGTGGCCTGGACCCTGATCTACGAGATCTACTTCTACCTGCTGCTCACCCTGCTCGCGGCACTGGGCCTTTGGCATCGACGGTGGGTCTTGCCACTGGGCATCTGGCTCAGCCTGCTCGCTACCGTGTGGGCATGGGCGAGCGATGCATTCGCGCTGCCTGGCTTGCTGCAGCGACCCGTTGCCGCAACGCTGTACCTGACGCCGTACCTCCTGCAGTTCCTGATCGGCGCGTGGCTGGCCCGATCGCTGCGCGGCCGGCGTCTGGCCTCGCCTTGGCTCTTTGCCGCTCTCGCAGGAGGCGGGCTGCTTGTATTCGGCTGGGCGAATCTTGTGCATTTTCAGGGCGAGCTGATCTCGGGCGTGTGGACACCGCAGCGCGTGGTGCTTGCCTTGCCGGCCATCATCGCGCTGCTGCTCTGCGCGCTGAGCTTGGATCAGCGCGGGCGCTGCGCCTTTCCGGTGCTGGCCCGCCCCCTCGGGGAAGCGACCTTCGCGATCTATCTGCTGCACACCCTGGGCCTGCTCTGGGTGGTGACTTCAGGTCTGCACGCATGGCTGGTCGAGCAGCGGATGGTGATCAGCGGCTACCTGCTCGTCAGCCTCGGGATCATCGGCTTGAGCGTCCTCTACGCGCATTGGATCGACCAGCCGCTTTACGCTGCCGCGCGCACGCTGATGCGCGCGAAGGGACGGTCTCGACTCGACCCGTCCGCCCTGCAGGTTTACCCGCAAGAGGCTGCAGGACGCGATGGGCGATGAATGCAGGCGAGACCGAGCTCTCCGAGTTTCTGCGACGCTGGTGGAACCAGCAGCTGGATCTGCTGCCCGCCTACGCGCCGCCTGCACGACGGCAGCGCAGCCATGCGATCGATGTCGTGGTGCCCATCTACAACGCCCTGCAGGCCAGCCTGGCCTGCGTGCAGAGCCTGCTGCCCGAACTGATCGATGGCGACCTGCTCTGGCTGATCAACGACGCGAGCCCTGACGCCGATGTGGCACCGGCGCTCAATGCGCTGGCGGAGGGCGATCCACGCATCCGCCTGCTGCACAACCCGCACAATCTTGGCCTGGTGTTGACGCTCAACCGCGCGTTCGAACTCACCTCGCGTGATGTGCTCGTGCTGAACAGCGATACCCGGGTCGTACCCGGTGCGCTGGCAGCACTGCAGGCTGCCTTGGGCGTTCCCAAGGTGGGGATCGCCTGTCCGCTGTCCGATCACGCCACCTTGCTCAGTCTGCCCTGCGCCGCCGAGCCTCCCGACGACGCACGCGCCGATTTCGCAGCCCGCAGCTGGCATCGCCCGTTCCCGCCCACCGCAGTGGGCTCGGCGATGCTGATTGCGCGCGCGCTGATCGACCGCATCGGCGGCTTCGACCCCGCCTACTCACCCGGCTATGGCGAGGAGAACGACTACTCGCTGCGCGCCCGTGCCGCGGGGTTTCAGATCATCGCTGCTGACGACGCGTACGTCTGGCATGACGGCGGTGCCAGCTTCGGTCCGCGCGCAGCGCAGCTGCGTCGTGAGCTGCATACACAGCTGCTTGAGCAACGCTGGCGCGGCTACAACCAGGAGGTGCGTCGATATTGGCGGGCCAATCCGCTGGTGGGTAAGCCGGGCGGCCTGTTGCAGCCCGACGCGCGTCCACGCGTACTGCACCTGATGCACCGACTCGATGGCATCGGTGGCACCGAGCGCTTCACGCACGCCTTGATTGAAGCCAGCCACGACGAGTTCCAGCACGTGCTCTTGGCGCCCGGTGAGGCCGATGCGGGCGGCGCTGAGATCAGCTGGCATTGGCGCGGTCGCCTGTTCTGCATTGTCATCAACCGCGCGGTGATCGAGGCCGAGCATTTCCTGATCTCGCATCCGGCAGACCTGGGCAACCCGCGCGTGGAAGGCCTGCTCGCGCGCTTGCTGCAGAGTCTGCAGCCGGCGCTGGTGCACGTTCACCATCTGCTCGACTTCGGCTCACTGCTGCTGCCCGAGCTGATCGGGCGCTTCGGGGTACGCTGCGTGCTGAGCTGGCACGATCTCTACGCGCTGTGCGCAAACTACAGCCAGGTCGAACACGGTGGGAGCGATCCCTGTGGCCGGCCGATCAGCGTTGACGATTCGCGCTGCGGAGCGTGTCGGCAAGGGTCGCATCGAAGTCGTCACGGGCGCCCCTTGGCGCACGGTTATGCGTCAGCGCGCGGAGCCTTGCTGGCGCACACGCTGTCGACAGCGGACGCCGTGATCGTTCCGTCGGAATACCTCAAGCAACGACTGATCGATGCTTACGGCGCACGTGCCGAGCCAGTCAAGGTGATTCCCCACGGTAGCCCGCCCGCCTCTGCGGTTCCCGACGAGCAACGTCTCGGCACCGTACGCCCGCTACAGGTGGTCGGTTACTTCGGCGGCGACGACTTCGTCAAGGGCGCTGGCCTCGTTCTGGAATTGGGCGAGCGCTTGAAGGATCTCCGCATCGAGTTCCGCGTGTACGGTGCACAGCGTCGACTGCAGGAGCATCCCCTGGCAGATCGTGTCCGACTCTGCGGCACGTACGAGCACTCCCAGCTGGACGCGATCTATTCCCAGATCGATCTTTGCCTGATTCCCAGCCGCTACGACGAAACCTTCTCGCTGACCCTTTCGGAGGCCTGGCAGCGAGGCGTTCCGGTGCTGGCCAGTGATGCGGGAGCCTTGGCGCAGCGGATTCGTGGAAGCCAGTCAGGCTGGCTTGAACCACGCGGCGATGTCGATGCCTGGGAACGCCGTCTCCGCCAGCTGCATGCGTGTCCACAGCTGCTGGTCGAAGCGCGCCAGCATGCACTGTCGCCTGCACGAGTGCCGGCGCTTCAGAGCTGCGTCGAGGACTATCGCGCGCTGTACCGCGGGTTGCTCGAACTGGGCCCATCGCGCCAGCGACCGGGCGGCCGCGCCATGCCGCAGCCGCTTGCCGAGCCTGCGTTTGCCGAAGCTGTCGGATTCGAGATTCCGCCGTTTCCGCACGCCACGACCAGCGCAACGGCAGCGGGCAGGATCGGCGTACTGCGACTGCCCGCCGCCGCGTCCGCAGCGCGTGTGGATGCGGGCTTCTTCGAGAGCCTTGCCGCGCATGGCGTGGATGTGATCGAGCCGGCATCGGCGATCTCGACCCAGATCCTGTCGACCCTGCACTGGCTGGTTGTCCTGGCCGATGGCGACCGCTTTCATCCGGCGCTTCTGCGCCTGCTGCAGGAACTGCGGCCAGACTGTGCCGACGTGGTGCTCTTCGATGCGCTGATCAGCGATGAGCACGGCCGCGGCTATGCGCGACTGCGCCGAACACTGGTGGATCCTGGCGTGCTTGCGCGCAGCGGCGAACTCGGTGCTGCCTGTGTCTTCAGCGCAGCAGCCCTGTTGCGTTGGGAGGCGCTGCCCGCGCGCACTCTGCCCGAGCTGATGCAGCGGATTCCCGCGCGCTTTCGCTGGCTGCAGAAGCCGCTGGCCTTGTTCCAGCGTTGGGACGCGAACCTGGTGGCGCAGTCGCGAAGCCTGCTGAACGGCCCCTGGGCGGCTCTCGAGGCTGAGCTCGCCAGGCCGACCTCGCAGGGGCGTGTCATCGAAGTGATCCGCGATGGCAGGCCAGCCGGCCGACTGGTCTGCACCGACGGACAATGGAAGCGAGGGCAGGGCGGCGAATGCGACTCCCACGCGGCTTCGCCTGCGCTGTGGCTGCCGGCCGGCTTCGAGCTGGCGCAGGATCTCATCCACACCCTGCTGTTCTGGCTTGAGCACAGCGGTGCCGATGTGGTCGCCCCGGCACTCCTTGATGCTGAAGGACGCAGCCTGCCGCTCGGTTTCGTCGAGGCCGGCGGCGGCAGCTGGCAGCCGCTGGCAGGGTCCTCCGCGGGATGTTCGTTCGCCCCCACGGCCGCGGTGCCCTGGCTGCTGCCCGTTGAAGCGCTGTTCGCCGATGTACTGCTGAGCCGGTCGGGGCTTGCCAGCGAGCTGGCGCACTCGGATGACGCTGCGGACGCGATCGCGGTACATGCGGCGCTTGATCGGCGCGTCCTGCCCGGTGTCATGGCGCGCCTGCCGGCCACTCGCATGGGGGTGGCACCGAAGCCGCGCAAAGATCGCAGCCGACGATTGCGTCAGATCGGTGCGACCCTCAATGCGGTGACCGGCGAAGTGCCTGCGCAGGCGCGCGCCTGGGCCTATGGCGAAAGTGCTACGCCGCGCGCTCTGGGCCTGATGCGCAACCAGTGGGCGGTGTCGAAGCTGCGGATCGAAGCGCCACTCCGCGCGCTGCAGCGAGCCGGTCATGTGCAGCGGCCGTGGCTGCATGAAGTGCAGTCCCACGGCTTGCCCGAGCTGGAAGCGCTTGCGGCGATCGATCCCGATCTCATGCTGCTGCCGCCCTATCTGGACGAGCCCCAGGTCTGCTGGCTTGAGGCGTGTGCGCAGCAGCTGCGCGCACGGCGGGTGCTGATCATCGACGATCTGTGGACCGATCTTCCGCAGGACAATCCGCTGCGAAGTCAGCTTCCAGGCGATCTTGAGCAGCGTCTGCAGCGTATTGCGCGTGCCTGCGACGCCGTCGTCTACACCACTGAAGCCTTGGCGCAGGCGCTGCCACTGCCGGCGGCGGAGCACTTCTGCATTGGCCACGCGCTGGAGCCCGAACGCTGGGCGCCGACTGCGCAGCGCAGCGTCCCGACCTCGTCCAAGCGTCGCCTGCGCGTGGGCTGGGCCGGCGGGCCGCAGCATGCTGCGGATCTGGCCGTGCTTGGTGAAATCATGGAGGCCACCGGCGATGAGTTCGAGTGGGTGTTCATGGGGATCGCGCCCAAAGGCGCAGCGGCGCTGCCCATGGTCGACTTCGACCGCTACCCCGCCGCGCTGCACGCACTGCAGCTGGACATCGCCCTGGCACCGCTGGTCGACCACCCGTTCAACCGCTGCAAGAGCCCGCTCAAGCTGATCGAGTACGGATGGCTCGACGTCCCGGTGATCGCCAGTCGCGTTGGGCCCTACATCGACACCCCGTCGCTGCAGGTGGACTCACACAGCGCCGAGGCCTGGCTGGCGGCGCTGCGTCTGCTTGCGGCGGAGCCCGCGCGTCGCCGCGACTTGGCGCACGCCCTGGCTGCCTACTCCCGACGCGCGTCTCCGCAGGTCACCCTCGACCCCTGGCGCAGAGCGCTTGGCCTGACTTGACTCGCACTGGGCTCGCGACGCCGTGCGCTCTGCACCAGGCCTGCAGCACACTCTTCCAGGCAGCGGCCCCGAAACCTCAGATCTCCACTCGACATGACTCTTGCTGATCGCTATCTCGAACTTCTGAAATCCTCGCTTCTGAACACGCTCAACCTCGAATCCGAGGCTCAGCTGATGTACGCGGTCAGCTGCGCGGCGCACGATCGCGTCATGCCGCTCAGCGAGTTCACCGCGGTACGACGCAACACCAGCTGGTTGGGCGCTTTGCGCGGCGCGCGCGCGGTGGGCACCACGGTGCAGCTGGAGGGCCGCCGCCGAGACGGCAGCATCGGCCCCGATCCCAGCCTGCGAAACCACAGTGAGTTCGCGCACACCCTGGTGGGGCGGGCGCGCTTGGATCAGCTGCAGGCCGCCATCGAAACCGTGCTGCGCGAAGGGATTCCCGGTGATCTGCTGGAGGCCGGGGTATGGCGAGGCGGAGCCTGCATCCTGATGCGCGGTGTGCTCGCCGCGCATGCAGTGGACGACCGCCGGGTGTGGGTCGCGGATTCGTTCGCAGGCCTGCCCAACTCCGAGCATCCGGCGGATGGCGGGTTCCAGATGGATGCCAGCGTGCTGCCTTTCCTCGCAGTGTCGCGTAACGAGGTCGCCGAGCTGTTCGAACGCTACGGTCTGCTGGACGAGCAGGTCGGCTTCATCGAAGGCTTCTTCAGCGAAAGCCTGCCGCGTGCTCCGCTAGGTCCGCTGGCGGTGCTGAGGCTGGATGCGGATCTCTACGTCTCCACCCGCGACGCACTGCGGGCCTTGTATCCGAAGCTCAGCCCCGGCGGATTCGTGATCATCGACGACTACCTGATCCTGCCACCGTGTCGCGCCGCGGTGGACGACTACCTCGCTGAGCACGGCATCCGGGTTGAACTGAGCGAGATCGACGCCGAAGCGGTGTACTTCCGCAAGCCCTGACAGGCAGCGATCCGGCCCACCCGAGCGTCGACGCGAACGGCGGCGGCCCGAGGCTGCTGCACCGCCGTTCAAGAGCAAGCCGCATCGGGGGCGCAAGGCCCCCGATGGGTCTTCGTAGGTTCTACTCGAAGCCGCTGCGATGCAAAGAGTCCGGGCCGACTGGATCGATCAGCGTTCCGCTGTCGTCGCTGGTGTTCATCGGCTCCGAGCCATCGGTGGCAGCGGCCGCGGCGCGCAGCTCCAGGAACTGCAGCCCGGGATCGATGAGCCCTTGCATCTCCACGCTGATGCTGGCCCCAACCGCCAGGCTGCTCTGCACCTGAATAGCGCCGGCACCGCTGCTGGGCGTGCAAGCGGCATTCACCCCGGCCTGGCAGTTCCAGTTGATCTGGCTGAAGCCTGCCGGCACCGGCACGGCCAGCTCGACTTGCTTGGCCACATCGGGCCCGTGGTTGGTCAAGTTGACCCGATAGCTGGCCTGGATCGGTTCACCGGGCACGCGCGAAAGCAGGGGACCGAGGGGCGCGAGGCGCTCGATCGAAACCGAAACGTCGGTGCCGCGACCGGCCAGAATCCGCAGCGTGTGGGTGCGCCCGAACGGTTGACCGCCACGCTCGTTGCCTCCCGAGTCTCGGGGCCGCAGCCTCACCTGTGCAGAGCCCGCGTTTCCGCTCAGGCCGTATCGAAGGGCGCCCGAGAAGAGCAGCTGCGGCGACTGGCTGAGAACGCCACGCGGGTCGCGCACATCAAGAATCTCGAACTCAACGAACTGAAAGGCTTCATTCGTCGGACCCGCACTCAGGTTGTAGGCGTACGCGCTGCGTTCGATCGGGCCGACAGTCCCTCGCGGATGCCATGGATGCGTCTGGTACTCAGCGCTGGGCGGATCGTTGACGGGCAGCACCTCGACCCAGACGAATCGCGAAGTCAAGTTGCGGCCGTCGGATGCCCGTACCGCAATCGGTGTTCCACCGAACACGTTGGCCTGGGGGCGAACGCGCAGCACGCGCTGACTGCCCTGGCCGCTGAGCCCATTGATCAGACTTTGCTGGCTGATGGTGGCCTCATCCAAGGTCGTGGCCGAAACCAACAGCTGATTCGAGGGCGTGTCCGGATCGCTGACGACGATCGGCAGCTCGGCTTGAGCGTCTTCCCACACAACCAATTGCGCGGCCACGCCAATGGAGGGCGGTAGACAACCGCCTCCCGAAGGATCGCCACCGCAGCCCGAGGGGTCGCCGCCGCCACCGGTTGGATCCCGGCCTGCGGTCGACTTGGGAACAGCCGCCAAAGCCGCTGGAGCGTCCGAGCCCTCCGCGCCCCCCGCCATGAAGCTGTCGAAGCTGACCGAGCTGAACGCATCTCCGGGAGCCGCGACATCGTTGGCCAGACGAGGCACCAGCGAAGAAGCATGAAGCCCGAGCACAACGACCGAAAAAATCTTCTGTCCAGTAGAAAAATCCATGGTTCAAGTTCCTCGAACAATCTCAGAGTGACGCAGCGTCCGGGGCGATGAATGCGCCCGGGTGCTGAGTGCCATAACGCGCCAAGCGCAAGGCAGGCAGAAAGGCCGTGCCCAATGCCAAAAGCGCGCGACATGCTGACGGTGATGCGATCGAATTGCAACGAAAAACCAGGCCGCAGCGAGGCTTGTGACGACCTCGGCTGCCGCGCAGACTGCGACTGCGGCGGACACGGCAGGATCCAGCCAGGCGGCCCTGCAGCGAAGGCGAGATCTGCCGCAGCTCGCGCATGAAGTGGGGGGATGCCATGAGTGGAGATCGCAGACCGGACGCGCTCACGCCGTCCCTCGGGTGTGGCGTGGGCTTGCGTGCTCGCCATTTTCGCCATGTCATCGAACAGCGCCCGGCCATTGACTGGTTCGAAGTGATTTCCGAGAACTTCATGGACAGCCAGGGCTGGCCCGCCGAGGCTTTGCGCCAGATCGCCCGGCACTACCCGATCGTGCCGCACGGCGTGTCGCTGTCGATCGGCTCCAGCGAACCGCTCGATGAGCGCTATCTGCTGCGCCTGCGACAGCTCGCCGACGGCCTGCGCGCGCCCTGGGTGTCCGATCATCTGTGCTGGACCAGCGTCGGCGGCCACAACAGCCACGACCTGCTGCCTTTGCCCTACACACCGCAGACGCTGGCGCATGTGGTCGATCGTGCGAAGCAGGTCCAGGATGCGCTGGGCCGGCGCCTGCTGCTGGAGAACCCAAGCAGTTACCTGAGCTTTCGCGCGTCGACCCTGCCGGAGTGGGCGTTTCTGGCTGAGCTGGCCGAGCGCGCGGACTGCGGAATCCTGCTTGATGTGAACAATGTCCACGTGTGCAGCCGCAACCACGGCTGGGATCCGCTGGCCTATCTCGACGCCTTGCCGGCCACGCGCATCGGCCAGATCCATGTCGCGGGTCACACCGACCACGGTACGCACTGCATCGACACCCACATCGGCCCGACTCCCACGTCGGTGTGGCAGCTGTTTCGAGAGGCGATCCGGCGCTACGGCGCGGTGCCCACGCTGGTGGAGTGGGACGAGGACATTCCACCGTTTCCGGTGCTGCAGGAGGAAGCCGAACGCGCGCGGGCGGTGATCGAACGCGATGTGCTGCCTGAGCCCTGCGCGGCACATGCCGGCGAGGCTGGCGTGTCCAATCCGGTGGGCTTCCTGGTCGGCTACGAGGCTAGCTCGGCATGAGCCTGGCCCAGCACCAGGCCTGGCTGTGGCAGGCCATTCTGGCCGGTGGCGCGCAGGATGCGGATGCGACCGTGCAGGGCGGCGCACTCTCGCCGCAGGCGCGCATGGCGATCTACGCCGGCGGGTACCGGATGCGGCTGCTGGAATGCATGCGCGCCTCGTTCCCGCTGGTGCGGGCGGTTCTGGGCGAGCGGCTGTTCGACGGCTTCGCAATCGAGTACATCACCGCGCATCCCTCTCGCAGCCACACGCTGCAGGCGTTCGGCGCAGGCTTCGCCGCGCACCTCGCCGCCACCCGGCCGGCCCGCAGCGAAAGCGATGTCGACGACTGGGCTGACTTCCTGGTCGCGCTGGCCGCGTTCGAGCGCGCGCTCTGCGAGGTGTACGACGGCCCCGGCGATGAAGGGCGCGAAAGCGCCGAACTCGCGATGGCGCGCGGCCTGCGGCTGCTGACCTTGAGCCATCCCGTGCACGACTGCCTGCGTCAACATCAGGCCGGCACGGCCGTCGTGCCGATGGCGGCCCGCACGACGCATCTGGCGCTGACGCGGGTGGCGTATCGCGTGGTCGTGGAGCCGCTGAACGCGGCCGAACATGCGGTGTTCGTGCGCATCCGCGACGACGGGCTTGCCGCCGGCCTTGCCGAGGTTCGCGCCGGGGTCGGCGTCGACGGTCTCGCGCTGTGGCTGCAGCGACAGCGACGGCGCGGCTTGCTGGTCGGCGGCGAGCGCTGATCTGCATCGGCGTCGCAGACCCATGGACCTGTGCGCACGCGGGCCCGTCGCCGGGACCGCGTGCGCAGCGCCCGCAGGCGCTCAGGTCGAGGTCGGCGTCAGTGCCTCGCGGCGCGCGAGGCCGTCGTAGTTGACGCCACCGGGCACCTGCTTCGACTGCGGCTGCGGCAGCGGCTGGGTGATCGAGGTGGTGATCTCCACCGACACGCTGCCGCTGTTGTCCGCCAGACCCGCGCCGTAGAGGTGGTGGATGTCGTCGTTGATGCACAGCTCCAGCAGGCCATCCGCGGGCGCGGAAGCCAAGCGGATGCCATCGCCGATCAGGAAGGGTGCGCCCCCGCCGATGCGGCCGACCAGGGCGCCCATCGCGACGCCAACGATCGGATAGCCGGTCTGATCCGCAGGCACGAGCAGGCCCGGGCAGCCCTTGGCGTCGTACGGCCGTCCGCCGTTGGTCTTCGGATCGGCTGACCACAGCCCGCTGCGGAAGGACACGCTGAGTGGCTGGCCCTGGGTGACGTGGACACCCGTGCCTTGCCAGGCCTGGGTGGCCTGCACGCTGCGGGTCACGTCGACGCCGTTCTTCTGCAGCAGCTTGCGCGCCTCGTCCCAGACGCTGTCGCCCGCCTTGACCGCGCGCCCCGTGCAGCTGGGCGGCAAGCTGCCGCTGAACTTCTGCTGCGTGGAGATCGGCACTTGGCAACCGCCCTGGCCCTTGCAGGCGTTCCAGCCAGGCACCCACAGGTCATCGCAGGGATACGGCTTGCCGCTGCTGTCGGTGGCGACGAAGCCGCAGGCGCCCTTGTGCTTGCAGCTATTGCCGCCGCTGCAGGTGTGGATGTCGGCAGAGGCGCAGGCGCCGTCGCCGGCCTGTGTGCCCAAACCACCCCAGCCCAGGCCCTGGCAACTGTTGAGGCCCTGGCACACGTTGACATCGTCGGGCTGCTGCTCGCGAATCTGCTGGGTCACCGCGTCCCAGTGATACAGACAGAGTGGATCCGCAGTGTCGAAGGCCGCCTGCAGCTGCGCGTCGGTGACGCCGGCCACGTAGCTGAACGTCGGCACCTGACCCCATTGCCACAGCTGCGGGATCAGGTACTTGAACGAGGTCATGACCTGCGTGAACGTGTAGCGGCTGCCCGGATTCGACGGATCCAGGCCACCGCCGGCCACCATGCCTTGGTTGATGACGTCCAAGGTGCGCGAGTACGCGAGATTTATGCAGTTCTGAAGCGCGGCGGCACTTGCGACCCAGGCCGGGCGATCGGGATCGGGCGTGCCGATGGCGTTGAACACGCTGCGCCCCGCCGGCAGCTGGCCGGCCGCGTTCGCATAGTCGCGGTTGCTCGCGATCATCGCCTTGAGCGCGACAAAGCGGTCGTAGTGGCTCACGCAATCCCAGCGCGCGAAGCGGCTGCCCTTGGACGGTTGGTACTGCGTTGGCACCTGGCCGTTGCTGCCGTCGTCGCCGGCCTGCAGCATCTTGGCCAGGTTGGGGAAGCTGGCAGCGAAGTCAGCCACCACGCCGGAACCTTCGCCCTGGAAGCTCACGGCATTGGCCAGGTGCGCGATGTCGTCGGCGCACTTGACGACGGTGTACCTGTAGCGGCTCTGGAAGGTCAGATAGCTCATCTGGTCCGGTGCAACCAGCGGTGCCTGCGGCGATCCGCCGCCCAGCACCGGTCCGGGCTGCAGCGGCAGCAGCGACTCGGCTGCAACCACGATGTCGAGCAGGGTCAGGGTCGCGTGATACAGCGCCGAGATCGAGTCGTACTCGACTTCGATGTTCGGCGGCGGAAAGGTGCCGCCGTTCGGCGTCTCGATGCCGATCAGCACATCGAGCACCTCGGGCAGGCTGTTGAGCCCGACGCCCTTGACGCTCGACAGGTGAGGGATGGGCCCGTTCCAGTCAAAGGCCGACGGATCGAGGCTCGGGTGAAAGCCTGCGGCGTTGGCGATGTTCGATGCGCACTGCAGGTGGTACATCTCCTGCACTGCAACCGACAGCGACTTCTGCTGCATCCACCAGAACAGCGTCTGCGGGTTGCTGGAGCCGTCGCAGTTGTCGCTGGGCGTGAACTGATAGCTGGAGTTTCCGGCCGCCACCGAGAACGAGTAGGTGGCGGTGAGGTACAGAGGAATCGTGTAGAACTCGACCGCGCAGATGGCATTGAGGTGGGCGTGCAAACAGGACAGGACCTGCTGCAGGTCGTCGAGATTGCAGGGCGTGGCGGCGGGGGTTGGCGTGCTCATGGGCGATCTCGGGTTCCGTTCAAGGGTGGGGTAGGGGGCCTGGGCTTCGTCTTCGCGAATCCGGCCTTGGCACCCGCCCCCTCGCGTGCCGCGCCCCGCCGAACTCTCAACCCACCGGCCTTGCTCAGCAGCGCGTTGGGCCTTGAGCCGCTGCGAAGCCCAGCGATCGGGCGCAGAGGTCCTCGCTGTGTGTGGCGAAATTGCCTGTCTTCAGCGTCGTTGGAGACGGGGTCGAGGCGGCTGCGTCGCCCTTGATCCCGCCTGTTGGGAGGCTATGCGTCGTGATGAAGATCACACAATGCCGGGCGAACGAATCCTTCCCGCATTGTTCCCAAACTCCTGTGGAGCGCAGCGCGCGGAGCGAGAAAAGAGGAACGGAGAGATTAGGAACGAGGGGCGAGAAGCGGGGAGCGCGAAGGGATGCGCGCCTGGTGTGGTCGGATTGCCGGCTGCGTGCCACGCTCTGCCTGTGACGCGACTGGGCCATGGCGGCCTGCGCGGCGCGCCGAGCGGGGCGACTTCGATCTGCTCGGGTCTCAGCGCAGGACCGTCGGTCCGACCTGCGCTCACTCGACCGCGGGCTGCGGCGCCTGCGCCTTAGTGTCCGCTTGCCGACTGAGCCGATCGATCGTGCCGTCCTCGCGCATGCTGCGGATGGCAGCCGCGATCGCCGGCAGCTTGTCCAAGTGGGGCGACTGCTTGCTCATCAGGAACTTGAATTCCAGGGTGTCGAACACGTTGGGCAGCAGCACCAGCTGATCGGCCAGCCCAAGCGCGTTGATCACTGGCATGGCCTCGACCTCGGCGGCGATCGTGAGATCCCCCCGCTGCACGGCCAGTTGATTCAGCACGGTGGCGAGATCGCGCGACCACGCCACCGATACGCCCGCGGGCTCCAGGTGCGACTGCGTCCAGCCGTCGCCGAGATAGCTGAGCACCTGCCAGGACTTAAGCTCGCTGATCCGACGAAGCCGGGCAAGCGCCTCGCGTTGCGGGTGCGTGGCGCTGGTGAACGCGTGCAGGGGCAGGTGGTACAGGGTGTCTTCGATCGCAACGCTGTACTCGGCGCGCTCAGGGGTGGCCAAGGTGACCATCGCGTCCTGTTCGCCCAAGCGCACCATCATCTGTGCGCGCCGCCACGGCAGCGCCTCGCAGGTGAAATCGACGCGCGCGCGCCGCAGGGCTTCTTGGGCCAGCTGCAGATAGACCTTGTTGCAGGGCAGCTGCTCGGTTTCGTCGCTGCTGCTGCTGCTCGCGGCGGCCAGCCGCAGGGGCGGCGGCTGGGCGTTGGCAGCCACGGCAGCCCCCAGGCACAGCAGAGCCAGGACCGCACAAGCCGGGAGGTGGCGCGTGCCAGAAGGGCTCCGAGGCGTTCGCAGGGAAGGGCGGGTCATGATCGAATCGAGCGTATCAGAGGCGGCTGCCTGCGATGCGTCGGTGGGGCCAGAATTCCGCGGCCAGCGCGTGCCCTCAGCGGTCGCGGCCTCGACCGGCGCGTTCGCCACACGGGGCGGGCGCGCGGTCATAGCTCTATGCGAATCCCGGCTCGCGCCGTGCGCTCCGGACAAGAATCGCGGCCGACGTTCCAGGGCCGGTTTCGTCCGGGCTTCGGCCAGCGCTTCATCTGCAAGGGCGCGCTGCGTGTCGGGCTGGAGCGCGTGTCGCTGCATCGGGTGGCGCACGACGAGTTGGGCGTGTCGGGCGCAGCGCGCTTGCATCTGGAGCAGCCACAGGCGCGCTGGGGTCTCAGACGATGCGTGTGGCCTGCTCGTGCCGCGGTCGAACGCCGGGAGGAAGGAATCCGGCCGGCTGTCGCGCGATCAGCTCGACCACCCAGTCGATGAACACGCGCAGCTTGCGGCTGACGTGGCGGCTGTCCGGATAGGCGAGGTAGAGGGGCATCGGCTCGATCTGCCAGTCCTCGAGACATCGGACAAGCTCACCGCGTGCCAGCGGCATGCTTGCCATGTACGTAGGCAGGCACAGCACGCCCAAGCCGGCGATGCCCGCCGCCAGCAGGGCATTACCGTCGTCGACCACGACCCGCTGGCGGCCCCGAATCTCGTGACAGGTCTCGCCGCGACGCAGTGCGTGTACGAGCGCCGGGCCCACCCGCGAGCCGCGGTAGCCGATAAGGTCATGCGCCTCATCGCGCAGTGCCGCCGGGGTGCGGGGAAGGCCAGTACGCGCCAGGTAGGCCGGTGCGGCGTACAGGCCCATAGCGAGATTCGCCAGAGCGCGCACACGCAGTGCGGGCTCGGCCGGCGTGCCGCCGCGGATCACGCAGTCGACGTTCTCGTCGACCAGATCAACCTTGCGGTCACTGACGCCGAGATCGAGCTGGACCTCGGGATGGCGAGCCTGGAACTCGGCCAGCGCCGGCAGCAGCACCAGACTCGCCAGCGGCGCGGGCACGTCCACGCGCAGGCGCCCTCGCGGCGCGACTGAGGCGGCGGACAGACTGGTTTCGGCATCCTCAAGTTCGGCCAGCAGTCGCTGCGCGCGCAGGTAGAACGCCGCACCGTCTTCGGTGGCGCTGACCCTTCGCGTGCTGCGATGGAGCAGCTTCACCCGCAGGTGCGACTCAAGCTGCTGAACGAGCTGGGTGATGCGCGCCTTGCTGGTCTGCAAGGTCTGCGCGGCCCGCGTGAAGCTGCGCGTCTCGACCACACGCACGAAGGCCTGCAGCGCCTCGAAACGGTCCATGCGAGGTTCCAGATGCTGGCGGGTTTGTTTGGATTCTACAAACACTGAAGTCGCTGGCGATGCGCTTATCGACGCGCTCTACCTCACCTAGAGTGGCCGCGTCTTCCGCCTGTGAGTTCCGTCAATGAACGCCGTTCGCAACGCCGTGTTTCCTGAGAACCGCCATGCGCTGTATGCCGCGCACGGCTATTCCGCCGCGATCCGCTCCGGCGACCTGCTGTTCGTCTCGGGCCAGGTTGGCAGCCGCAGCGACGGCAGCGTCGAACCCGACTTCGAGGCGCAGGTGAGGCTCGCCTTCGCCAACCTTGAGGCCACCCTCAATGCCGGCGGCTGCGCGCTGGACGACATCGTCGACGTCACCAGCTTCCACACCGATCCCGACCGGCAGTTGGCGACCGTGCTCGCGGTGAAGAGCGAGGTGTTTCCGCAGGCGCCCTATCCGAACTGGACCGCCATCGGCGTCACCTGGCTGGCCGGCTTCGACTTCGAGATCAAGGTGATTGCCCGCATTCCGAGCTGAGGCTGCCCAAGCGGCGATGCTCACGCGCGGGTGTGGCCGGTTGCTCTGTTCGCATCGTGGTGCGGCTCGAGTCACGCCAGGTTCTGAGGATATACGTCGTATACGTTTCGTATATGGCAGTCCCATGGGCATCGTGAACATCGACGACGAGCTGCACGACCAGCTGCGCAAGGCCAGCGCGGTTTCGTGCCGCTCCATCAACGCGCAGGCGGCATTCTGGATCCGCATCGGCATGCTCTGCGAACTCAATCCGACCCAGAGCTTCAACGCGATCGTCGCGGCAGAACTGAGGTCCGCCGGGGTCAAGTCACAGCCGATGCGAATGGCGCGCGCGTGACCAAGCGGCCCGAAGAAATCGCCCTGCTCGCGGAGTCGGGGCGGCTGCTGGCGCAGGTGTTCGAGTTTCTTGATGGCCTAGACCTGATCGGAATGTCGACTCTGCAGGTCAATGATCGCGTCGATGACTTCATCGTCCACGTGCTCAAGGCGCGGCCGGCCAGCAAGGGCCAGCACGGCTATGCCTATGCGCTCAACGCCTCGCGCAACCATGTGGTCTGCCATGGCGTGCCGTCGGCGAACGATGTGTTGCAGGACGGCGATATCGTCAACTTCGACATCACTCTGGAGAAAAACGGCTACATCGCCGACTCCAGCAAGACCTATGTGCTGGGCGCGCCCTCACAGCCGGCGCTGCGTCTCGTGCAGGCCACCTACGAGGCGATGTGGAAGGGCATCCAGGCGGTACGCCCTGGCGCCCGGCTCGGCGACGTGGGTCACGCCATCGAGCGACACGCCCGCAGACATGGCTATTCGATCGTCCGCGACTACTGCGGCCACGGCATCGGTCGTGAGATGCACGAGCAGCCGCAAGTGCTGCACTGGGGAAAGCCGCGCACCGGCCTGGTCCTGCGCGAGGGCATGGTGTTCACCATCGAGCCCATGCTCAATCAGGGCCGGCGCGCCGTGGAAACCGAAGCAGACGGCTGGACCGTCGTCACGCGTGATGGGCTGCTGTCCGCGCAGTTCGAGCACACCGTGGCGGTGACCGATCGCGGCGTGCGCGTGCTGACCCTGCGTCCGGGCGAGACGGCGCCGCATTGAGATCGAAGAGCCGGGATTGGGGATTCGGGATTGGGGATTCGCCTACAGCCGTGCACATCAGCTCCAGACGGCCGCTGCCGGTGTCAGCTGTGTGCGGGGAGACGGTCTGTCTCTCGAGAGCTTCTCAGCCCCGCGCGGCGGCCCCGGTGATCTTGAAGAAACCTTGATTCGTCATCCCCGCGAATGCGGGGATCCAGGACTCGTGCGACTGCGGCAAGCGACACTGGGCTCCCGCCTTCGCGGGGGCGACGATCAGAGGGGTCGCACGTGTTCTGCTTCTCGAGAGGCTCTACCTTGTGATGGCAGCCTCCGAGTCACGCAGGCAGGCCACGTCGCGGATCGGCGGGGCGCCGAACATGCGTGCGTACTCGCGGCTGAACTGCGACGCGCTCTGGTAGCCCACCCGATAGGCCGCGCTGGCGGCGTCGGTCTGTTCTGCCAGCAGGATCTGGCGGGCTTCGGTCAGGCGCAGGCG
Source organism: Lysobacterales bacterium (assembly GCA_014946745.1). Taxonomy (NCBI): domain Bacteria; kingdom Pseudomonadati; phylum Pseudomonadota; class Gammaproteobacteria; order Lysobacterales; species Lysobacterales bacterium. Next base: position 1,528,951 of record JADCRD010000001.1, on the reverse strand, counting down.
CTTCTGGTACTGCAGCGGGCTCATCGCGGTGACGGCCTTGAACTGCTGATGGAAGGCCGAGCGGCTCATGTGCGCCAGTGAGGCGAGTTCCTCGATGCGGAGCGGCGCTGCGAGCTGGCTGCGGATGTGCTGGATGACCTGCGCGATTCTGTGCGTATGGCTGCCGGCCATGGCCATCTGCGCGATGGATGCACCGAAGGGGCCACTCAGCACTCGAAAATGAAACTCGCGCATCAGCAGCGGCGCCAGCACTGGAATCTCGCGCGGCGTGGCGAGCAGGCGCGCTAGCCTTAGCACGGTGTCCTGCGTGGCCTCATCCAGCTCGCCGACGAAGAGTCCACGCGGCGTGTCGCGTGGCGCCGGCCCGATCGGTCCGCCCTGTTCGACCAGCTCCGCGATCTGGCGAGCATCGATGTCGATCGCCACGCACAGATAGGGCGCATCCGCACTGGCCTCCAGCACCTGTCCCACCAGGGGCAGGTCGACCGACACCGCCAGAAACTGCGAGGGCGCGTAGCGGTAGACCTCCTCCTCCAGCAGCACCTGCTTCGCGCCCTGCACGATCACACAGAACGAAGGCCGATAGACCGTCGGCAGCGGCGCGTATGGGGCGGACAGGCGGATGCAGTGCAGGCCGGCGACGGCCGAGGCGTGCATGCCCTCGCCGCTGGAGAAGCGGAGAACCAGCTCGCCGATCTCGCGCTGCCGGGCTTCGGCCAAAGCGTCGAAGGGAATGTCCATGGGCTGGGCACGATACGCCCGCAGCAAGCGCCGCCTCAACGCTGTGATGAAGGAATCTGGACGATCAGGCAATCGTCGCGGACCTTCGGGTATCGAGCCCGATGTGCTCGGCCAGCAGACTTTTTCCCACCCCGGCAGCCGCCGAACACACGGAGAAAGCGACATGTCCAAGGTCATCCTCATCACGGGCGCCAGCAGCGGCATCGGCGAAGCCACCGCCCGCGTGCTAGCAAGGCAGGGCCATCGCGTGGTGCTGGGCGCGCGGCGCACCGAGCGCCTCGCGCAGATCGCCGCCGAGATCCGCTGGGCGGGCGACATCGCCGAGTACCGCGCGCTGGACGTGACCCAGCGCGAGGACGTCAAAGCGTTCGTGGCGTTTGCGCAGGAGCGCTTCGGCCGCGTCGACGTGATCTTCAACAATGCCGGCGTCATGCCGGTGTCGCCGATGAATGCGCTGAAGACCGACGAATGGGACCGCATCATCGACGTCAACATCCGCGGCGTACTGAACGGAATCGCCGCGGTGCTGCCGATCATGGAGGCGCAGGGCAGCGGGCATATCATCAATACAGCATCCACCGGCGCGCATGCCGTCGGCGCGCAGTTCGGCGTGTACTGCGCCAGCAAGTACGCGGTGCGCGCGATCACCGAAGGTCTTCGCCAGGAGATGGACCGGATCCGCGTGACCTTGATCTCGCCCGGTGTCACCGAGTCCGAGCTGGGCCACGACATCAGCGTCGACAGCACGGCAAGCGCGGTGAAGCAGTTGCGCGGCATTGCGCTCGACAATCGCGCCATCGCCAATGCCGTGCTTTACGCGATCTCGCAGCCCGAGGATGTCGACGTCAACGAGCTGCTGATCCGCACGGTGCGCAGCGCGGGGCATGCGTTCTGAGGTGGGCCGTCTGTGTTCGGAGCGACGTGTAGGCGCAGCACGACCCAAGGACGCAGCCGGGAGCAGGGCATGTGCGGCTGATGCAGCCTCGACCACCGCCACTTGGTGGGCGCCCCTGTTGGGGAAGAGAATGGCGCGTTCATGCTCTGGAGAAGGCCATGCATCATTTTCGATTGTCGGCGGCATTTGCGCTTTCCTTGTGCAGCGCCACCGCCGCGGCCCAGCAGCCGCCCGCAGCCTTCATCAGCGAAACCCTGCACAGCCCTCTCAACGGCAAGACCGGCATCGCCTTCGATCATCTCGGCGCGAGCTACCTCATCGAGAAACAGGGCCGCATCGTTCGCGCCGCCGCAAACGGCAGCGGCGGCTTTGCGTCGCCCGTCGTGTTCGCGGATTTTGTCAGCGAGGTGTCGACCGCTCAGGAGGCCGGGCTGCTCGGCATTACCATCGATCCGGACTACGCCAACACGCGCTATCTGTACGTGTTCTACACCACGGCCAGCGATCAGCGGCTGGTGCGTCTGCGAGCGAACGCTGCGTTCTCGGCCGTTGAGGCCGGGTCGGCGACCGTGCTGCTGTCGGGCCTGCCGCGCGCCAGCAACATCCACAAGGGCGGTGACATCCACTTCTCGCCCGCCGACCCGACCGCGATTTACATCGCCCTGGGCGACGACGGCGTGCGCTCGGATCGCATGACTTGCCTGAGCCGGGGAGGCTTGACACAGGTGCCGGTCACGCAGTGTCCGGATCGCTACGAAGGCAAGCTGCTCAAGGTCGATGCCGGCAACGGGCGCGGACTGCCGAGCAACCCCTACTTCGACGGCAATCCCAACAGCGTCGCCTCGCGCGTCTGGGCCGTGGGCTTCCGCAATCCCTTCCGCTTCACCTTCCACCGCGGGCGGCCCGATGCCGACGTGCTGTATGTCTCCGAGAACGGCGATGGCGTCGATCGCATCTCGCGCGTGCGGCGGGGCTCGAACGGCGGCTGGGGGCCCTGCGGCGACGCCGGAGCCTGCAACGGGCCGGGCGATGTCAACGACGGTGGACCCTTCATCGCGCCGAAGGACCCGAACCACAAGGTGATGCTGACGATCAATCCCTCGCTGGTCGGCATTGAGATCGCCGACGGCGGCCCCTTCGGCACCGATGTCCTCTACTTCGCGCGCTATGGCGCCGCCATTCGCCGGGGCCAACTGACCGGCGCCAATCTCGACACCCTGCAGACCCTGGACAACGACGGCGCCTTCTTCAACGGCTCGGCGGTGACCCTGCGCTTCGGCCCCGACGGGCACCTGTACTACGCATCGAGCGGGCAGGGTCCCTCAACCGGCGGCAACGATCCGCTGCGGCGCTTGCGCTTCAACGCCAGCACACCGCCGACCGCAGCCTTCGCCACCACGCCGAGCCCACCAGCGGGCCTTGCGCCGCTCAGCCTGCAGTTCACCGATCAATCGAGCGCGCCGGGCAGCAGCATTACCCAGCGCACCTGGTCCTTCGGCGACGGCGGCAGCTCGACGGCGGCCTCGCCGAGCTACGTTTATGCCGCGCCCGGGCGCTACACCGCGCGGCTCAGCGTGAGCAATGCGGCTGGCCAGCAGGCCAGTGCGGAGCGCGCGGTGGTGGTCAACCGCCGCGTCAATCTGCAGATCAGCGGCACCCTGCGCGACGCCCGCACCCTGTCCGCAGCACCCTTGGCGGTCGCCAGCGAGCTGCGGCTGTATCAGGACGACGGCATTACACCGGCGCCGCACTCGGGTGGCAGCAATGTGGTGACGGTGGCAGCGGGCGGCGTAGTGTCCGCGCAGCTGCAGCTGGATCTCAGCGGCAATGCCCTGGTCATCAGCGCCGGCGAGCCGACCGGTGACGGCGTGCAGCCGATTCGACGCGGATTCGTGCTGCCGGCCGGCGCTGGCACGCAGACCATCACCATGGACGCCTGGCTGTCCAACACCGCCGTCGCCGGGCGCGTGCGCGATACGCGCGGCGCGCCCCTGGCAGTGGATGTCGGCCTACGTCGTTCCGGCGTGCCCTATGCGCTGCCCAACGGCCGTGACTACCTGCCGGCCTCCGGCCAGGCCGCGACCGGCGTGGCACATCGGGTGGTCAGCGATGCGCTGGGCTGGTACCACTTGCCCTTGCGCAGCGATGGCAGCGGCAGCCTGCAGCTGGATGCCGCCGCTGATACCGGCGTTGGCGCCTACGCCAACCCGCGCTTCGACCGCACGGTGGCTGCCGGTGCGCTGTTGAACCTGGATCTCACTGTCGGCCAGTGGAACGGCGGGCGCGAGTGCCTGAACCTGAGCGGCATTCCGAGCGCGCCGCAGGTGAACTACGCAAGCCAGATCCAGCCGATCTTCGACGCCGCCTGCATCGGCTGCCACGCGCCGGGCGCCACCAACAGCGGCGGCCTCGACCTCACGGCCGCCAACAGCTTCAACGCCCTGGTCGACGCGCTGAGCGATCGTGCGCCCGGCGTGCTGCGCGTGCAGCGCGGCGAGCCCTGGCGCAGCTTCCTGTTCGAGAAGATCAACTGCATCGACCCGCAGAGCGGCACCGGCATGCGCCCCGGCGACCCGATGCCGGCCGCCCAGCAGGCCCTGTTCCGCGACTGGATACTGCGCTTGAGCAATCCGGATCGGATCTTCGGCAACGGCTTCGAGGGCTAGCAGGCTGGAGCGCAGTCGGCCTGCAGCGCAGCGGCGAGACGCGGTTGATCGTGCGACTGCGGACCGAAGCTGCCGTCGAAGCACAGCTGGGGCCGTTGGGGCACGTTGCTGCGTAAGCATCAAGGCGCACCGCTCAGTGACCCTCGATGTATGCGGTTGTAGGAGCCTGCTCGCACGCGACCGCAGCCTTCGCGCTGCATCAGGGCCCGCATCGCGAACTGGTTCGCTTCAAGCACCGCCCACGGACCCACGTCGCGCGCACGCGTGCCCCACCTCCGGCTCCGCAGTACGAACTACTCCACACCGTCCGTCATCGTCTGCTGAATCCACGCCGCATAGTGCTGCAGCCGCACGCCGATGCTGGACTCGCCGTACTTGCCCTGCCGAATCTCGGTGCCCTCGACCACGGCGCGTTTCCAGGCCGCAAGGCCCGCCAGCTGCCAAGCATCGCCGACGGCAATCAGCAGCGGCCCACCGCTGTCGCCGCTGCCCATGCTGGCTTCCAGAGGCAGTGCCGCAGGCGGAGCGTCGAAGGTGTAGGCGAGCCAGCGGCCTTGGTCCAGGTCTATCACGTTGTAGCCCTGACGCAGTTCAGTGCGCCGTGACGCCTGCAGGTCATGGCCCTGCGCGCCCGTCCCGGTGGCACCGCGGCCCAGGATTCGCACCGTCGCGCCCAGCGCCGGGTCGCTGTAGAGCGCGACCGGTGCGATGTCCTGCACCGGCTCGGCGAGCTCGATCAGCGCGATGTCGTCGGTGCCTGCCATGAACTCGAAGAATGCAGCCCAGTCGCCGGACGCCAGCGCCGCGTCAACCATCGCTTGCGGCGGCCGCCGGTAGCCGGGATGGATCACCACGCGCCGCACCGCACGCTGCTCGCCGCCGATCTCCACGCAGTCCAGCGCGGGGCTCACCGCGTGCGCCACGGTCACCACCCACTGCGGCGCGATCAGCACGCCGTGGGCTTCCATCGGCAGGTCGACAAGGGCAGGGAAGTCGGAGGCTGCGATTCGGTACTGCTGATCGCGCACGTCGTCGCGGATGACGATGGCGTGGGCGGAGGTCGTTGCGAGAAGCAGCAGCAGGGCAATCGGGCGCATGGAGGTGTGACACCGGCAGAGTCAAGGTCGTGAGAGTAGCAAGCGTGCCAGTCGCGACTTCGCCTGGGCATGGATGGCCACCCTTCCGTCCGCCACTGCCTGCTCGCCGCGCGCTATGCCTTTCTGCACGCGCATGCGCTGCTGCATCCGCTTGCAGGTTTCCGCGATCACAAGGTGGGCGCAAGGCAGGCGCTGGGCTGGCCGCGCTGGGGGATCAGGATGGGCTGTTTGCTGCGCTTGGCATCCGCACGCTGTTCACGAGCCCAACGGCTACATCGTGACCACCGCGCATCATCGCGCACCACGCACCCTCGGCAGCCTCACGCGGGTTGGCTCCAAGCGCAGCGCGGCCCAACACCGCAGCGGAGCGAAGCCTCGGATGACTCCCCGCAGGAGGCACCGAAGCGCGTTGTTGTAGGAGCCTGCTCGCAGGCGACCGCAGCCTTTGCCTTCGCCGCAAACGGCGCTCTTCCGGGTAACGCATCCAACGCCCGTGGCGCCCATGGCAGTTCCCCGGGCCCTGCAGCATTATTCGTTCCCGCGTTCCCGCGTTCCCGCGTTCCCGCGTTCCCGCGTTCCCGCGTTCCCTCGCTTCTCTGGCCTCCTTCGATGCAATTGCTCATAAGCACCACCCATCCGCCGGCCACCGATCTCGGCTATCTGCTCTCGAAGAACCCCGAGCGTCATCAGACGTTCGCGCTGTCCTTCGGCACCGCCCATGTCTTCTATCCCGAGGCCTCGCCGGAGCGCTGCTCGGTCGCGCTGGTGGTCGATGTCGACCCGGTGGGGCTGGTGCGTGGGCGCGGCGAGGGCGACGGGCCGCTGACCCAGTACGTCAACGACCGCCCGTATTCCGCCTCGTCGTTTCTGGCGGTCGCGATCGCGCAGGTGTTTTCCAGCGGCATGGCGGGCAGCAGCAAGGCGCGTGCGGAGCTTGCGGCGACTGCGATTCCGCTGGAGGCCGAGGTTCCTGTGCTGCGCTGCCGTGCAGGTGCGGCCAAGCTGCGCGCCTGCTTCGAGCCACTGGGCTACCAAGTCGACATTGAAGCGCTGCCACTCGATGAGCGCTTCGCCGACTGGGGCGAAAGCCGCTATTTCCGCTTGAAACTCAGCGGGCAGCTGCGTCTGTCCGAGCTGCTGCAGCACCTCTACGTGCTGCTGCCCGCGCTGGATGGCGACAAGCACTACTTCGTGGGCAGTGACGAGGTGCAGAAGCTGCTGGCGAAGGGCGGCGACTGGCTGGCTTCGCATCCCGAGCGCGACTGGATTCTGTCGAACTATCTCAAGCGCCAGCGCTCGCTGGTGCGCGAGGCCCTGGGCCAGCTGCTCACTGCGCCGGAGGAAGACGTCGAATCCGGCGAGCGCGAGAAAGAGGCCGGCGAGCAGCAGCTGGAGCGTGCGCTCAGTCTCAACGATCGCCGCATGGCCGCGGTGGAGGACGTGCTGCTGCGCAGCGGCGCGGCCACCGTGCTGGATGTCGGCTGCGGCGAAGGCCGCCTGCTGGCGCGGCTGCTGGCGCAGCGCCAGTTCCGCAGGATTCTCGGCATGGATGTGTCCGCGCTCTGCCTCGAACGCGCGGCCGAGCGCCTCAAGTTCGATCGGCTGGCGCCCTTGCAGCGCGCCCGCATCGAGCTGCTGCAGGGCAGCCTGACCTACCGCGATGCGCGCATGGCCGGCTTCGATGCCGCCTGTGCCATCGAAGTGATCGAACACATCGACGCCAATCGCCTCACGGCTTTCGAGCGCACCCTGTTCGAGTACGCCGCTCCGGGCCTGGTGATCGTCACCACCCCGAACGTCGAGTACAACGTGCGTTTTGCCAATCTGCCTGCGGGCGCGATGCGCCACCGCGACCACCGCTTCGAATGGACGCGCGCCGAGTTCCAGCACTGGGCACACGGCGTCTGCGAGCGCCACGGCTACACCGTCGAATTCCTGCCGATCGGCGATGTCGACCCTGAGTTTGGGCCGCCGACCCAGATGGGAGTGTTCAGCCGATGAGCACTGTCCGCATTCCCGAACTCGCCCTGGTCGCGCTGATCGGTGCCTCCGGCTCCGGCAAGTCGACCTTTGCGCGCACCCACTTCAAGCCGACGGAGGTGATCTCCTCGGACTACTGCCGCGCGCTCGTGTCCGACGACGAGAACGACCAGGCCGCCACCCAGGACGCGTTCGACGTTCTCTACTACATCGCGGGCAAGCGGCTGGCCGCCGGCAAGCTCACCGTAGTCGACGCCACCAATGTGCGGCCGGAAGACCGCAAGCGCCTGGTGGCCTTGGCGCGCGAGCACCATGTGCTGGCCTCGGCCATCGTGTTCGACCTGCCCGAGCGCCTGCTGCACGAGCGCAACGAGGCCCGCCCCGATCGCGACTTCGGCCCGCACGTGGTGCGCTCGCAGACGCAGAGCTTGCATCGCTCCCTGCGCGGCCTGGAGAAGGAAGGCTTCAAGGTCGCCGCGGTGCTGCGCAGCGTCGAGGCCGTCGCCGAGGTGCAGATCACCCGCGAGAAGGCCTGGAACGACAAGCGCGACCAGCACGGCCCTTTCGACATCATCGGCGACGTGCACGGCTGCCTGGACGAATGCGTGCAGCTGCTGCGCGCCCTGGGCTACAGCGTGGCTGGCCCCCGCGAAGCCCCCGAAGTCACTCCGCCCCAGGGGCGCCGCGCGATCTTCGTCGGTGATCTGGTCGACCGCGGGCCGGACTCACCCGGCGTGCTGCGTCTGGTGATGGCCATGGTCGCCAACGGCAGCGCCCTGTGCGTGCCCGGCAACCACGACGTCAAGCTGATGAAGAAGCTGCGCGGCCGCGACGTCAAGATCACCCACGGCCTTGCCGAAACGCTGCAGCAGCTCGAATCCGAGCCCGACGAGTTCCGCAAGGCTGCCGGCGATTGGATCTACTCGCTGGTCAGCCATCTGGTGCTGGATGACGGCAAGTTGGTCGTCGCCCATGCGGGCATGAAAGAGAAGCTGCAGGGCCGCGCCTCCGGCGCCGTGCGCGACTTCGCGCTGTACGGCGAGACCACCGGCGAGACCGACGAGTACGGTCTGCCGGTGCGCTTCGACTGGGCCAGCGAATACCGCGGCCAGGCCATGGTCGTCTACGGCCACACGCCGGTGCCCGAGGCCGAATGGGTGAACCGCACGATCTGCGTCGATACCGGCTGCGTGTTCGGCGGCAAGCTCACCGCGCTGCGCTACCCGGAGCGCGAGCTGGTCAGCGTGCCGGCCGCGCGCACCTACTACGAACCGATCAAACCACTGGCCCCGCCCGCGGCCCCGACGCGCGACGCCAGCGTACTCGACGTCGAGGACGTGCTGGGCAAGCGCATCCTCAAGCCGCGCCTCGGCCGCAGCGTGACCATCCGTGAGGAGAACGCACGCGCCGCGCTCGAAGTGATGAGCCGCTTCGCCGTAGACCCGCGCTGGCTGGTCTACCTGCCGCCCACGATGTCGCCGCCGGCCGCAGCCGCCGAAGGCGAGCTGCTGGAGCGCCCGCGCGAAGCCTTCGACTACTACCGCAGCGAGGGCGTCAGCCAGCTGGTCTGCCAGGAAAAGCACATGGGCTCACGCGCCGTCGTCGTGCTGTGCCGCGACGAAGACGTCGCCGCACGCCGCTTCGGCATCCGCGGCGATGGCCGTGGCGTGATCTACACGCGCACCGGCCGCCGATTCTTTGCCGACGGCGGCATGGAAGAGGCGCTGCTCGACAAGCTCGATCGCGCCATGCAGGCCAGCGGCCTGTGGGACGGACTCGCCACCGACTGGATCGCGCTCGATGCCGAGCTGCTGCCCTGGTCAGCGAAGGCTGGCGATCTGCTGCGCCAGCAATACGCGCCCACCGGCACCGCCGCCACGCAGGCGCTGCGCGCATCCTCCGCGTGGGCGGATCAAGCCGCCGCGCGAGGCATCGACCTCGGCGCACTGCCCGCGACGCTGGCCCAGCGCAGCGACGCCGTGGGTCGCTACGTGGCCGAATACCGCCGCTACTGCTGGCCAGTGAACAGCATCGCCGACCTGCGTCTCGCGCCCTTCCACGTGCTGGCCTACGAGGGCGCGGCGACGCTTGAGCAGGGCCACCGCTGGCACCTCGACCTGATCGACCGCCTGTGCGCCGCCGATGCCGGTCTCTTCCGCGTCACCCAGCGCCGCTTCGTCGACCTGAGCCAGCCCGAGAGCGAGGCGGCCGCCATCGCCTGGTGGCACGAGATCACCTCAGCGCAAAGCGAGGGCATGGTCATCAAACCGCTCGACGGCCTGGTCCAGGGCAAGAAGGGTCTGCTGCAGCCGGCCATCAAATGCCGCGGCCGCGAGTACCTGCGCATCATCTACGGGCCGACCTACACGGAACCCGCCAACCTCGACCGCCTGCGCCAGCGCGGGCTGACGCCCAAGCGTGCGCTGGCCCTGCGCGAGTTCATGCTGGGCCACGAGGCCCTGCACCGCTTCGTGGAGCGCGAACCGCTGTACCGGGTGCACGAATGCGTGTTCGGCGTGCTGGCGCTGGAGAGCGAGCCTGTGGACCCGCGGCTTTGAGGAGAGGCGAGTGGCGTCGGCGGCGGGTGGGGCAGGGTAGGTCTGGCGAAACCCCACCCGACCCTGGACTTCAGAACTCAAGACTCTCTTTTGGGGAGGCGCGCGAGAACTTTAGGGTTGTCCCCGTAGGCGCGCTTGGTGCAATGGTGGCCGAGGGTTTCGAATTGCCTCATTGCATTTGGAATGCGGGGCGCATGTAGTTGGATGCGCCGATAGACCATTCCCTTCATTCGGCATCATTCAAGAATTCTTCCCCGGCGCGACGGCCCTCACCGGCAACGCTCCCGAAACAATGACTTTGGAGTCGTCTTGAACATTTATGTCTTGGCAACGTCATCGCTGTGCGGGCCTTTAGGCAGATTGCAGCATCACAGCAGCGGGCGAGGCGTGCTCGCGCTGCTTCTTCTCCTGGGGTTGATGGCTTGCTTCCCTTCGGCGCAAGCCCAGACACCGCTGAACGACATCCTCAAGATCGCCGCGGGCGGTGGCCACAACTGTGGTCTCACCACTGGCGGCGGAGTGAAGTGCTGGGGCGCAAACTTCGGCGGTCAGCTTGGCGACGGCACCATCGTGGATCGCCTGACTGCAGTGGACGTCAGCGGTCTGAGCAGTGGGGTCAGTGCGATCACCGCGGGCTTCGGCTATAGCTGCGGCCTCACCACTGGCGGCGGGGTCAAGTGCTGGGGCTCAAACTTCCGCGGCCAGCTCGGTGACGGCACTACCTCGGATCGCTTGACTGCGGTGGACGTGAGTGGGCTGAGCAGCGGTGTCAGCGCCATTGCCGCGGGCAGCTCCCACACCTGCGCCCTCACCACCGACGGTGGGGTGAAGTGCTGGGGCAACAACGTGTTCGGTCAGATCGGTGACGGCTCCATCACTACCAGTCGTTTGACTGCAGTGGACGTGATTGGACTGGGCAGTGGGGTCATCGCCATCGCCGCGGGACAATTCCACACCTGCGCCCTCACCACGGGTGGCGGGGTCAAGTGCTGGGGCTTGAATATGGATGGTCGGCTCGGTGACGGCACCACCACTAGTCGTTCGACTGCGGTGGACGTCAGCGGACTGAGCAGCGGGGTCAGCGCCATCGCCGCGGGCGAAACCCACACCTGCGCCCTCACCACCGGCGGCGCGGTCAAGTGCTGGGGCCGAAACGGCTTCGCCGTCCAGAGCCTCACTCCGGTGGACGTCAGCGGGTTGGAAAGTGGGGTCAGCGCCATCGCCGCGGGCCGATCCCACACCTGTGTCCTCATCACGGGCGGCGGGGTCAAGTGCTGGGGCTCAAACTTCCGCGGCCAGCTCGGTGACGGCACTACCTCGGATCGCTTGACTGCGGTGGACGTCAGTGGGCTGAGCAGCGGTGTCAACGCCATCGCCGCAGGCCAGTTCCACACCTGCGCTCTCACCACGAGCGGCGGAGTCAAGTGCTGGGGCGACAACTTCTACGGTCAGCTCGGTGACGACACCACCGCTGTTCGCTCGACTGCGGTGGATGCCAGCGGGCTGGGTAGCGGGGTCAACTCCACCGCCGCGGGAGACAGGCACTCCTGCGCTCTCACCACCGGCGGCGGGGTCAAGTGCTGGGGCAGCAACAACTACGGTCAGCTCGGTGACGGCACCGACACCGCTCGACGGGCTGCGGTAGACGTCAACGGCCTCGGCAGCGGGGTCATAGCCATCGCCGTGGGCGGCATCCACACCTGCGCCCTCACCACGGGCGGCGGGGTCAAGTGCTGGGGCAGTAACCTTTTCGGTCGGCTCGGCGACGGCACATCCACAGATCACTGGACCGCGGTGGACGTCAGCGGACTTGGCAGCGGGGTCAGCGCCATCGCCGCGGGAGACAGGCACACCTGCGCCCTAACCACCGGCGGCGGGGTCAAGTGCTGGGGCGATAACGTCACTGGACAGCTCGGGGACGGCACCGTCACGAATCGCTTGACAGCGGTGGACGTCAGCGGGCTGGGCAACGGGGTCAGCGCCATCGCCGCGGGCGGCATCCACAGCTGCGCCCTCACCACGGGCGGCGGGGTCAAGTGCTGGGGCAGCAACTTCTACGGCCAGCTCGGGGACGGCAGCACCACCAACGGCTTGACTGCGGTGGACGTCAGCGGGCTGGGCAGCGGGGTCATCGCCATCGCCGCGGGCGGCATCCACAGCTGCGCCCTCACCACGGGCGGCGGGGTCAAGTGCTGGGGCCACAACTTCAGCGGCCGGCTGGGTGACGGCACCACCACTGATCGCTTGACCGCAGTGGACGTCAGCGGACTGAGCAGCGGCGTCAGTGCCGTCGCCGCGGGCAGTGACCACACTTGTGCCCTCACCACCGGCGGCGGGGTGAAGTGTTGGGGCTACAACCGCAACGGCCAGCTCGGTGACGGCACCACCATAGATCGCTTGACTGCAGTGGACGTCAGCGCACTCAGCAGCGGCGTCAACGCCATCGCCTCAGGCAGCGACCACACCTGTGCCCTCACCAGTGGCGGCGGAGTCAAGTGCTGGGGATCTCATCAGAACGGCCAGCTGGGCATCGGCGGCCGCAACTACGGGCTGCCTGGCGATGTGCTGATGTCCGACTTCGTGTTCTTCAACGGGTTTGAAAACGAGCCGTGAGCACGATCGAATCACCGTTACGCCGACGGGATTGCCGCGCTAGGGCGAAAAGTGGAGGCGACAACAAGACTGCGCGCCACCGGCCAGATCCCCTCTGCTGGCCAGTGAACAGAATCGCCGACCTGCGACTCGCGCCCTGCGACGTGCTGGCCTACCAGGGCGCGGCGACGCTGGAGAAGGCCCGCTGCGGAACTCGCCCGCACCGCCAACCGCCACCACCGGCGCCGTTGCCGTGGGCAGCCCAAGGCCTGGGAGCGTCCGCTCGCGCGCATGACCCCGTGAGTCGTGCGCGGATGACGGAGGTGCGATAGCGCACCGACGGACGGGGCTGTCGCGACCAAGCTGCTCCGCAACAGGCGTGAAGGTCGCGCCGCAGCGGGTGCTGGCCATGTGCGCTTCAATCCCAGATACGTCAGAACCCGTACCGACCGTGTCGGCAGCCGGCATGGGCTGCCCGTGAACCGGCTGCCGCATGCGCTGGAGATCGGTTGCTGGTCGGCCGGCTTGGCGCTGGGTCTGGCCTATCTCGGCCCGCGTGGCTTGGGCGAGTGGGAACGCACGCAGGCGGTGGCCGAGTTTCATCGCTTCGCGCCTGCGGCATCGCCTGAGCCCTCATCCGCCACCGCCGCGCCCCGCCTTGCGCTGCCGCCTTCCGTGCCGGATCAGTCGCTGTGGTCAGAGGGCAGGATCGCCCTGCATGCCGCTGAGACCGAGACCGCCGCGACTGTGCTCGCAGATCAGGCCATCGCGGAAGCTGTTGGCACCGGCCTGGCCGCCGAGCGAATTCCGCCACCGCAGCCTCTGGCCCTGCTGAGGATCGCGCGGCTGGGTCTGGAAGTGCCGGTCTATGCCGAACTCAACGAACGCAATCTCAATCGCGGCGCCGCGCATGTGGCCGGCACCGTGGCGCCCGGCGCTGTCGGCAATAGTGCCATTGCGGCGCATCGCGACGGCTATTTCCGCGTGCTGCAGACGGTCGCCCTAGGCGATCTGGTGGAGCTTGATCTGGCTCGCGGCAGCGAGCGCTATCGGGTCAGTGCGCTATCGATCGTCGAGCCCACGGATATCAGCCCCCTGGCTGCGATCGACACGGCTGCGTTGACCCTCATCACCTGCTACCCCTTCTTTTTTGTCGGCAGCGCACCGCAGCGCTTCATCGTGCGCGCCGAGCGGATTCCCCCGGACCCGAGTGTCGTCATCGACACACGTGCGGACGGGGCTTTGTTGCAGATCCACGCCAGGAGCACCACACCATGAACACCGCCAATCTCAAGCCACGCCTCGGCCTGCCCGCGTTCGCTGTCAGTGGGCTCCTGCTCACCGGCGGCGCGCTGGCAGCACCTCAAATGGACACCAGCAAGCTGCCCACCCCCAGCACCGACACCAGCGATTGCTCGCAGGTGATCTGGCACACCCAACTGGTTTCGACCTATCCGCGCATCGCCAGCGGCTGTCGCGAGGTGGTGATGGTCGATGGCAAGAAATGGGCGCGCTTCGAAGGCGATTTCGTGCGCAATAACGAGGATGGCTCGTTCACCACCGAGTTCACGGATCTGCGCGACCGCTCGCTGGGCAACGTCACGCTGATGCCCAAGCCCGGCCAGCAGGTCACCCTGTCCGGGCGCAAGACCGAGTTCCGCGACCTGCGCGCCGACCAGCGGCTGAACCTGTATGTGCCCGAAGGCGCGACCGGCTTCGCCATGGACACCAGCGAGCCGGTGGACCGCTATGCCAGCCTGGTCCGCTACGAGCCCGCGCAGGAGATGGAGCCCGCGCCACCCGCTGAACCGGAACCTCGTCTGGCCCAGGTGGACCCCGCCAGCCCATCCATGACGCGCCTGCCCGATACCGCAGGCCCGCTGCCGCTGTTCGCACTGGGTTCGGTGCTGTCGCTGTTCGGCGGCTCGGCGCTGGCGCTGCGTCGTCGACTGCGCGCGCGAAAGGGCTGATCCCGCGCTCGCGCGCACGCCTGATCCCGCGCTGCAAGCGGTTGGCCTGTGCCCGTGCTGGCGCGCGGGCACAGGCGCTGCCGCGGGTCGACCGCTGGGCGGGCTCGGCGGCCGCGTTCCCCACCACGCTGCAGTCTGGAGTACACACGCATGTACGACCTTCTTCGCAGAACCCTGCTGCTCGCAGGCATCGCCTTGCTGCTGTCCGCCTGTGTCGGCTATGAGCGCCAAGGCAGTGGTTATGGCTCACAACGGGGCTATGCCGGAGAGCAACGCGACTACGCGCGCAACGATGACGGACGTCGTCACGACGACCGCTATGGCGCGCGCCGCTGCGATAGCTGCGGCACCGTGGAATCCATCCATGAGGACTGGGAGCAGGATCGCCCCAGCGGCGGCGGTGCTGTACTCGGCGCCATCCTGGGCGGCGTGGTCGGCAACCAGGTCGGTTCCGGCAGTGGCCGCCAAGCTGCGACCGTGGCTGGCGCCGTGATTGGCGGTGTCGCCGGCCATCAAGTCGAGCTCCGGCGTGGCGATGAGCGCCGCGTCTACCGCTTCGAAGTGCGGATGGATACCGGGCAGTGGGCTCAGGTCACCCAGCGTGAGCTCCGTGGTTTGCGCGTAGGCGACCGCGTGGACCTTCGCCAGCAGCAGCTCTATGCCATTGACTGAACAATCGGGCAGTCACCCCGCCGACGGCCGTTCTTTGTGCAGGCCGGCCGTCGTTACAGGCATCACCCACGCAGCGGCAGATGGTGCGGTCCAGCTCATTTGTTTCCGCCGATTGCGCTGCAAAGCTGACTTGGCGCCTCGTGGCTGATGAAGGTGCCCACACTGGCTGACAGCAGGTGGCTGAGCCCGGGCTTTCGCTACTTTGCTGGACCTGCGCCGGGCTTTTCCGAATTCATGCTGGTCCGCGAGGCCCTGCACCGATTCACCGCGCGCAAGCCGCTCTACCGGGTGCACAAGTGCGTGTTCGGCGTGCTGGCGCTGGACAGCGAGTCGGTAGCTCCGCGGCCATGAGGAGAGGTTGTCGTTGCGAGGACGAAACCATGCGCGCGGCCCGATCGCCATGAGCGAATCGCCCTCTGGCGCTTCAGCTGTAAGCGCCTACGCCGTCGAAGAGTGACAGCACCCCGAGATAGCTGCCGAAACACAGCGCCAGAAGAAGAAGGCCTTTGGATAGCCAACGAAACCAGGCGCGGGCCGGGCGCGTGTTCGCGAGGTAGAACGGAACCCACAGCAGGCCGAACACCACGATGCAGACGATCGTGCCGGTCGACAGCCGGGCGCCATGCTGGGTCGCGTCCGCCGAAGCCCACCAGAAGAGCAGAAACGCGAGCAGCACGCCGTGGGCAAAGGGAAGCACAAACTCGGCGGCGCGATCGCCCCAGGTAAGCCCCTCCAGCACGCCAAAGGCAATGAAGGACAGCGCGATGAGAACAGGCGATGCCCAGTGAGGGTTCATGCAAGTCGAGTCTTGGGTGAGAGCTGCAGCAAGGAAGAATGCCGGAGATCCAGGTTCGAAGCTGTCCGCTGGCGGCAGCAGTGGGTGATGGCTGCGAACGTTGCGCCATCGTCGCTGCTTGGCTGGGCCAGCGCGAGTCTTCGGTGGGCTTGAAGTGCCCGAGCGCGCACGCTCAACCGCGCCCTCTGCTCAGCATCCCGCCTGCGTTTCCTCAGTGCGCCGAAACACACCTAGCCTGCAAACCTCCGCATGTTTGGGGGGCTGGCCCTGAAGCGCGAGTCGGTGGCTCTTCGACGCGAAGGGGGCCGTTCGGTGAGCTCACGGTCGGGCAGGGCGCATGTGGCAAGACGACACCTGACACGGGATTCCCGCTGACCCCAGATTGCCGCCCGCTCGCCCCACGCGTTTGCCATTCGGCAGGCGGCACGCTTTACTGCCGACCTCTCGCATGCATCCCTTTCCGACATGAACTTCAAGCCTCGCAAGCGCGCGTTGCTTCTGCTCCTGGCCGTCTGTGCCGGGCCTGCCATGGCCGCCGCACCCAATCCGGATGCTGCGCAACTCCAGGCCGCGATTGACGCGTTCTGGCAGGCGCGTGCGGCTGCCGCAGGGGGAAGCGCCGCAAGCCCCGCGTGGAAAATCACGGAAGCGCTCGGCTGCATGCCGGCATTCGACGCAGATCGCGGCGGTGTCTGGCGCGACCACTGGATCTGCCTCGGTGCCACCACGAGTGCGGGCTTCCATGCCGACGCACTGGTGCAGGTCGACGGCAGCGACTGGAAGGTGGTCGACCTCGGCGGCGCCGCCCCCGCGTGTGCGCCGATCAAGGAAGCCGAATCAGCGCTACGCGCGATCACCGGCATCGACGGGCTGGATATCACCGGTGAGATCGACGACGGCGAAGGCATGCTGACCGACCAGCGCAACGGCGACCCGACGATGCGGCATCCGTGCCGTGTCATGTGTCGCTACGAATCGAACCTCGCCAGCTACCACGTCTTTCTGACCTACGCCGACGGCCGCTATGTCTTTGACCCGGGCGACATGAGCGGCACGGGTGTACCGACACCGCGGTTCGTTCACGGTAAGCCGGTGACTTCCGCGGAGTAGGTATCGCAGCAGTCGGTGCCGTCCGTTTTCGATGGCAGCCCCGGTGCTCCGCGTGGGCGCACTGTCGGCGAAGGCGATTCCGGCTGCGCGTGATCGAACCACGAAGAGCGGGAGCAGAACCGGGGAGTGCTCACGGTACCGCTGCGGGGCGTGGCTTTTCCGGGCACGAGGCCCTGCAGCGCTTCGTCGAGCGCGAACCGCTGTACCGGGTGCACGATGCGTGTCCGACGCGCTGGCGAGCGAGCCTGTGGATCCGCGGCGTTGAGGAGGCGCACAGTGTGTCCGTCGGGCAGGGCGCACGTGGCAGCGCAAGATTTGCCCTCGGATTGCCCGGGCCCCCTTTGTCGCTGATTGCTGTCGGGCATGCGTGAGATTCGCTGCTTTTTGCGATTGAGGAGAGGTGACATTCTTCGGAGGCTTGCGTATGTGCAGTCAGGTAACAGGTCCAACACGCGCCGGTGGTGCCGTCGCCGCCCTATGGATTGCGGCGCTGGCGTCTATGTTGGGGATGTCGGCACACGCAGCGACCATCAACGTCTCCACCACGGCCGATGCCTACGCCGCAGATGGGCTGTGCTCGCTGCGCGAGGCCATCACCAGTGCGAACAACGACGCTTCACCCTTTGTGCTGGCCGGTGAATGTGGCTCCGGTAGCGGCGTGGATCTGATCCTGGTGCCCTCAGGCCTTTACCTGCTAAGCCGAACGGGGGCGCAGGAGGAAAGCAATCTGACCGGAGATCTGGACATCCGCAGCTCCCTGAACATCCGCGGCGCCGGGATCCGTGCGACCCAGATCACTTCGAACGCCACGGATCGGATCTTCGACGTGAACGTTCAAGGCGTCACCGTGAGCATTGAGGATCTGCAGCTGTTCCTGGGGGTGGCGCCCGCGGCCGATACCTTTGGTGGTGGCGGCATTCGTTCCTTCGCCCGGCAGATCGCTTTGCGACGCGTCAGCTTGGTTCGCAACGGCCTCGCGGTGTCGGACGTCAGCAAGTGCGGCGGAGGATTGCTGACCTTCAACTTCTTCGGCAGTGCGTTGATCGAAGACTCCGAGTTCGACGGCAACCTGAGCGCTGTTGGCGCTCCAGGGGGCAATCCGAGGGCGGGCGACGGAGCAGCGATCTGCACCTCGGGCACCGTGCTGACGGTGCGTCGAACCCGCTTCACTGGCAACAACGCCGCCGGGCAGTCCATCGCCCAAGGCGGCGCATTGGCTTTGGAAGACTCGTCGGCGCTGATCGAGGACAGCGTGTTCGTCTCGAATGCCGCGGGTTCGAGCGGCGATGGCGGGGCCATCTGGCACTCCGTTGGGTCGCTCACGGTGCGTCGCAGCAGCTTTACGGGTCATTCCGCGAATAGAGGCGCTGTCGTGTTCCTCAGTGGGGCTGAAGTGAACATCGAGTCTTCGAGCTTCGCCCAGAACCGCGCCAATCAAGGCGGTGTCTTCATGCTGGCCAGCACCGTGGACACCGCGCTGAGCGTGAAGAGCTCCACATTCGTCGGTAACAGCAGTGCGGGCGGTGCGGTGGTGGACGCCAGCGAATGCACCATCAGTGGTCGCTGCTCGGTCTCGCTGTGGTCGAATCTGATGGCGCGAGGCGCTCCCGAGGACGGCACGGCCTGTGTGCTCGCCGCCGCCGTCGGTCTCGCGAGTCGAGGCGGCAACGCGCTGCTCCAGGGGGACAGCTGCAGCCTCGCGCATCCCAACGATCTGCAGCTCGCATCCAGCGGAATCGCCCCCGCACAAACCGACGCACGCGGCCGTCGCTTCTACCTGCCGCTTGAGGACGGGCCGCTGATCGACAGCGGCGATTGCGCCGGGCTGAACTTCGATCAAGCCGGTGCCAGCCGCCCCGTCCAACAGCCCCAGCCCGATCGCGTCGATGGCTGCGATATCGGCGCGATCGAGCTGCCCGCTCTGATCTTGTTCGGGAACGGGTTTGAGGCTCCGGCCAGCTCCCCTGTGCATCGATGATGCGCGGGGTGAGCCCAGCGCATCCTCTACGGGCCCACCGATACCGAACCCGCAAACCTCGACCGCCCGCGCCAGCGCGGGCTGGCGCCGAAGCGTGCTATGGCCCTGTGCGAACACATGCTTGCCCACGAGGCCCTGCACCGCTTCGTCGAGCGTGAACCGCCGTGCCGGGTGCACGAGTGCGTATTCGGCGTGCTGGCGTTGGAGAGCGAGCCGGTGGATCTGATGCCTTGAGTCGGGGCATCCTTCGTTCGCGGGGATCTGGGGCAAGGGACATGTGGCAAAACAAGCCCCCGGATTTCCGCTTGGGGTCTAGCAAAGCACTATCGAGTCGGCGCAGCCGTGGCATCAGGCGCGAGGCGCAACAAAGCTAGGCCTGACCCAGCACCCTTTGCAGCACCCTCTGGAAGTGAACCTGACCCCCTTCTTTTGGAAGTGAACCTGACCCCCTTCTTTTGCACGGCCGGGTCACGGATTCACGTCAGGATTCAGAAATCCACATCCGAAAACATGGACCTTCCTCCTACCGGTGCGACGACTGCCCTAGGTGCGATGTCGTCTCCAACCCATGTTCCTGATTGAAACTCACGTTCCTGTCGTTCAGCGACTCTCCCAATCGCATCAGCTAAGTCATCCTGAATAGTCGAGATTGCGTCAACGATCAAGTTCGAATCTGAGAAAACGGAGGCAATACTCTCAACGTATTCCTTGATCTGATCGAAGTTCTCGCTTGGCTGAAGGTTCAGATCCGCATCGTGCTCTATGCTGTTGATGCGGTCGGGCATCTCGTCGACGAGATCCTCGTATATTCTTGTGGAAAGTCCGAGCAACTGATACGGCGTCAGTAGAGCAAGCAAATCCTCGTAATCAAGCAACGATGCATCCTGATGGTGTAGAAGCGCATCTTCCAATTGACGGGAAACGTCTTCGCGCAGATCCTCTGGAAGAAGGCCTAACTTGTGCAGTCGTGCGAAAGTCCTGACGCGCCCATCGGCACGGATGCGCCATGCGCTTTCAGACTTGCGACGAATGATGCTCGGGTTGGCGGAAAAAACTTGGCGTAGAACAGCGTCGCTAGCTCTGAGCGCCAGAAAAGAAAACAGTACTTTGTTTAGACGGACCTCATCCGCCATCTCAACAATCCGCACAACTAGCAAGTCATTGCTTGATTCGGGAATCACTATCGCGTCCTGAACGACAGCCGCGCCATCGCAGACGGCCTCGCTCAACAGGACCTCCACGCGAGCGCCTTGGATGTAGAGTTGTAGCAGGTCAGGCCTATCCCTGAGGATGTCCGCAAGTGCGTCCGCAATTGTGGGATGAGCAAAGGTCCAAATTCGGAAATTGCCATCGGGCTTTTGAAGAATGAAGCTTCCGTCGAGTTGGGAAAGTGCCTCGTTAACGTCGCCATGGCGAACTCCGTACTTATCACAGACCAGTGAGATGCGACTGTCCGAACCGATGTGTGCTGGCAATTTTGATCGAAAAAGGAAAATCACAGTAAGCGCAGCGCGTTGCGCATCGGTCAACTCGCGCAGAGTTTCCTTTAGAAACTCCTTTGGAGCGGACACAAACTTGGTCAAATCCGAGGGCAATGCGCGAACTCCGCTTGTGTAACTCGGATCGCCCAAGCGACGGGCGATTTCGGGAAGTAGGTCCGACGAGCTAGCAATCTCTGCCAAATGCGGCTTGAATCGAGACTTCTGCGCTCTTGGCTGATTTCCGACCTTGATATGGTTGTATAGAATCTGCGCTCGTTCATCCGGACTCAGGGCGCCAACGTTGACAACTGCACTTTCGTCAGCCAACTTTTGGTGGTTTCTAATCCCCAACTTTAGTTTCGCCTCTCGCCAAATGTGCAACCGGGAAGTTAACACAAAGCGGTTGCCTGCGTTCAAGGCTGTTTTCACCTTGTTCATTGCTGCGATCCAGTAATCAACATAGTCACTTCGCAGCTGATTCGGGCCGAAAGCATCATCAATCCAGTAGAAGCGCCCAGACTCGCTCGGATTCCAGAACTCGGTTAGTTCGCCAGGGCCATCTAGTTGAAACGTTTGATGGCCCTCGCCACCGAGTGCGGTGGTAGCCAGAATAGCTGCAATCATCGACTTGCCTGATGCAGGAGGCCCTACCAAAAGCACGATTCCTGTTTCAGAGAGTATGCGGACTGCTTGTCTGTGAGCGGTCGTGGGTACGTATGTCCTCAGGGATGGCATCAGATGGCCAAGCAGCGCGCCCGTCTGTTGCGCACGCCGCTCATCGAGGATCATCGAGAGGTCACCCAGTCCATAGATCCTTGGAACCAATGCTCGCAGCTTCGCGCTTTCACGAATCTTTAGGGTCAACCACTCACGACCGAACACTTGGCTATCTCTCACGCCAAGCAGGGAGAGCTCTTTGCGGATGTCAGCTGCGACTGGAGCATCTACACTCATGTTCGTCATAAAGTAGTAGGATGAGGCTAATCCCCTTGAAACCAAACTCTTGATGTGCAGTCTTTCACCGGCAATATCACTCGGGCGTAATTTTCGTCCAGGGTCGCCGCTGAACTTGCATTGAATAGTCGCCGATTCAGTCTCGCTAGTGATTGATCTCGGATTGCTCGTAAACGTGGCGTCTTGTCCACCGTCCTGCGCCTCGCGGTAGATGACTACAGTTCTACCAAGAACGACTTCACAAACTTGAGCGCAAAGATCCTGAAATGCCTTCCACCCGAGAGTATGGAGAGCCAAGTAGGCTTGCGGTGCCTGAGCTTCAGGGCCCGAAGAATCGCTGCAGGGATTGATTGAATTCATTATCTCGCCATCCTGCGGGTGACACCACCTGAAAGCCGAAGGAAGTCAGTGTGATCTTTTAGCACCGACATCGACCGGAAGACATTTGAATTTCTCAATGCGAAGTCAACCATTCACCTGGCTTGTTAGGCATCGCGACTCGGTTGGCGCGAGAGTGCCTCAAGATTAGGAGGCTACTGACAATAGCAATACACCTCGCCCCTTCAGGTGGGTCCTTCAGCTGTTGTGGCAACGATCATCTTTTCAATGCAAGCGATCCAGCTGCGCATTTCTCCGTCGGGATCAACCTCAGCAAGCATTCTGGGGTTCATTGTCGAGACCACTGTGCTCGCAAGCCATGACTTCACTTTGTTGTGCCCCCACTTTGCATTTGGGGGAGCGTGAACATTGAGCTCCGCACTGAGCAATTGAGGAACATCGTCGTCAGGTCCATATGGAGAAGTGAGGTTGACATCAATTTCAAGGTCTTGCGCACACAAATTGATGGCATCATGATGGACAAAGTTCTCCATCTCATTTTTTGACGTTGATACTGCCTTGCACCCTCTGCGAAGGTTCACTTCGTCTACTTTGGATTGATGCTTAGCGAGCGCGCCGGAGGGGGCATCGCGATCGTACAAGTGGAACTCCGGCCGGTTCAGCGCGTGCAAGCGAGAGGACCAAAGCGCCAGATTTCCCGCACCGCCAGAGGGCACAAACACGAATTCGCCGCTCAATTCCAGTGCCTCGAGGTCAATAGTAGGTTCGCCATGTGAGCGGAACATTCTGCAAAGACTCTTGAGAAACGTTACGTCATGAACACCCTCTACGACGATAAAGACCTTTACAGTGTGATCTGCCAACACCCCTAGGCTTTCCGCTATTTCGGCATTAACTTGATCCGATCCGCCTCTAGTGATGGTCCGTCTTCCATCTCTGGACTTGCTTAGGTATCTGAGACTTGAGCTCGGAAGTGCGCGCGCGAGAGTAGGGGTGTGCGTGGTGATGATTACTTGGTCGTCGCCAACAGCAAGTTGCTGAAGCGCCCGCATCAGCAAGCGCTGGTTGTGAGGGTGTTGGCTCGTCTCCGGTTCCTCGACAGCATAAATAGTGGATGACGCAGACTTCTCTCGCATTGCCCGCTCAGCTCTCGCCCGAAAGAAGTTGATGAGAATTAGTCGTCGTACGCCACTTCCCCTCTTGTTTAATGGGATTTCGTCGTCGCCAGTGATGCTAGCTTTGATAAGCGTTGACCAGTTCGGCTTATCGAACTTCGGGTTCAAGGTGGCCGCTACAGCGGGATCCATTTCATTAAGTTTACTTAGGGTGAGATCCGCGACTTTTTTGACCTCTTGCTCTATGAAAATCATGACCGCTTCAAGCTCCGCAGCCTTCTCGGTGAGAGCTTCCCTGATTGCAAGCTTCAGCGGGTCCTGCGCTTCAGCGTCCTGGTCCGAGCTCTGTCGGTCGCTCTTGAATAGTGCGTAGAGCGGCAGCGCCGCTTTTAAGCCTTCCCATACCTTAACAAGGTTGGTTTTCTCCTCGGATCCGTCGCCGTTGATGTTGAGGTCGCAGTTGGTTAGTTCGAGCTCGCCGAGTTTTGCGCGAATGGCTGAGCGGAGATCTCGCTTCACTGTCTTGTTGACCGCCTTCATGTCAACTCCCACTTCTTCCGCCCGGACCTTAAGCTGATCGATCCTGAGTGCCATAAGATCTTTGGCCTTCGGTGTGCTGGGGTGTACGGTCGCTAGGCGCAGAGCTGTCAGCTTCGGTTTATCGACAGAGCAGTTAAAAATCTTTGTAAGCTCGAGATCGCCTTCCGTATTGAGGAGATGCTCATCAGCCAAGCTTGTTGGGGCGCTTTCGTCAAGGATTACTTCGCTGGGAAGTTCGGAGAACACGCACGTAATGGTCACAGCTTTGGCGTCGCCGCCCTTGGCAGCGTCGTTTTTGTCGAGCGACTTGTCATTGAAGAACACGTCCAAGGCTTCGAGTAGTGACGACTTGCCTGCATCGTTCCGCCCGACGAGTGTAGTGAATTCGTCGAAGGTTATCTGGGTTGGCGCCTTGTAGCACCGAAAGTTCTCCACGGTCACCGACTTTAGTTTCAATTCTATTTCTCCGCGCCTTGAGTTCGAGAGCTCAGCAAAAGGTGCCGTATCGAGAATCCAGTCGTGGCATGAGGTATTGCAAAGCTTGGGCGTTCGCACAGCCTCCAAGAATGCGCATCGTCGAGCAACGCGCTATGGCGAACAGGAATCAGTCAGCCCCTACTTCCCCGGCATAGCAAACCCCCGCCCCCGCGCCCAAGCCCGCGGATGCGGCCGCTCTTCATCCTGATGCCGCCCCTCCCCATCGTCGCCGCGCAGCTTGTAAGCCGGCGTCCAGCGCGGGTCCTGCGGTTTCGGCGGCTTGATCTCGAACCCACTGCGGCTGGTCGTGTTGGCATGGGCAATCTCCAGCGTGTACTTGCCCGGCACCGGATACAGCCGATGCCCCAGGCGCTGGGATTCCGCATAGGGCTGGTGCTTCCGCTCATCGCGCTTGTCGGCGTCCAGGGCTCGCAGGGCCTGCTTTTCGGCGGCGAGGGTGAGTTCGGCGTCCAGGGCCAGGTTCCAGCTGAAGCTGTTCAGGCCTACCTGCGCCTCACGCTCGAAGGTGGCGAGCGGGCGGTCTTTCTCATCCAGCAGGCGGAAGCGCACGGGGCCGGCGGCTTTGGCCCAGTAGGTGCCGGTGAGTTCGGGCAGGTGTTCCGGGCGGTCGAACCAGGGGTCGGGGCGGCGGCGCCAGTCGCGTGAGGCCTTGAGGTCGTCGATGTGGAACAGGTGCACGGCGCTGTTGCGCACCTCACTGCTGAGCTGCTGCACCGGCAGCACGTCGACGATCCAGGCGCTGCGGCCGTGGGTGCCGGCGATCAGTTCGCGGTCGCGCGGGTGTACGAACAGGTCGTGCACCGGCACGTTGGGCAGGCCGCCGTCCAGCGCCTGCCAGCTGCGGCCGCGGTCCAGGCTGGCGTACACGCCGCGGTCGGTGCCGACATAGAGCAGATCCTGGTTGACGGTGTCCTCGCGGATCACGTTGACGGGCTCGGCGGGTAGGCCCTCGGCAATCGACTGCCAGCTCGCGCCGAAGTCGTCGCTGCGGTACAGGTAGACGCGGTCGTCGTCTTGCCGGTAGCCGTTCAAGCTGAGGTAGATGCGCTCGCTGCTGTGGCGCGAGAGTTCGATGCGGCTCACCCAGCGGTCGGCGGGCAGGGCGGCATCCACCTGCTGCCAGCGCACGCCGCCGTCGGTGCTGACGTGCACGTGGCCGTCGTCGGTGCCTACGCCCAGGCGGCCGAAGTGCAGGGGCGATTCGGACAGGCTGGTGATGGTGGCGAAGGGCACGTTGCCGCGCTCTTTCGAGCTCGTCATGTCGGGGCTGATGGCGGCCCAGCTGCGGCCGCGGTCGAAGCTGCGGTACAGGCGGTTGCTGGCCATGTAGACGGTGCGCGCGTCGTGCGGCGAGAGGATCACCGGCGTGCTCCAGTTGTAGCGCAGCAGGGGCTCGTTGAGCGCTGCGCGCGGGCGCACCTCGTGGCGTTTGCCGGCGCTGTCGATGCGGGTGTAGTAGCCGAACTGGTAGCCGGTGTAGGTGTCGCCGGATTCATCGTCCACCGCCACCCACATGCCGTCGCCGCCGTTGATCGGCGACCAGTCTTCGCCCAGCTCCCAGCGCGTGCGGCTGCTGCCTTTCCAGGTGCCGTTGTCCTGCATGCCGCCGTAGACGTTGTAGGGCTCGGCCATGTCGGCGTAGATGGTGTAGAACTGGCCGAGCGGTTGGGCATCGAGGCGGCGCCAGGTGATGCCGGCGTCATAGCTCACGTCCAGCCCGCCGTCGTTGCCCACCACGATGCGCTGCGGGAAGTTGGGGTCGATCCACATCGCCTGGTAGTCGACGTGCACGCTGGGGTGGTTGGTGTAGCCGGACCAGGTCTTGCCTCCGTCAGAGGAGACGATC
This sequence comes from Lysobacterales bacterium, assembly GCA_014946745.1. Taxonomy (NCBI): domain Bacteria; kingdom Pseudomonadati; phylum Pseudomonadota; class Gammaproteobacteria; order Lysobacterales; species Lysobacterales bacterium. Next base: position 1,503,123 of record JADCRD010000001.1, on the reverse strand, counting down.
AGCGGCACGCCCATGGTGTAAACGCGCTCGGCGTCGCTGGGGTCAACCGCGATCTCGCCGAAGTAGTAGCCGTAGGTGTAGGTGACTTCGCGGATGGGTTCGTCGTGCGTGCGGCGCCAGCTCGCGCCGCCGTCGTCGCTGCGCCAGACGGTGTGGCCCCAGGCGGGGTTGTCGAACAGGGCGGCGTTGCCGTCTTCGAGGCGGCTGAGCAGTTGTTCGAGGGTGATGGAGCCGTCGCGCACTTGTGCGAGCAGGGACGCGGCATCGAGCTCGACCGGCAGGTCGGCGCCGCGGATGAAGCGCTCGATTTCTTCGGGGTCCTGCTTGAGGAATTCGTCTTTGCTCATCGCGCGCAGGCGCTGCGGTGAGAGCGGGCGGTCGCCTAGGTCGCGCAGGGCTTCGGGCAGTTCGGCCCAGTGGTCGATGCTGGCGTAGACGTTGTCGGGCTGGCTGGCGGCGATGGCGAGGCCAATGCGGCCCACACCAACATCCTGCGGCAGGCCACCGGCAAGCTCGCGCCAGCTGCGGCCGCCGTCTTCGGATTTGTAGATGCCCGAGCCATCGCCGCTTTCAGTGAACTGCCACGGCGTGCGCGTGCGGGTCCACAGCGCGGCGTAGAGCACGTCGGGGCGGGTGGGGTCGATGACGAGGTCGCTGGCGCCGGTCCAGTCGTCGTTCGGTTTCAGCACCTGCGTCCAGCTGTCGCCGCCGTCTTCGCTCAGGAAAATGCCGCGCTGGCCGCCGGGCGTGTAGAGCTTGCCGGCAGCGGCCACGATCACGCGCTGGCTGTCGCGCGGGTCGACGAGGATTTCGGCAATGCGGTCGGTGCCAGTGAGGCCCTTGCGCGCGAAGCTCTTGCCGCCGTCGTGGCTGACGAACACGCCGTGGCCGCCGTAGTTGGAGCGCGCGGCATTGGGCTCGCCGGCGCCGATCCACAGGGTTTCGGGCTTGGACGGGTCGACTGCGATCGCGCCGATCACGGTGTTCGGCAGCTGATCGGTGAGGGGCTCGAAGCTGCCGCCGTTGTTGGTGGTCTTCCACACGCCGCCGGTCGCATAGGCCACGTAGAAGGTGTAGGGCTGGCCGGGCACCGAAGCCAGATCCACCACGCGCCCGCCTTGCCCGGTGGGGCCGATGCTGCGCCAGCTCAGGCCTTTGAAGATCGATGCGTCCTGCATCTGCTGATGTTGCTGCCACGCGGCTTCGCGCTGCTCGGGCGTGCTGGGCGCGCCGGGAGTGGGCCGTGCTGCGTGCGTGGGTGCGGCGAGGCAGAGCAGCAGCAGGGGTCCGATCCAGGGGGCAGTGCGCATCGATGGGTCTCCGGGCGGCGGTGCGAGGGCAGGGTGGCGGTGCGGGGCAGGGTGGTGTGGTGTTTCGCAGATGGGGGGGCGTGTGGCAAGTGCTGGTCTTCTGACCACGACGCATGGCGTCGCTCCCCTCTCCCCTTGTGGGGCGAAGCGGGCCGCCTTCAAGCGCCCGGTGGGCGCTTGAGGCCCGGTGAGCCCGAGCGAAGCGAAGGCGGGGTCGGGGGAGAGGGGTAGAAGGCTTCCGGCGAGAGTTGTCCCCCTCTCCCCAACCCCTCTCCCTCCGGGGGAGAGGGGCTTACAAGCGGGCGATGTCGTAGGGCTGGGCGAGCTTTGCTCCCCTCTACCGTTGATGCCCGATGAGCCGGAGCCAAGCGTTTGCTCCCCTCTCCCCTTGAGGGAGAGGGGCTGGGGGAGAGGGGTGGAACGCTTGCGGCGAGGTTTCTCCCCCTCTCCCCAACCCCTCTCCCTCAAGGGGAGAGGGGCTAAACCGGAACGCATCCCTTCCCTCCGAGCGAGAGGGGCTCAGAAGCGGGCTGCTCACTCCAGAATCGACAGCGGCATCCCCGGTACCCACGGCGCTCCCGCTTCGACCAAAGCGCGCTCGAACGCGGGCAGGCGGCGTTCGGTGAGGTCGACCCAGTCGGTGCGGATTTCCGCGTACGCCTGCTCCGCCAAAGCCAGGCTCTGCTCGTGACTAGGCGTTGGCCCGTAGGTGGAGAGCTGTGTGCCCATCTGGGCGACGAACAGGCGCTCGTTCAGGCCCGGCGCGCGCAGGTGGCCCACCGCTTCTGCGGCTTCGGGCACACCGTTCACCGCGCGATTGATTGCGTACACCTGCTTGCGCAGCGCATCGAACTCGGCGTCCAGCGTGCTCGGCGCCGAGCGCGTGCGCTCCAGCGCTTGGGCCAGCAGAGTCATGTGTTGCTGCAGGCTGGGCAGGGCGAGCGACAGCGCGGTCGCCTTGCGCTGCAGGCCGTCGATGCGCGCCCAGAAGGCGACCACCGCGGCCGGCTCCGCGCCGGGCAGGCTGCCTTGGGTCATGCGCTCGACCTGCACTTCGACCGGGCCGGCCAGCGGAGTCACCACGCCATCGACGCGCTGCGACAGCTCGGCGGTGTAGGTGCCCGGCGCGACGAGGTGGCCCGTCGCATCCGGCGAGAAGTAGTCACCCTGTGCACCGATCGCCTGCGTGGGCGGGGTGCGCAGGTCCCAGGTGACGCGGTGGAAGCCCTTGGCCGTGGGGGCATTGGCGATGCGCCGTACGACCTGGCCTTGATCGTCGCGCACGGTGAGCAGGATGGCGGGGTCGGCTTCCTGCTGTTCGGCTTCGATCGCGGGCCAGCCGGGGAAGGGCGTGTCTTCGCCCTTGGCGATCAGCGGCTTCTCCTGTTCCTGGCGTTTCTTCGTGCGGGAGGTCAGGCCATCGCGCAGGTAATAGGTGAAGGTGGCGCCGAAAGCAGGGTTGGGTGCGGTGTAGAAGGCGTGGCCCTGCGTGGCCTTTTCACCGAAGCCCAGCGGGGTGCGCTCGATGTACCACCAGGCCCGGCGCGGGGCGAACAGGGCGGCTTCGCGCTGCAGCAGGGCGTCGTCGACCTGGCGCAGCGGCGAGTAGTCGTCGAGTACGAAGAAGCCGCGGCCGAAGGTGGCGCCGACCAGATCGTTCTCGCGCTTCTGGATCGCGAGGTCGCGGAACGAAATCGTCGGCACGCCGCCCTCCAGCTCGATCCAGCGCGTGCCGGCATCCGGGCTGAAGAACAGGCCGAATTCGGTGGCAGCGAACAGCAGCTCGGGCTTGATGTGATCCTGCACCACGCGCCACACCAGATGGCGTTCCGGCAGGTCGCCGCTGATCGAGCGCCAGCTGCGGCCGCGGTCGCTGCTCTTCAGCAGGTAGGGCTTGAAGTCGCCTTCCTTGTGGTTGTCGAGGGCGACGTACACCGTGTCGGCGTCGTGCAGGTCGGCCTTGATGTCGTTGACGAAGGCGCGGGCCGGCACGCCGGGCAGCTTGCTGACTTCGATCCCGCGCCAGCTTTCACCGCCGTTCTCGGAGATCTGGATCAGGCCGTCGTCCGTGCCGACATACAGCAGGCCGGCCTGCTTCGGCGATTCCGACAGCGAGGTGATGCTGTTGAAGTAGGACATGGCGTACATGTCCCAGGCGGCGTCCCAGCTCTGCTGGCGGCCCATCAGCGGCAGACGCAGGCGGTCTTCGTTGCGGGTGAGGTCGCCGGAGATCGGCGTCCAGGTGTCGCCGCGGTTGTCCGAACGCCAGACGCGCTGCGAGGCGTGGTACAGCCGCGTCGGCGCGTGCGGGCTGACGAGGATCGGCGCGTCCCAGTTGAAGCGCTCCGGCGGGTCGTTCGGGCCGGGCTGCGGCTGGATGTAGACCAGCTCACCGACCTTGCGGTCGTAGCGCGCGAGATTGCCCTGCTGCCAGTGCGAATAGACGATGTCGGGGTTGCCGGGCTCGGTCGCTGGCTGGTGGCCATCGCCGAACAGGGTGATGAACCAGTCGGAGTTGCGGATGCCGTGGATGGTGTCGGTGCGCGAGGGCCCGCCCTGGGTGTTGTTGTCCTGGGTGCCGCCGTAGATGTTGTAGAAGGGCTGGTCGTCGTCGACCGCGACCTTGTAGAACTGCGTCACCGGCAGGTTGGCGATGTAGCGCCAGGTCTTGGTGTCGTCGAAGGATTCGTACAGGCCGCCGTCCGAGCCGATCATCACGTAGTCGGGGTCGTCGGGGCGGAAGGCGATGGCGTGGTCGTCGACGTGCTTGTGCTCGTTGTTCAGCGGCACAAAGGTCGCGCCGCCGTCGTGCGAGATCATGGTCGTGTTGCTCATCAGGTAGATGCGGCCCGAGTGGTGCGGGCTGGCGTAGAGCTCCTGGTAGTAGTGCGGGCCGGTGCCGCTGGAAACGGTATCGGAGCGCTTCTCCCAGGTGGCGCCGCGATCGGTGCTGCGCCAGATGCCGCCGGTGCGGCGGTCGAGTTCGATCGCGGCATAGACGGTGTCGGGCTCGTGCGGCGAGATCGCCAGCCCGATTTTGCCCATGCTGCCGTCGGGCAGGCCCTGTGCCAGTTTCGTCCAGGTCTTGCCGCCGTCTTCCGAGCGGTGCAGGCCGGAGTTCGGCCCGCCGCCCATGTAGGCGGCCACGCTGCGGTGGCGCTGCCAGGTGGCGGCGTAGATCCGGTCTGGGTTGCGCGGGTCCATGACGATGTCGGTCACGCCGGTCCAGGCATCGTCGCCCAGCGTGCGCTGCCAGGTCTTGCCGCCGTCCTCGGTGCGGTAGAAGCCGCGTTCGCCGCCCTGATTCCACAGCGGCCCCTGCGCGGCCACGAACAGGGTGTCCGGCGCTTTCGGATGCACCAGAATCCGGGCGATGTGCTCGGAGCCCTTGAGCCCGATGTTCTCCCAGTTGGCGCCGCCGTCGCGGCTGCGATACACGCCGTCGCCGTAGCCCACATGGCGGCCGCCGACGTCTTCGCCGGTGCCGACGTAGAGCACCGAGGTGTTCGAGGGGTCGATCGCCAGCGTGCCGATGGAGTACGAGGCCTGCGCGTCGAAAATCGGCGTCCAGGTGGTGCCGGCGTTGACCGTCTTCCACACGCCGCCCGAGCCCACCGCGACATACCAGGTCGCAGGGTCACCGGGCTCGAACTCGATGTGGGCGATGCGCCCGGACATCAGCGCGGGGCCGACGCCGCGCAGTGCAAGACCCTTGAAGGTCGGCGCCGACATCGGCGTGGAAGGCGTGTCCTTGGCAGTCGCAGCAAGGGCAGGGCAGACAACGAGCAGCAGGCACAAAGCGTGGCGGATCATGCATGGGTCCCGGTTCGAAGCGAACCACGAGCGTACCGGCCGCGTGATCGGGCTCAAGTGTCGAAGGGCAGGTAGGGCCCTTAAGTCGACGTAGGTGGCGCGCAGCAGACGGTCGTGCACGGCGGCCCAGGAGGCATCTGCTGGGGGTGCTTCAACCGCGATCCAATCCAGAGCCGCACTGTCCAAGGCGTGCAGTGCTCTTGTAGGTTGGGCCAAGCGAAGCGCGGCCCACCACCGCGAGAACTGGACGACGCGAGCGAGGTTCGGGGGCCGCCGAGTTGACCACCGCATGCAATGCGCTCGTGCGTGCGGCGATCCCGATCGCCCGACCTTGGGCCTCGCTGCGCTCGGCGCCAACCTACGAAGAACGCGCGCTGCGCCAGGGTTGTCGGTCGACAGGTTGCCAGGCCGGGTGCCGATTCAGTCGATGTGGGTGGCGCGTTGCAGGCGGTCGTGTACTGCTGCCCACGCGGCATCCGAGGGCGGGGCCTGCACGGCGATCCAGTCGAGTTGTGCACCGTCGAGCGCATGCAGCTCCGCATACAGACGCTGGGCGTAGGCAGCAGCGTCGTTGGGCATCTGGACTCGTTGCGCGGCTTCAATATCCACAGATGACAGCGCCAGCAGGGCGCCCCGTCCAGGCGGTAGCGCCTGACCGGGCTGCCACAGGAAAAGCGGCGTGCGCGGCGCATAGTGGCGTTGATGCAGACCGGGCGAGTCCTGCGCGATGCCGGGCGCGGTATCGGCCGGTACGGCGCGTCGCAGGGCAGCGCCCAGAACTTGCTCGATGAGAGCAGCGGGAATGGCGCCGGGGCGGAGCAGGGTGGCGCCATCCGGATCGAGACGCACGACCGTGGACTCGATGCCGTAAGCGCAGTCACCACCGTCGAGGATCAAGTCGACCGCATCGCCAAGTCCGCGCTCCACGTGCTCGGCACGCGTCGGCGAAAGCTGCATGAAGCGGTTGGCGCTGGGCGCCGCGATCGGCTCACCCAGCGCTCGAATCAGCGCCAATGCCATGGGATGTGCCGGCAGTCGCACACCCAAACGCGGACCGCCGCCGCTCAAGGCATCCGGCACATGCGCAGCCTTGGGCAAGACCAGGGTCAGCGGACCGGGCCAGAAGGCTTCAGCCAGACGCTGTGCGCTTGTCGGCCACGCAAGCAGCAGGCTGCGCGCCTGCTCAATCGAGTCCACGTGCGCGATCAGAGGGCTTGTGGCCGGCCGTTGCTTGGCGGCGTAGATGCGTTTGATGGCGTCGGAATCGAGCGCGCGCGCGCCGAGGCCGTAAACGGTCTCTGTCGGCATCGCCACAAGCCCGCCCGAGCGAAGCACAGCGGCAGCTTCGGCAATGGCGTCGGGGGTGGCAGGCAAGGTGCGGCTCATCGAATCCTGGGGGGCGGCTTCAGGGGGCGCAGAGTGTAGCGCCTGGCTCTCGCAGTTCCGGCCGAATCTCGCGTGGCAGAGGCTGGCGTGCACACGCCAAGTGCAGTGTGGCTTCCGACCCCGGCGGCCGAACGTCCGTCGGGCGCCAGCCCGAGACCGTGCGCAAGGCGATTCCGGACAAGGCCGCGATCGCTCGCCATGCAAGAGGACCGGGGAAATCAGCGCCACGAGTTCGGTAGAGCTTTTCGTGTGCGCATGACTTGGCGAGGGTCATGCCCCTGATCTGCATGTTGGACATAATATACATTATACGCATTTTCTGACAGGCCATCAGGTTCCGAGGCGCCGCAGACCCTTCGATGGAATTCCGCATGAATCCAACGCGCATGTTCGCTTTGGGCGCGCGACGGCATTCCTGTTGGCAAGCACCTGATCAGAAGGCGTTCGCATGCGTTCCATCATCGGTATCGCCCTGCTTTGCATCGCGCACGCGGCAACGGCGCAACAGGTCCGCTGCGTCAGCACCGTGGCACAGCTCGAGGCGGCGGCGCAGATCGCTGCCAACGAGGAGGTCGAGATCCGTCTGGTCACGGGTACCTATGACGTGACGCAGACGTGCCTGGACCGGAACCCGATCGCGTCGTGCGAAACGCGCAACAACACGATCAGACTGCGCGGTGGCTACAACAGCGGCTGCACGGCGCGCAGTGCTGATCCTTCCCTGACTGTGATCACGGCTCCCGGTCGTCAAGTGGACCTGATGACGTCACAAGACTCGGCGGATATCGCGATCGATCGGCTGACGTTTCGAAACATGGACTTCTTGCAGCCGATTCTCGAGGGGCTGACCGAAGGCAACTACAGCGCCGATATCGACCGCGTGTGGTTCGATCAAATCGGGAAAGTCCGTATCCAGCGTAAGCTCTCCCGTCAAGCGGACAAGGAATTCCTAGAACCTTCGGTTGCTTGGGCTTTGCGCTCGGCGGGTGTCATCCCGTCGAGGGCGTCATGGGGTCGTTCCTCGTTGTAGTCGAGCATCCACCACCACGCCGCCTCGCGGACGTCGTCCAAGCGAGAGAACAGGTGCGGGTCCAGGACCTCCTCGCGGAATGTCCGGTTGAAGCGCTCGATGTAGGCGTTTTGATTGGGCTTGCCGGGCTGGATGTACTGGATGGCCATACCTTGGGACTTCGCCCAAGCCACGAATGCTTCGCCGAGAAACTCAGGGCCGTTGTCGGTGCGCAGCACCTGCGGCAGCCCACGCTCGCGCTGCAGGCGCTCGAAGACGCCGATCAGGCGCTGCGCGTTGATCGAGGTGTCGACCTCGATGTGCAGCGCCTCGCGGTTGAAGTCGTCGATCACGTTGAAGGTGCGGAAGCGTCGGCCGCAGGCGAGCGCGTCGCTCATGAAGTCCGCCGACCACACGCTGTCGGGCAGTCGCGGCACATACAGCGGTACGCGCTCGCGTTTGGGCAGACGACGCTTGGCGGGGCGGCGCAGATTGAGCTTCATGGCCTTGTACACGCGATAGATGCGCTTGGGATTCCAGTCGGGACGCCGGCGCCGCAGCAGGTCCGAGCACTTCCAGAAACCTCGGCTCGGCCGCTCGCGCACAGCCTCTGAAAGCGCTGCGATCAGTTCGGCATCGCGCACCGTCCAGTCCAGTGGCGGGGCGTACCAGGCCGAGCGCGACAGCCCGATGCAGGCGCAGGACCGACGCAGCGGCAGGCGATGGGCTTCCGAGAGGAAACGCACCGCCTCGCGCTTCTGCGCCGGCGCTACAACTTTTTTGCGATCAGGTCCTTCATCGCCGAGTTCTCCAGCGCGAGGTCGGCGTACAGGCGCTTGAGGCGGCTGTTTTCCTCCTCGAGCTCGCGCACGCGCTTGAGCTCCGAGGCTTCCATGCCACCGAACTTCGACTTCCACTGGTAGTACGTCGCCACACTGATCCCGGCCTGCCGGCAAACGTCCTTGACCGGCATACCCGCATCGGCCTGCTTGAGGATCGAGACGATCTGCGTCTCGCTGAACTTTGACTTGCGCATCTGAACCTCCTGGCTGGGAAACCTTGCCAGAAAGTTCTAGAAACCTGTGTCCGCAGTACCGGGGAGCTTACGACAGCGCCGGCAATCCAGAGGTCAACCTGACCCTCATCAACAACACGATCACCACGATCCAGGGCGATCCGCTGGCCGTGGCGCCGGTTGGCAACAGCACGGCCGATCCGCTGTTTGTCAACGCTGCAGCGCAGAACTACCGCCTGCAGAACACCTCGCCCGCCATCAACACCGGCACGCCCATCGGCAGCGCGCAGACCGGTAGCGATCACACTGGCAACGTGCGCTGGTTCGGCACGCTGCCGGATCGAGGCGCCTTCGAATCCTCGGTGGGCACCACCGCAACCACAATCACCGTCACCAATACCAACGACAGCGGCGCCGGATCATTGCGGCAGGCGATTTCAGACGCCAAGGTGTCATCGAACTTGAATCGCATCCACTTCGGCATCGGCAGCACCTGCGGCCCGCGCATCATCAATCTCGCCACGCCGCTGCCGACGATCACCGGCCCAGTGGTGATCGATGGCTATACCCAGCCCGGATCGGCACGCAACACCGCTCCCACCGCGAACAACGCGGTGCGCTGCATTGGTCTGAACGGCCAAGGCAGCGTGTTCAACGGAATCTCCACCGACACCGATGACACAGTGGCGGTCACCATCGACGGGCTCGGCTTCGGCGGTTTCACTTTCATCGCATTGAATCTCACCGGCGGCAATGGTCATCGCCTGGTGGGCTCGCAGTTCGGCGGGCAGATCGGACCAGCCTCGAACCTGGTCACGCTGCTGCCCAGCGTCAATGGCGTGCAGGTGGGCTCGCTGCTCGGCAGCGCAGCGGCAGGCGTCGACATCGGCGGGCCCGATCCAGCTGAGCGCAACGTGTTCTCCGACAGCACCGACGCTGCGATCCGCGTCGGCGGCGGCGCGCGCAATGCCAACATCGTCAACAACTACATCGGCGTCGGTCCCGGCGGCAGCGCGAGCACCGAAGCCAACCGCGATGGCATCGTCATCGCCGGCCGCTTCACCGCGGTCACCGGCAACACCATCAGCAACAACACTCGCCACGGCATCCTTGTCGCCGGCAGCAACGCGCGCGGCACCGGGATCAGCAACAATCGCATCGGCATCAACGCACTGTGTACGCCGCTGAGCTGCGGCAGCACCTTCGGCAATGCGGAGGACGGCGTCCGCTTCGACGACGCTGCCGCCGATGCGGTGGTCGACGAAAACCAGATCCGCTTCAATGGCGACGATGGCGTGGTGATCACCGGCGATGCGGTGCGCATCGCGGTGCTGCGAAACACCATTACCGACAACGGTGAGCAGCCGATCGACCTGTCCGACGACGGCGCCAGCCAGAACACCAACAACTCAGGCCCGGTGCCGGCGGGTTCGGGCAACCTCCGCCAGAACCGCCCGACCGTAGCCAGCGCGATCGGTCAGGGCGCCGCCAGCCAGGCTGTGGGCATCGCCAGCGGCAGCCTGAGCTCCAGCAATGGCACCTACCGCATCGACTTCTACGCGGTGATCGATTGTCCGCTGCCGATCATCTTCGGCAGCGGCTCACCGCAGACCTGGCTGGGTGCCACGTTTGCCACGATCAGCAACGGCACCGCGAGCTTTGACGGCAACGCCAGTTACAGCGGCATTATTGCTGCGCCGGGTGATCCCGACTTCTTCGCAAGCCCACGCCTGATTGCCGCGACCGCCACCCGCATGACCAGCAGCGACACCGACAGCCAACCGCGCAGCACCTCCGAAGTATCCGGCTGCATTTCGTTCGAGGGGCGGCTGTTCTCCGACGGGTTCGAGTGATCGAGTCGTGGTACGAGCGCTCGATCGCCTGTCAGCACGCGCTGGGTTCGGCGTGCGGCCGCAGCCGCCTGCCGCTTTTCGCCCGCAAGGGATGCGACACGGCGGACTTCGCCGCTGGCGGTAGGGCCGCGGGTGTCAGGCCTCACGTCGCCCGGAACACGATGACTCGCCGCAGTGCCATCGATGGCCGAACCACCCGCTACGCCGCCGATGCGATCAGCCTGCAGCCGATGCGCGCGATCAACCTTGGTCGGTTGCGCCCCTTCCCTACCCCGCGCTCGCAACGTTTCGGCTGCGAAGCTTTCCGCCGCTCGATGCGCGCCGCATGTGATGTCTGACGAGCGGCGAAGAATCTGACAAAGGCGGAGCTTGTTCGCTGAGACAGTCGCCCTGCGTCGAGCTCTGTGGAGCTGACACACGCGGAACCGCTGCGTGCTCTGGCACTAGATGGCGGTGCGTGGCGCTTAGCAGCATCAGACGATTCCCAAGTTGTTCTCCCACGGATCCAGCGCCATCCGACCGCACAGGGTGCGAGATCCAGGCCGGCAAGCGAGCTTCGCCGCGATCCTCCGCTTGCCTCCCGCCCCGGCGTGGGCGATTGCCTGCGCCGCAACGGCTCCTTCGTTCGCGAGGAAATCATGGCCAGACCCCCCGCAAAGCCCGAAGCAAAATCCGCCGCTCTCGACGACGTCGCCCGTCTCACGCTCGATCTCGCTGCCGCCGACGAAAGCAAGCTTGTTCGCTTGAGAGCACTCTTGACGGCCGCAGCGACGCGAGGCGCTGACGCGCTTGGCCGCGCCACCCGTCTGTCAGCCGGGATCGAGGTGGGTCCGCAGTTGCGCTCGCAGATCAGCGGCGCGACGCTCGGCGCCGCTGAGGCCCGCAAGCCGCCGATCGTTGCCGTGCGGCGCGACCCGGGCGAGGACCTCGTGGCGGGCCGCATCGCGAGCCCCCTCAGCGCACTCGGGGCTGCCGAACGGCTCGGTCCCTTCACGGTCGATGACCGCCCCGTCTTCTTCGAGTTCTGGCGTGAGGCACGCCGGCTCGAAGTCACCGAACAAGGCGCTGCTCTCCCCGCCTTCGTTATCAGCAGCGGGCGACGCCCTACCGTCTCACGCCCCGGCGAAACGCGACTTGATCTTCAAAGGGGCACGGTCTGGATCCGCGGCAACCTCGTGGATCCGGCCCTCCCCGCTGGCGCCTATGTTGGAGTGACCGTCAGTGACGGCAAGCTCGCGCTCGCAAGCGTCTCCTCGCAGAGCGATGACCGGATCGAGGTCGCGGCGCCGCTCAAGGCAACGCTGACACTCGTGCTCGAAGCCGAGAAGATCGCGCCGAGCGCCGATGCCTGTTCATCAGGCGTGGCGCTCGAGCTGCCGACGCTCACACTGAGCTTCGGCCCCGGCGGCATGACGGTGAGTGGCGACGCTGGGCGGGCGGAAGCCTGGGGGCAAACCTTCGAGTTCGGCGCCCCAACCGGAACGGTGATGTTTGTTGCGCAGCTCTGGACGCTGCTGCTGGGCTACACGGTGGAGCCCGACAGCTTCGACGGTGGCGCGATGGCATCGACGCTGGCGGATTTCCAAGGCAAGGCGCGGATAGCGGGCGCCGCGCTGGCACTTCCTGTTGTGCAGGCGGCGCCTGCTGCGCTTGGCCCGGCCGCCGTGGCGCCCGGCTTCTGGATGGCGCTGGAGGGGCTCGAAGCGCGCTGGTATGCGCACGACCCGCGCTTCCATGTGCTCGACCCCTGGCTGGCGCTCACGAATCGCGGTACGGCGCTGCTCGATATCGACGTCGCGCCCCTGCCCTCGCCGGTCGAGACGACGTACAGGCTGTGGGCGCTGCCCGACACTGGCGGGCGGCGTCTTCCTTGGCGTCACGACTACCGCAGGCCCTTCCTGTTCTTCCATCGCTGCGATGTCGAGCACGGCGAAAGCCTGATGGCAACGGGAACGGTGAAGCTCGCGCTCGATCGGCCTGTGGCCGCCAACGGCCGGCCCCTCCGCACACCGACCGACACCGGCGCGATCCTTCTCACCGCCACCTCGGCTGGCATCCGCGCGATGCTCGGCGCTGGCATGAAGAACCCCGAGGAGACACGCCTCGTCTTCCGCAACGCGCTCGTCTGGACCACCGGCGCCGACATGGTCATCGCCGCCGGCAGCTTGAGCGATCGACACGCGATCGACCACGGCACTCTGGCGCTTCGATTCGGGGTCTATGCCTGGACGCCGACGCTGCCGGACCCCTACGTCGGCAACTTCCACATCTGCCGCCCCGGCTTCGACCGCCCGCGCGCTTTGCTCGGCGCGCTGGTGCGCTGGGACAGTCCCGAAGCGGCGCGCATCGACTTCGCCGGCGACCTGGGGCTGCCCTTGGTCTGCCCGAACCCGCGGTCCCCGGGGGAGCCGGTTCCCGCGCCGCGCTCTGATCGCGATCCCGACGTCGGCATGACCCAAACAGAGCAGGGGCGCAGAGGTCTCGATCGTCGGGCGCTGGAAGAGCTGAAGCAGGCACAGTCGCGCGAGCAAGAGCAGCGCGCGGGCCGCGTGCGCAACGCGATCAAGCTGAATCAGGCCTCCAACGCGGCCATCGACGGGCAGTTCAACGAGCGCCTGGGGCGCACGCCGCCATTCTTCCTGCTTGACGTCTCCACCAATCAGGACCTGCTCGGCGTTGCTCTGTGGGGCACGCCCGCCCGCGGCCAGAGTGTCACCCACGTGGCGGCGCTCCCGGCCGGTAGCGGTTTCCCGATCCTGGGGCTCGACGTCCACTCCAGCGTCGAGGCGATGCGCTTGGTCACGCTCCCGCAGATCCAGTGGGAGCCGGTGCGTACGCTCGATGAAGACCAGGACGTCCTCACCCTTGGCTGGTTTCCGACACCGCTCGCCTCGGCCACCGACGGCGGCGCAACCGTGCTCGGTGCGCGCTCGCAGAAGCTGGCGCCGGTGATTCCGGAGCCGCTCCTCGCCACCACGAAGGAGGTCTTCGACGACGGCACCCGGGTCACCTTCCGCACGACCCTGCCCTTCGGCATCGTCACGGTCGTCGACCTCCAGCCCAACGACAGCGGCTCGCGCCGCGCCGACAGCTACGAGATCACGCAGCCCGAATTTCCGACCGAGACGGCGAAAGGTGGGCTGCAGATCACTGCGAAGGCCGAAGGCGGCCGCGAGAAGCCGGGCGAAGTCTCGCCCTACTTCGAGGGTGCAACGCGGCAGCTCATCAACGGTGTTGACCTTGCGACCGGCATGCCGTTCGGGCTTTCGGTCCTGTCGAGTACCGGCGACCCCGCAGGCGACGTCGAGACGATCTTCAACAACGACATGTCGGCAAACCCCAAGGTGCCCGTCACCCGCTTCGACCTGTCGGGCTATGGCGGATCGAACTTCTCGAAGTGGGAGAACCCGTTCGCCCTGTTCGCCGAGACCGCGAAGACCCAGTTCCAGGTGATGACCGGGCGCACTGCGCTCGAGATCATCAAGGTGGCCAGCGTGCTGCACCCCTGGGGCATCAAGGTCACACGCTCGGTCATCGTCGAGCGCCGCTCGGGCGGCGGCGTGATCCGGCGCGACACGGGCTGGCAGGCGACCTCGCCCGGCCTGCTCGACTACCGCTATGTCGATCCCTCCAACCCTGCCCCGGACCCGCAGGTCGCCGAGTACGCCTTCGACTCTGGCATCTTCAAGGGCCTGTTCAACATCCGCACGATCCGCCCAGCGCCGGGCATCGAGTTCTCTGCGGACGGCGCCACCTTCGTGCCCTACTACTTCGACGCCGACCTCGCGCTTGAGGGGCTTGCGGGGCGCGTGCCCGCGAACGGCGTGCTCGGCTGGCTGCAAACCCAGCCGAACGGCGACCCCGCCAGCGCGGATGCGCTGCGCGCGCTGATCCAGGCGCAGGGCGCGCCCGGCGGCCCCATCGACACCTGGATCGACTTTGGCGCCTCGAAGCTGCCGTTCCGCGCCCGTCGGATCGAGATGGGCGTGGTCGACGACGCCGGCAAGCCGCTCTTCGTCGCCACCGTCCGGGGCGTGCCGAAACTGCCGAAGACCGGCGCCTGGTCGGTGGTCCAGCGTCCCGTTGCGGTCGTCCCTCCGGACGGTGGCGAGGCGGTGCCTGTCTCGGAATCCCTGGGCGTTCCGATCGTTCGCCGCCATGCCGTGAAGTATCCCGCCGGCAGCGACGCAGCCTTCAACGCCCCTCCGCGCGACGCGGCGGTTTCACTCGGCCCGTGGCGGATGGCGGATCCGATCGATCTGCTGACCCCCTCCGCGCCGCGAAATGATTACTGCCTGCTGCAAAGCACGCCGACCCACGGTTTCCTGTTTCCACGCCCGCAGTCCGGGAACACGGGCGCTGCGCGCGTCACCAGCACGCTGCCGCCCGAACTGGCGGACATCCTCGCGCGGTCAACCTCGAAGGGTGCCTTTCCGCCGCCACAGAACGCGATCAAGCTGCCGGCGCCGATGCACTTCAACGTCGGGCCGACGGGATCGATGGCGCTGTCGGCCCCGGTCACCGTGGTCAACCATCCCGTCCCTCTCCGCCTCGCCGGCAGCCAGGGCCACGGGTCGGAGTTGACCTACGAGGACTCGACCCTGCAGATGACCCTCGGCGCCGACACGTGGTCGGCCGAGTTCAACGGGCTCACGCTGTGGTCCGACATCGCAGGGCTCGAACGGGCCTCGGGCGCGAAGCTTCGCATCGTCGGCTCCACCGACCAGCGCCCGCAGGTGGCCGAGATCGACACGCTGGTCTACGAGCCCGTCGAGAAAATCCTGAGCTTCATCCCGGTCTTCGGCGCCCGCGACACGCTGGGCCCGATTGATCTGGGCGCGTCGAACGCCAAGCACGAGATCAAGGTCGTCATCGAGTCGATCCAGGAGGTCCCGAAAGAAGGCTTCTCGATCGGCGGGGCGACGATCAAGCTCCTCCTCGGTGCCGGCGGCTCCACGGGCTGGGACATGGCGACCGGCGGCACCAAGGCCACAGGCGAGCTCATGGCCGGCGTCAAGGCCGAGTTTCCCATCCTCGGCGGGGGTGGCGGCCCCGCCGAGCTCAAGGTCTATGTCCTCGTCCAGCTCGACGTGAAGTTCTCGATCGCGAGCGTCCTGGGTGTCGTAACCGAGGAAAAGCTCGAACTCACGGCCTTCGCCGGGCTTGGAGTGAAGGGCAAGGTCGGCCCGTTCGAGGCCTACGCCTATTTCGGGGTCGGCTTCGTCTTCATCTACGACTTCACGACCGACACCCCGAAGTTCGGCGGCCTCGTGCGGTTCGAGGCAGGCGTGAAGGTGATCGAGGATTTCCCGATCACCAGCGTCAAGCTTTTGGCCGAGTTGAAAGGCGTCGTCTACAAAAAGACCGAGGCGCTGCCCGGCGGCGGCACCAAGGACAAGACGCTCTGCGACTACACCGGCAAGGTGAAGCTGCAGGTCGACATCTTCCTCATCATCTCCATCAATGCGACCTACACGGTCAGCGGCACCACCACGCTGGAGTAGGAGACCCTCATGCCCGCCCCGAAACTCACGTTCGTCCCCTACCTCCAGTCCTGGCAGCCGGCCAGCCGGACGCTGTCGCTACGCGTGCTCGTGGCGCCGACCGGCAACCCGCTGAAGCCGCTTCTGGCTGCTCCCCCAGGGCTGCCCGCATTCGCGGATGCAGAGCTTTCGTTCCGTGTGTTCGTGTCCGACGCTGTCGGCGCCCTGCCCATGCGCACGAATGTCGACCAGACCGTCGACACGCCCCGCCGCGGCGCGCCCGACGCGCGAGCGATTTTCGAGGCGATCAAGGACGCGCTCGATATCCCCGACGGCCCCTCGGGCGACACCTTCGCCGCACAAGCGCCGGACACGACGAAGCAGCTCAGAAAGTACCTGCCGAAAAGCTATCGACAGGCCTTCGACTTCGTGCAGCCGCGCACGTCCCTCGCCCTCGTCGACGACACCTACCGCTGCCTGATGCAGTGCCCGCCGAAGGACGTGCCTCCACTGCCACCGACCGAGATCGGCTGGGGCGAGGCCATCGCCTTCAGCCTGCGCCGACCGCGCCTGGCCGAGGCCTTGGGGCTGATTGTCCCCATCGACATCAGGATCGACGCGGCGCCGCGGCTGCAGAACGGCGGCTGGCTCTGGGTCGAGCTCTCCGCCTCCAGCGACTATGCGGCCCAGGCCGGCACCGCGGGTTTCCAGCGCGCTTTCGCGACTCGCATTCCGGCGCTGTCGGACTCCGAAACCCGGCCGATCTTCACCCCGGTCGTCTTTCCGGTGTCGGACAACCCCGCCGCGGCCGGCGCGCTTGGCCAGACCGATCGCGTCTTCGCCGAAGCAATCCGCTTCGATGACGGTTTCTCCAAGATCGTCCATGTCCGCCAGCCACAGGGCATGGACATGCTCGACGAAGACGGCAGCAGCGAAGGCGCCGCGCGCGACGAAGGCATCCAGCTCGCCTGGGACGACGAAGACATCCTCGAAGGCCAGAACCGAGCGCTCGGCGCCTCGCCCGACGGACAGAACAACGTGGTCGCTCCGCGCGGCACCTTCGGCTATCGGGTCGACGTGCGGCCCGCGGGCACCGCAGACTGGACTTCGCTTTCCCGCGTCCAGTCGCCCGCTGACCTTGGCGTAGACCTCGGCACCGCCGTCGAGGAACGCTGGCTGGAGGTGCACCCCAACGAAGTCGAGGATCAGCTCTGGCTGCCCCCGTGGTTCGCGATCTGGCGCGGCGGCTCCGTCGTCATGGAGACGCAGGACGAACAGCGCCTGATGAACGCGCCGCCCCCGCCCGCGGGCTCTCCGCCCGAAACCGACCTGCCGGTCGATCTGAACGGCATTTCGCTCCGCTACGGCAACCGCTACGAGTTCCGCGTGCGACTCGCCGACGCGACAGGCGGCGGCCCCGCGCTTGGCGACGACAGCCTGCGTGAGGGCGAGGCGCCCATCGCCCTGCTCCACATGAAGCGCCACGTGCCGCCCCGTCGTCCGATCCTCGCGCCCGCCGCTGTTCCTTCCGACGGCGCGCTGCCCTCGGTCGCAGTGACCCGCCCGCCCCTCGGCTTTCCGGCGGCAGTCTTCGCCGCCGGTCCGGCTGCGCAGGCCGACCTGCTGGCCCAGATCGCGGCCAACGATCTCGATCCCGCCAACGCCACGCCCCCTGCCATCCGCGACCCCGACACGGTGAATCTCCGCATCCGCGTGCTGCTGCGCTCGCCTACCTACGATCCGGGCGCGGGCCGCCAGGGCTGGACGGCGTGGTACACGACCACCCGCCGCTTCCCCGTCGACCCCACGCAGGCGCTGACGCTCAGCTTCGACTGGCTCAACGCTGCTGACTACCGCGACGTCGACATCTCGGCCCAGCTCGGTGCCGAGGGCGCAGTGAGCGGCGCGATTCCGCTGGTCCGCTCCCGCGACATCCGGATCGAGCTCGCGGCGATCGGGCGAAACGACCTCAGCTACTTCGCGACCGACAAGGCGCGCATCGGCGATATCGACTCGATCGAACTGCACGCCATCGCCGCGACCGAAGCTGACCCCATCGCGCTCCTGCCGGACCAGGACAAGCTGCGCTCCGTTCTCCTTCGCGACGATCCCGTCGGTGTGCGCGCTGCCGTTTCGGCGACCGTCGCGCAGAACGACCCGTCGACCGTCCTTGTTGACCGCCTGGCCCTCGCCGCCGACCTTGTCGCCGACGATGCGATGCTTCTGGGGCGCGAGGGCGAGCGTGTGGCCTTCGGCTGCGCCGGCCTCACCCATCATGCGGCGCCCGATATGAGCAGCCTCGAATTCGCCGAGCCCGGCGAACTCGCCGGTCAGTGGATCAATGTCTGCCAGATGGTGATCGACCGCGACTGGACCTGGCGCGGGCAAGGCGCACCGACGGTGCGCGTGCGCCGTCGCATCGCGCTCCCCGGCGCCCCTGGCGATGCACCCCAGTGGGCGGAGGTGGGCCAGATCCAGCTCATGAACACCATCAACATCCAGGCGCGCAAGAACCCGGAACGCGGCTACATCCGCATGATCTTTGTCGATGCCTTTCCGCCGCCCATCGGCAAGGATGGTCTGCCCTACGAGGCCACCGTCGACTACGAGATGCGGCTGTCCTTCGAAGGCGGCACCCGTGCGTCGCAGACGGTCCAGACCCTGCTGCCTGTGGCGACCCGGCCCGTCCAGGTCCCGAAGGTCCGCGCGGCGGGCATCGCGCTCACCCCGTACGCGGCGAGCGCGGATTACTCCTCGACCGCACCGCGCGTGAAGCGGCTCTGGCTGGAATTCGACGAGCCGCTCGCGGACCCGCGCGACGCCTACTTCGTGCGCGCGCTCTACCGCACGCCCGACCCGATGCTGCTGCCCGGCTGGGAGCCCGTACGCGACCCCGACGTGCTGGAGCGCGTGCCTCTCGACCCGGAGCTCGCTCGCGTCATCACCCCGGGCCAGGTGCAGGACCTGTCGGGTCTCAACGCCATGCAGCGGCTGGAGCCTGCGGGCAATTCCAACCGCCACTTCCTGGTGCCGCTCCCACCCAACACCGACCCGAACTCGCCCGAGCTGTTCTCGTTCTACACCTACGAGATCCGGGTGGGCCACGGCCTCGGCACGCCTACCGACCCGTTCTGGTCCACAGCGCAGGGCCGCTATGGCGAGGCGCTGACGCTCGAGGGCGCGCAGCACCCGGCGCCGCAGCTCGTGTGCTCGGTGGTCGCGGGCCCCGGCCGCGCCATCGTCGCCCGTGCGCCGTTCGCGACGCCCTATCTGGGGCTGAAGCAGGTCACGCCGTTCCGCCCGAACACCGAGATCTGGTTCGTGCTCTACGCCCGACTTCTGCAGGCCGACGGCGCAAGCCACCGCAACGTGCAGATCGACCTCAGGCCCTCGCGACCGGTCAAACCCGGCAAGTCGGCCGCGATGGCCCCGCAGGCCGAGGGCCGCTGGAGCGATCCCCAGGTCAGGGACGCACTCGCCCGCGCGGGTCTCGATGAGGACACCCCTCTGACTGTGCTGGCGGTGGAGACCTTGCCCGAACCGAACGGCAGCTTCAGCGACCCCCTGGGGGGAGATCTGGGCCAGGTCCGGGTGATCCGCACCTCGCCCTTGAGCGATGTCCTTGAGCGCTGCTGCATCGAAATCTGATGACCTGCTCAGCAGGCTGTTGAAGAACAACCTGCGAACCCGGCCAGGGATGGCCGGAACGGTGAAGCAGGCGCGTAAGCGATGGATGTGTCGTGAGGCGGTACGGACCTGCGCCGGACTGCCGACTGGAAAAACTCCCCGGAAGCGAGTTCTCCAACAAGCTGCCGGGCTCCTCACTTCGCCTGGAGTCGGCCTGACCCATCCGCGCTGCCGGCGTGCCACCGAGGGCGCGCCTGTTGAGACAGCAGGCCCTGCCGGATCCGCAGCGACCGCGCGGCGAAGGCGTCCACGTGCAGCGTCCGAACGAACCCGCGCCCGCGCCGGACTTTCGAGGTCTGAACAACCGCCCGTGGGACGTGGTCAGGCCTTCCCATCTCAGGCCGAAGGCCGAGCTCAAGCCGCCGAAGGTTCAGGGACTGCCTTGTCTGCGTGAGCCCAAGGCTCATGCGCACACCGGGTCGCGGAGCCGTGCCCTGGAAGGCAGCCGCTGGGCCAGCGAAGCAACAGCGCTCGGATCGAGAACCAGTGCACGCCGCGCGCTCGCGGTTGACAGATCGGGTATTTCACCCGCCTGCCTGTCGTGACAGTCTTGCGCCCCCATTCACCAGGGCCGGCGCGGCGAGCGCCCGCACAGACTCCGCATGAGCCCCCTCCGCGACGCCCAGCGACTGCCGGCCGAACTTCTGTATGCAGACGAGCTGGCCGCACTGGCGGAGTCCGATCGCGCGCCGCGGCCGGCCGGCTGGCGGCTGAGCCCGGTGAGCGTGCGTCGCTTCATTCTGGGCGGCGCTTCCGATGCCGATGGCCCGCGCTGCAGCCGCAAGATCTTCGGCAACGACATCGCGGTCGAGCGCGCCATCGTGACCTTGGCCGGACAGCGCGGGCTGATGCTGGTCGGCGAGCCCGGCACCGCCAAGTCGCTGCTGTCAGAGCTGCTGGCTGCAGCGATCTCGGGCACCAGCACGCAGACGGTCCAGGGCTCTGCAGGCACCGCCGAAGAGCAGATCCGCTACAGCTGGAACTATGCCCTGCTGCTGCGCGATGGCCCGTCCGAGCGCGCACTGGTTCCCGGCCCACTGCATCGCTGCATGGCCCAGGGTCAATTGCTGCGCTTCGAGGAGATCACCCGCTGCCCGATCGAGATCCAGGACAGCCTGATTCCGGTGCTGTCCGATCGCGTGCTGCACGTGCCCGAGCTGGGCGATGCCGCCATGCTGCTGTCGCGGCCGGGCTTCAACATCATCGCCACCGCCAACCTGCGCGATCGCGGGGTCAACGAGATGTCGGCGGCACTCAAGCGCCGCTTCAACTTCGAAACCCTGCAGCCCATTCGTGAGCTGAAAGCCGAAGCCGAGCTGGTCGCCCGCGAAGTGGATCGCCTGCTGGCTGACGACGCCATCGACACCCGCCTGCCGCCGGACGTAAGCGAACTGCTGGTGACGGTGTTCCAGGAGCTGCGCAGCGGCGAAGCGCTGGGCGTGCGGCTGGAGCCCCTGTCGAGCGTGCTGTCGACGGCCGAAGCCGTCAATGTCGCCTACAGCGCTGCCGCCGAGGCCTGGTACTTCGGCGCCGCCACGCCCAGCCCGGACACCCTGCTCCGCCACATGAGCGGCACCGTGCTGAAAGACGACGCCGACGATCGGCGACGGCTGGCGGACTACCTGCGCCTCGTGCGCAGCAAGCGCGGCAAGCAACACAACTGGCAGCAACTGCTGGACGGCGAGCGCTGGCTCTGAGCTGGATCCGCTGAGAAGCCCGGCCTGCACGCGCAGCAGCGCGCCTTGCTGGGCGACCCGATCGAACCCCCCTTCGAACCGCACTGAACAAGGACCTGACGTGACCGAACTGCCGAGCCCGCCGCAGCGCATTGAGCAGCTGCCCGAGAAATGCATCGAAGCCTGGCAGGCGCTGGGCGCCGAGCTGAGCGAGTCCAGCCTCACCGGCATCCGCCAGACCTGGAACTCCAAGCACTGGGGCGTGTTCGTCCACTACCTGCGCGAGGTGCGCCAGGGCAGCCCGCCGGTGGATCGATTGCCGGGTTGGCGCGACGCCCTGATGCGACTCCTGCAGGACACTCCGAACGCGTATGCCAACCACGCTGCCTTTCTGATCGATGCCAGCATCCATCTGCTGTCGGCGGCTGACGTGCTGTCGATCCCCGGCAATGTCGAGATCCTGAGCCGCGAGACCTTGCCGCACATGTGGATGCGCGGCTTCATGCCGCGCAATCGCGAGGAACGCGCCGGGCTGGCGGCGCTGATCGCCTCGACCGACAATCCGACCGTGCAGGCCGCAGCCTTCGATCTGCTGGCGCGAGCAGGCAGCCGCCGCGACGAGAGTGCCGCGGAAAAGGCCGACCGCCACGACCTGCTGGCGACCGCGATTGCGGCGATCAGCGACGAAGCGCTGCATCGCTTCCAGGATGTCGACTCGGGCTTTGGCCGTCTCAATGCCAACGAACTGGTGCGCGAGATCGAACCGATCGACCTGCTGCTGACCCTCGCCGAGCGCGGTGGCCTGGCGCTGCGGCGGGCGGCGCTTGAGCGACTGAACGGGAACATGAACCACGACTCCGCGAAGCCCGATCGCGGGGCGATCGAGCGGCTCAAGGCGCTGCTGATCGCGGACCCGGTGAGCTTCCGCAAGGCCTACGTGATGGCTCCCGATGTCGGTCTGGCCGAGCAGGCCTGGGCGCTCAGCGATGGCGACAAGATGCGCGCCTACGTGCTGCGCTGGGTGGAGGACCTGTTCGAGTACGAACGCTTCGGCGCGGTCACCCCTGAGCACCCTGCCCTGCCGCTGCTGCAGCGGATCCTGGACGCAGCGCCGGACATCGCGAGCGTGTGGTTCTTGAATCGCGAAAATTATCGCCCCGCAGTGGACATCGAGTTCGGCCTGCTGCAGCAGCTGTGGCGCCTGCAGCCGGCTTCCCTGCTGCCGCTGTTCCTCCACTGGCTGGGAGCGCGGCTCGGTGATGACCCCAACTGGCCGGTGGGCTGGCGCGACGAGAAGGGTGGGAAAGCGCGCGTGGCGGCGGTGCGCAGCACCTTTGCGACCTTCGTGGGCGATGTCCTGCGCGCGCGATCTGCCGACATCGTGGCGGTCAAGCCCACCGATGCGGTGCACCTGCTGCGATTCCTGGAGGACTCCGAGTTGCTGCGCCTGCTGAACCCCGGGCTGATGGAGCTTGCGGCCAAGAGCAAACCCATTCAGCGCGCTCTGCCAGCACGGCTGGCCGCGGCCGGCACCGGCCTGCTGGCCGAACTCGGTTGGCTCGATGACCGCCGCAAGGGCGTGCGCGAGGTGGGCCTGGAGGCGCTGCTGCTGTGCACCGACACCGCGGCCGAGCCACTGCTGCAGAAGGTTCACGACGACGCGCGCACGGCCGATGCCGACCGCGACCGCATTCGGGCGCGGCTGGGCCGCAAGGCTGCGGCGGCTGCGACAACGCTCGCGCCTGAACACAGCAGCGCCGCGGTCGAAGCGTCGCCGGGCGCCGCCGCCCACGCCGCCGATCTCGACGCGCTGAAAGCCCGCGTTGCCAAGGCCAAGATCAAGCCGGCGGTCGACAAGCTGTGGAGCGAGTCGCTTGCCGCTGCGCTGGCGCCGCTGCCGCCGGAGTACGGGCGCTGGCTGCTGACGCTGGCGGTGGACACCAAAGAAGATCGCCTCGCCGACACCGCGCTCAGCCTGCTGGCGCATCTGTCGCGCGAGCGTCAGGCGGCGCTGGCCGCGCAGCTGCTGCAGCTGTGGCTGGCGGAGAACGGTGATCGCAAGCTGAGCTGGCTGCTGCTGTTCGTGCCGGCGGGTGGCGACGATCGTCTGGTCGAACCGCTGTTCGAAGCGTTCAAGTCCTGGCACAAGCGCGCCAAGCCGAAGGCCGTCACCGCCCTGCAGACGCTCGGCAGCCTCGATACCGCTTACGCGCTCTCGCATGTGTACGAGGTCTATTCGAAATCGATCTACTCGGATGCGATCCATCAGGGCGCCCGCACAGCCCTGCTGGCCGCCGCCAAGCGCCGCGGCTGCGACCTGGCCGGCCTGCTCGACGAGATCACGCCCGATTTCGGTCTGACCAACAGCGGCCGCGTGTTCGACTTCGGCCCCTGCAGCTACACCATGCGGGTGGGCACCGATCTGGAACTGAGCTTCACCCACAGCCTGAGCGGCAAGACCAGCAAGACCCTGCCGAAAGCCAAGGACGGCGAAGACCTGGACGCCCGTGCCGCGGCCGACGCGGCGATCAAGCTGCTGCGCGGCGGGCTGAAGAAGGTCATCAAGCTGCAGGCGCAGCGGCTGGAGGATGCGATGGTCAGCGAGCGCCGCTGGCCGGCCGCGCGCTGGCGGGTGCTGTTCGTCGAGCACGCCGTGCTCGGCCTGATCGGCCAGGGCCTGATCTGGACGCGTCTGGCCGCCGATGGCCGGGCACTGGGCAGCCTGCGCATCAGTGAGGACCGTTCGCTGATTGATGCCGCCGACCAGCCGGTGCAGCTGGCGGACGACGATTGCGTGCGGCTGTGGCACCCCGCGCTGGCGGAAGCCGGCGAGGTGGAGGCGTGGACCGCGCACCTCAAGGACTACGAGATCAAGCCCTTTCTCGACCAGGTCGGTCGACCGGTGCTGGTGCTGAGCGCGGAGGAGATGAACTCCACATCGCTGCATCGGCATGCGGGCCTGCGCGTTGCCCAGTCCACGCTCAAGTACGGCCTGGAGGGCTGGAACTACCAGATCCGCGACCAGGACGGCAGCCACATCTTCGGCTACCAGCGCCGCTTCACCGACGGGCTGAGGGTGCAGATCGATACCGAGGACATGGACGCCAGCCTGTACGGCGATGCATCGGTCTGCGCGGTGGAGTTCTACCGCGGCCAGCAGGTGCAGTTCCTCAGCCAGGTGCCCGCGCCGCTGCTGTCGCTGGCAGCCGAGCACATCGGCAAGCTCGCGCTCAAGGCCAGCAAGTGAATGCAGCGGCGCCCGCTGAGCTGATGCAGCGGCTGGCGGCGATTCCCGCCAGCGCGCAGCTGCGGCTGGTGCCGGTGCGCCACCACAGCCCGCTCTGCGCCTGGCAGCTGCGCGCGCTGATCCGCAGCGAGCGCCCGCAGCGGGTGCTGATCGAGGGTCCGGCCGAGGCCAATGCGCTGCTGCCCTATCTCGCGGCATCCTCGGCGCGGCCGCCGCTGGCGCTGTACACCTGCAGCCGGGCCGCGAGCGACGGCAGCGGCGAGCGTGCGCGCCGCGCGTTATACCCGCTGGCGGAGTTCTCGCCGGAGTGGGTGGCGCTGCGCGAGGCGGTACGGATCCAGGCCGAGGTGATCTTCATCGATCGCCCGGCCGCAGCGCTGATGGAGCACGCAGAGCCAGGCGAACACGAGGCCAGCCTGCTGGACGACCACGGGCTCGGCGAGGGCGAACGTGCCGAGCGCGTGCTCGCGGCCAGCGGCTGCCGCGACTTCGACCATTGGTGGGACTGTCACTTCGAAGCCGGCTGCCAACAGCTGACGCCGCAGAACTACTTCGAGCGGCTGCAGCGCTGGTGTCTGCTGCTGCGCGAGCGCCCCGACTCCGCCCAGTGCAGCGCGCGTGAGCGTGCAATGGCCGCGCACGTGGCTGCGGCCTGCGCTTCCGGGCTGCGCACCCTGGTGGTCACCGGCGGCATTCACACCGAAGCCATTGCGGTGCTGCTGGCTCAAAGCACCC
Source organism: Lysobacterales bacterium (assembly GCA_014946745.1). Classification (NCBI taxonomy): domain Bacteria; kingdom Pseudomonadati; phylum Pseudomonadota; class Gammaproteobacteria; order Lysobacterales; species Lysobacterales bacterium. The sequence continues at coordinate 1,477,909 of JADCRD010000001.1, read as the reverse complement.
CACCCTTGATCGAGCCGGCCGACGGCCGCGCCGAGTGCTATCTGCTGCCCTACGCGCTCGACCGCATCGACGCCGCCCATGACTACGCCGCCGGCCTGCCCGACACCGGCTACTACCAGCTGTACTGGCAGGCGCTGGAACGCGCCGATGCACGGCCGGAGCGCGCCGCCGCCGAGGCCGCCGCGCAGCGCGCGCTGCATGGCCTGAAGGCCCAGGGCGAAACCACGGGCCTGCCCGATGCCATTGAAGCCGTCCTGATGAGCGAGCGGCTGGCGGCGCTACGCGGCGTTCCGCTCGGCCGCGCCGAAGTGCTGGATGCACTCGGCGCCTGTCTGCTGCGCGATGGCCTCGACAGCGCCGGCGAGGCGCTGCGTCAGCAGCGCCTGCGTCGGCTGCTGTCTGCCAACGTCACCGGCAGCCTGCCGCGGCGCTACCCGCGTGCGCCTCTGGTCGAAGACTTCCGACGTCGCGCTGGCGCGCTCGGCCTGCCGCTGCTGCCCGGCGGCGAGCGTGAGCGCGCACTGGATCTCTACCGCAGCCCCAAGCACCGGCAGATCTCGCAGCTGCTGCATCAGCTGCGCGCGCTCGGCGTGCCCTACGCGGAGCTGCACGCCGGCCCGGACTTCGCAGCCGGCACTGACCTGGAGCGCGTGCGCGAGATCTGGCAGCTGAGCTGGCGGCCCGAAGTCGATGCGCGTCTCACCGAGTGCCAACACTTCGGCGCGCAGCTGCCCGAGGCCGCCCTGGCCGCCCTGCTGCAGCGCGCAGCGCGCCACCCGGCCGAAGCGCCGCGCTGCCTGGTCGAGGCCCTGCGCATGGGCCTGCACGGCAGCGTGCAGCCGCTGCTGCAGCTCACGGCCGCCTGGAGCCAGCGCTGCGCGCACCTGCCCGAGCTGAGCCACGGGCTGGCCCTGCTCAGCGGCGCCTGGCGCGCGGCGGAGGTGCTGCAGTCGGCGGCGGAAATCGACCTGCCGCAGCTGCTTGCTCAGGTGTTCAGCCGCGCCTGCCGACAGATCCACTGGCTGGGCCAGATGGACCGCCCTGCCGCGGCCGAGGTGATGCTGGCGCTGGGCACGCTCAACACGCTCTGCGATGAGCGCTGGGCCGCGCGCGAGACCTTTCTCGACGCCCTGCACAGCCTGCAGGACGCAACCCTGCCGGCGATGCTGCGCGGGCGCGCAGTCGGCATCCTCAGCGCGCGCGGGCGACTCACCCTCGACGCCACCCGCCAGCGTCTCGCCGCCGTGCTCGACAGCGGCCTGATCGATGCCGAATCCCTGTGCGACTACCTGCTCGGCTTCCTGCCGCTGGCGCGTCAGGTGCTCACCTCCAGCCCGGCGCTGCTCAAGGCCTTCAATGCAGCGCTGCTCGAATGGGATGAAGAGTGCTTCCTGCGCGTCCTGCCCGGCCTGCGCCTGGCCTTCACTGCGCTGAAACCGCGTGAGGCCAGCGCCGTGCTGGCGGCGGTGCTGGCACTCGAAAGCGCTCCCGCGCGCGCGCTTGGGCCCGTCAGCTTGGATGCTGCCGTGCTGACCGAATTCGCCGCCCTGCTGCAGCGCCACCACGCCGCAGCTCGCCTGTGGGGCCTGCATGACTGAGCTGCAGCGACGCTGGCGCTTGATCCTCGGGCCCGCCGCCGAGGCCGCCACTGCACACACGGGCGCTGGCCAACACAGCGATGCCGACAGTCGCGCTAAGCAGGACGAAGCCGGCGACGCCGATGCCGATGCCGAGCCCGCTGCGACCGGTGCGCAGGCGTCCGCGGGGGGCGATGCGTTCGACGGCGCAGGACGTGGCCTGACGCGCGCGGCGCCTGGCGGCGGGAGCGTGCAGCTCAGCGCCGACGATGCCGAGCGCGATCGCCTGCTCGACTACCTCTACCGCCATGAGTACGCCGAGCGCGAGTTCGAGCCCACAGCGCGCAGCCGCCGCGGCGGGCGCAGATCCGGCGGGCTCGGCGCACCCGAGTGGCTGCGCGGCGTGCGCCGCTTGTTCCCCGCCAGCACGGTGGAGCATCTGCAGCGCGAAGGCCTGCAGCGCTACGGCTTGACCGAGCTGCTGACCGACCCCGAGGTGCTGGCGCAGGCGCAGCCCAGCATGGACCTGGTGCGCACCCTGCTGAGCTGCCGCAGCCTGCTGCCGCCGGAAAGCATGGGCGAAGCGCGGCGCCTGATCCGCAGCGTGATCTCAGAACTCGAAGCGCGGCTGGCGCGTTCGATCCGCGCGCGCTTCCAGGGCCGCCGTCGGCGCGGCCAGCACGGCGGCCGGCGCAGCCTGGCCGAACTCGACTGGCCGACCACGCTGCGCCGCAATCTCAAGCACTACGACCACACCGCCGACGCGCTGGTGCTGCGTCAGCTGTACTTCCACGCGCGCCAGCAGCGGCAGATGCCCTGGGAGCTGGTGCTGCTGGTCGACCAGAGCGGCTCGATGCTGGATTCGGTGATTCATGCGGCCGTGGTCGCCGCCGTGTTCAGCGGCCTGTCGACCTTGAAGACGCGCCTGATCCTGTTCGACACCCGAATCGTCGATCTCGGCGAGCAGCTCGCCGATCCGGTCGAAACCCTGCTCGGTTTGCAGCTGGGCGGCGGCACCGACATCGCCGCGGCCATGGCCTACGCCGCCGACCGCATCCAGCAGCCCAGCCGCAGCCTGCTGGTCTTGATCAGCGACTTCTACGAAGGCGGTGACGGCGCAGCGCTGCTTGAGCAGACGCGCCGCCTCGCTGGCAGTGGGGTCAAGCTGCTTGGCCTCGCGGCCCTGGATCGCGAGGCGCAACCCGACTACGACCACCAGCGCGCCCAGGAACTGGCCGCGTGCGGCATGGCGATCGGCGCGATGACGCCGGACCACCTCGCCGACTGGGTCGCGAAGGCGATCGCATGAGCGCGTGCCTGCCCACCCACCCCAACGACCTGGCGACAGCCGCATGAACCGCGCCGCCATCGACGCCTGGCTGCAGCAGCTGGACGAGGGCTTCGTGCTCGGCTGGACCAATCGCGGCCTGCTGCGCCGCGGCCGCGGCCTGCTCGCGCAGTGCGAGCCCGGCACGCCGGACTGGAGCAATGAGCGCGGCTATCAGCTGGCGCTGGAGCAGCACCAGCAGGCGCTGAGCGGCCCCGGCTTCCAGCATCTGCACTGCAGCTGTCCGGCGAACGGCGCCTGCCACCATGCAGTCGCCGCCCTGCTGCACTGGATGGCGCAGGCGGCCGCGCCCCACCCGACGTCTGAAGACGTGCCGGCCATCGCCGATTCCGCCGCTGACGGCGCGGAAGTGATCGCGGCTGCTGACCCACCCGCGCTGCACAGGCCGCCGATCTGGCTCGACCCGGATTGGTCTGCGCTGGCCAAGGCGCTGGGCGCCGCCGCCTTGCGCAAGGCCAGCGAGTGGCAGCTGCAGGGGATCGGCGTACAGGTCGAAGCCACGGACAATGAACTGCGCGGTGGGGTCGAACTCGAAACCGTTGTTCGGCTGCGTCTCAACGCCACCGGAGGATTGGCGGCGGCGCTCTGCGACTGCGGCCAACGCCGCTGCGCCCATCTCGCGGCGCTCATCCTGCAGGCCCGCGTGGAGGCCGGACTGGCGCCGCCCACCCTGCCGGGCCCCGCGCTCAGCCGAACCCAGGCCGCGGTGTTGACCGCGCTTGAGGCCTGGTGTGTACAGCTGACGCGCACGGGCAGCGCGCAGCTGTCGCCGGCCGCGCTTGAGCAGGCGCGCGCCTTGAGCACGCGCAGCCGCCAAGCCGAGCTGCCGGCCGTGGCGGGCGCGATGCAGCCGCTGCTGCGCTGGCTCGAAGACGAACTCGCCGGACGCAGTCGCGCCCGGCCCGAAGCGCTGCTGTCGGCACTCGGCCCGCTGTGGGCGCGACTGCGAGCCTTGAGCGCGCAGCCGCTGCCTCAGCCCTTGCTCGAACTCAGCGGCCGCCATCGCCGCAGCTACCGCGCCGCGCCCACGCTGCAGCTGGCGATTCTCGCCGTCGAAGCCTGGAGCCACGAGGACGGCAGCGAAGGCTTGAACCTGCACGCCTGGTGCGCGCAGAGCCGCCGCTGGTGGCGCCTGCCGCTGGTGCAGACCGCCGCCATGCGCGGGTTCGAGACCTCGCTGCCGCGGCATTGGCGCCAGCAGACCTGGGCCGGATGCGAGTTGGGCCAGCTGCTGGGTGGCTGCCAGCGGCTTGAGGGCGCGTGGTGCAGCGAAGACGGCAGCCTCAGCGCGCGAGCCGAAACGCGCTGGCACGACATCGAGGGCCTGCCGGGCGCCGTAAGCGCGCAACAGGCCCCAGCACCGCCCGCCGCGGAGCCGACCGGCACCGTCACGCCCGAGCAAAGCGCAGCCGAGATCGCCGAGGCCGCGGCCCGGCTGCAGTGCCTCCGCGCGGAAGCACTGCAGTCGCGGCTGCCCGCACCGATGGACTGCGCGCAGCTGGCCACACTGCTTCGAGACGCCGCCGAGCGCGGTGGTCTCAAGGGGCGAGCGCCGATGGTGCTGGCCGGGCCCTTCGAGAGCGAGGCGCCGCAGTTCGATCGCGCCCAGCAGTGCTGGACCCAGCGCCTGATCGATGCGCGCGGCCGCAGCCTTCAGCTGCTGATCGAACCGAACGACGCAACGCGGCGGCGCGCGATCCGTACCCTGCAGCAGGCCTGGGACCGCGGCCAGCGCTGGCGGCAGGTGTTCGGTCGGCTCAGTCATCAAGGCGGCGGCATGACGCTCGAACCCATTGCGCTGCAGTCAACCGAGGAGACGACGTGGTTCAGCCCCGGCCTGCGCTAGCCGATCCCATCGCCGACTGGCTGCAGCAGTGGTCGCAGTGGCTGCAGGCCTGGCTGTCGGCGGGCGTCGAGCATCCCGATGCTGCCGCTGTGTTGGCGCTGCAGGGCTGGCTGCAGCATCCGCTCAGTCTGCAGGCGCCAGCGGTGCACGCGGTCGCTGCGCGTCTGCTCGACGCGCATCAGCCGATGGCGCTGCGTTGCAGCGCCCTGCTGGACCTGTGCAGCCGACAGGTTCTGCTGTCGGGCGATTGGAGCCTGCACCAACTCGACGCATGGCCCAGCGCGCCGGAGCATCGCGGCTAGCTTCTGGCGGTCACCGGATCAAGGTCTCGAACCCGTCGACGAAAATCCGCTCCGCCTGCAGGCGGCGGAACACGACGATGCTGCTGTCGGTGCTGGCCACCACGTAGACCTGGCGATCGTCCGCACTCAGAACCACGGCCACCGGCCCGCCCATGTTGAACACAGCTGCCTCTTCATCGAACAGGGTCTGCAGGGGGCGCAGGTTGCCGGCGCCGCTGCCGGCGATGACGCGGCTGAAGATCGTCAGGCTGCTGTCGCCGAAGCCGGCCACGTACAGTTCACTGCCGTCTGGCGACAGGCTGATCGACTGGGGGCCGGCCATGCCGGGCAGTCCGGCGTCGCCGCGGCTGAGCTTGCTCCGCCAGGTCAGCGAACCGCTGTTGGCGCGGTCGAAGCGCACCACCCCGTTGTCGGCTTCGGCGGCCACGTAGAGCTGGCCGCCATCGGGGCTCAGCACAAGATCCGATGCTCCGGCCAATCCGCTCACGCCCAGCAGGCCGTTGCGGTAGGCGGTGCGGAAGCTGAGCTGGCCGAACCGCGGTTCGGCGGCGTTGCGCTGACGATCGAAGACCACCACCGCATTGCCGAAGCGCGCAGCCACGTACACCTGCGCGCCGTCCGCGGAAACGGCCAGACCGGCGGGGCGTTCCAGCCCTGCCACCGCGGCACCGGCGTCATTCGGGTCGTCTGCGCCTTGGGTCTCGGCTTCAACGAAGCTCAGCACGCCGGTTTGAGTGTCGCGGGCAAACACGGACAGCGCGTTGCCCAGCGAGCCGCTGGCATAGACATGCCGTCCGTCAGGACTCATCGCCAGCCGACTGACTCCGCTCAGGCCGCGCGTGCTGCCGCCGGTCGCTCCGGGCGCGCCCTGCCCTTCGACCTGATTGCCGACGAACGCAAGCTCGCCCGTTGCAGCGTCGCGGGACAGCACGGCGATCGCGGCATCGTTGCGGGCGGCCACATAGAGGTGGCGCCCATCCGCGCTGAGCAGCAGGTGCTTGGCGCCATCCAGGCGTGCATCCGGGAGTCCACCGGCGACGGCACGGTAATCGCGCAGGTAGCTGAGCCGCCCGTTGCCGGGATCGCGCGCGAACACCAGCACGGCGTCTCGACTTTCGCTGGCGACGTAGGCGTGGGCGCCGTCGGGCGACAGCGCGAGTGCGCTGGGCTGGACCAGGGCACTGATTCCGCCCGGACCGCCGCTCACGTCCTGCTCAAGCTCGACCTCGGGCGCGAAGGCGGGGTCGACGATCGTGCCGAGCACCTGGGGCGTGGCGAAGCTGAGGTTGAAGGGCTGCGAGAACGCTAGCCTGAAGGTTTCCGGTGCTTCGACCTGGGGGTCGGCGAGGATCACCACATCGATCAGCGCCTCGACCTCACCCACGGGGATCGTCGCCGTGCCGCTGCGGGTCTCGTAGTCCGCGCCCGCGGTGGCGGTGAGGTTCTGGGTGGCGAAGTTGAAGCGCGCCTCGAAGGTCGAACTGCGCGACAGACGTGCGCGGAAGCGCGCGGTCGCGGTGCCGGATGCAGGCTCAAGCACGCGCACGGGCTCGACGCTCAACTGCGGCACATCGTCGTCATCGATGATCGTGCCGACGCCGGCCGCACGCGCGAGCACGCCGTTCTCGGCATTGATCAGCTCCACCGTGAAGCTCTCGGCACCCTCGATCACGGTGTCACCGCAGATCTGGATGTCGAGGCTCTCACTGAGACTGCTGGCGGGGACGCTGACACGCCCAGTGCGCTGCAGGAAGTCCACACCTGGCCCGCAGCTCGGCCCGCCCACGGCGCTGCCGTTGGCGGTCTGGTAGTCGACCTGGACCGCGGCCTGGCTGGTGGTATTCAGGCTGAAGGTGAAGCGCAGCGGGACTGTGCCGGCGCTGCCCTCGAAGCCGCTGACATCGTCAAGGGTGACCGCGGGCCCGGTGCCGGTGTTCTGCGGATCGATGTCGAGCCGGCGAGCCACGCCCTCGGCGCCGACGCTGGTCTGCGCCGCCAGCCGCTGGCCCAGAAAAATCCGCACGGGGTCGCCGGGGCGTGCCGTACCGGGCACCCGCGGGTTGAGCGCCGACATCGGAATGCCGAGTCGGAACTGCCCACCGAGGCGCGGGTCGCGACCCAGCGTGTAGCGCGCCAGCACATCGCCCGCAGGCACGCTGCGCACCTCGATCAGGCTGCCGACCGGCGCGGGCTGGCCGAACAGCGTCGCGGAGCCGTAAAGCACGTGGTCCGGGGCCTCGATCTCGGCCTGTGCAGGCAGCGCCAGTGCGAAGCCGAGGAGGAGCAGGGCGATACCGAACGCCTGAGGCACAGCGCCGTGCGTGACGCGGGGAGTCGGTCGATTCATGTCAGTTCCCCGAGTAGGCATAGGTCTTGAAGAAGATCCGGATGTCATTGACACCCCGACCGTCGCGCTGGCCACTGCCGCCCGGAATCCGCGGGCCCTGGATGAAGGTGTCGAGGCCGTCGACCGGATCGTTCAGGAACGTTCCACCCGGGATGATCATCAGCCAGCGGCGATTCCACACCGAGCGGCCAATCAGGCGGCTGTCTGAGGTGACCTGCGAATCATCGAAGGGCTCGGCGAAGTGGAAGGCGCGGAAGCGCCCGTAGCGGCGTATCTCGGTGCTGCTTTCGGACAGGGTGTCGGCCACCGGCAGCCAGTCGTAGTCGGTCAGCTCCTGGCTGTTGATCGGGAACGGCACCGGAACCGCCTGGTCGACCACCTGCCATTCGCGGACGGCGAAATCGTTGGCCGAAGGCGAGCGCAGCACGTCGGCGCCGACCGGGAACAGGTACACGCGCGGGTCATCGGCCAGCGGCAGATTCGCATAGTTGCCAAACCAGGCCCCGACCGAGCGGATGCGCGTGCTGAACTGGCTGGAGTCGTAGCTGCTGTCCTGCGGCCCAAGGGCCCAGCCGAAGAAGTTCAGCCCGAAGCTGACATTGGTCGTGAACTCGATGACCAGGCCCGGCTGCGGTCCCGCCGACTCTGGCGCAAACGGCCGCGCGTAGCGCCTGAACTCAGGCACCCGCCAGAGATCATCCACCTTGAAGGACTCCAGCTTGGCCCGCCAGGCCTCGTCGCCCTCCGGCCCTTCGGGAATCCGGAACAGCTCGCGCCGCAGCGAGAATCGATTGGTCTCGACCTGCGGGTTGTTGAAGCCCATCTGGCCTTTCAGAACATCGAAGTTGAGACTCATCTGCGCCATCACGCCGGCAAGGCCGGTGGTTCCCGCCACCGGCGTGCCGTTCAGCACCTGACCGATGCTGCGCTCACGCACGATCCGGGTCAGGAAGGCCTGACCCGCCTGCTGGTTGGCGCCCAGAAGATTGGTGTCGTAGTCATACGCGGCGGCTGCCAGATACACGTAGCGTGCAGCCAGGTCGAACGCGGCCCGGTACTTCTGCAGGGCATCGTTGCGGAAGATGCGGAAGGCCATGTCCTGGTAGCGGTACTGCTGGATTTCGGCGGCGCCGTTGCGGCGGAAGGCGATCATGCTGTCCATGACACGGAGACCTTCGGCCAGAGTCGCCTGGTAGTCGCCGAGCAGCTGCTTGATGGCTTCCGTGCGTGCGTACACTTCGGCGCGCAGGATCGGCTCCCTGCGGATCAGCGTGTCCACCTCACCCAGCGAATTGAACAGGTTGAGGTTGGCATTGTTAATGGCCGTGTTCAGGCCCGCCAGCTCGGTGACGTCCTCTTTGGCCGCTTCGGTGGCGGTGCCGATGATGTCGAGACCATCCGCCACCGTGTCGAGGCCCAGCTTGACGCCGTTGCCGGCCTGCTTGATGCCGCAGCGGATGCCCGAAGTCATGTCGCCGCCTGCGGCCAGGCCGGCGATGAACACTTCGGGCAGACATTCAGCGGTGTCCTCGAACGTGAAGTCGGCGAAGTCGCCGATCCGGCGTGCGACGGTCGCCGCCGCGCTCATCGCCGCGGTGGTCGCGGTGAGTGCTTTCAACTCGCTGCGCTGGTTGATCAGGATGTTGATGTTGCGCTCTTCGATGTCGAAGGTCGCACGCAGCGTATCGGCCGCCCCTTCGATCTCCTGCCGCAGCAGGTCGTACTCGAGCAGCGCCTGCTTGAGCGCCACGCGCGCCTGGACCATCTGGTGCAGGGTCTGCTGTAGCCGCCCCGGGGCCCGCCGCTGTCCGGTCCACTCCGGCGGCTTGGTGAACCAGAAGCCGAAGTCGGGCGACTCGATGGTCGTGTATTCCACTTCCAGCGGCGTGCTCGTGTCGAGGTTGCCGAGCGGGCAGCCCACGCTCAGGGGTTGATTGCGGCAGGACTGACCGTTGGCACCGGTGGTATCGGGCTGCCCTGGCGGGATCGGCTTCAGGTTGAAGAAGTTCATGCCGTTCGGGCTCGGCGAGTAGGTCGCCGTGAAGCGCTTGATCCGGGTGATGCCGAGGTCGTCGATGCTCTGACCGCTGGTGGGCGGGTTGTTCGGATCGATGTCGAAATCGAAGGACGTGCCGGCCAGCTGCGGCACGTCGACCATCATGTAGTGGTAGATGTCGGCGCCGTTGTAGCCCGCCGGGTAGGTTGCACCCGGCCCGATGTCATCGGCGTAGGGATAGCCGAAGATCTCGATCAATCGGTTGGCGAAGTCGGTTTCCTGCGCGGTGGAATCGCGGCGGATGTCATCCACCTCGTTCTGGTTGCGGCGCATCTGGTTGTTCAACTGGTTGGCGTAGTCCCAGACGTTGACGACGTTCTGCAAGGCACGCAGAGCGCGGTCGTAGACCTGTTCGAACTGGGTCTTGTTGGCGTCCTGCAGCTGCGCCGGATCGATGTCGAACGGCACCACGTTCTTGGCCAGACCCAGCGGATTCAAGCCGGCATCGGCCTTGTCGACCTGCGCCTGGATGTTGCCGTAATGGCCGATGATCTCGGTCAGCTCGGAGATGGTGGTGCGGTCGATTTTCTGAATGCCCACCTTGTTCGGGTCGTTATCGACTTCCGGCAGGATGGCGTTGACCGTGACCCAGTCGAAGTAAGACGCCATGCCGGCGCGACGGCCCCACTCCGACAGGCCCCAGGCGCGCTCGGGGCGGGTGTCCGCATAGCCCTGCCACTGGCCGTCGGGGTTCTCGGTGTAGGCCGCGCGGTAGGTGAGGTCGACGACTTCGGCGCCGACTCGCGCCTTGGCGGCGGCGGTCAGCGCGAACTGGCGCTCGTCGAGAAAATCGACGGCGATCGGCACGCCTGCGACCAGCACGGCTTCAGCCTGCGGGTTCCACGAGAAGAACGGATGCCGCAGCAGGCTGTAATAGGTCTTGGCCGCCGTCAGGTAGTGGCCCCAGGCGTCGCCGTGCCCCTGCGGGAACAGCTTGCGCGCATCCTGCTCGTTGATGATGCCATCGGCGTTCTGGTCGGTGATGTTGTACGACAGCGCGTAGGCCACCTCGCCCTGGCCGGTGGTGAAGTTCCAGAACAGCCGGTTGTAGACGGGCCGCGCAGCCACCGGGCCAAGGCTGTTGTCACGACCGCGCAGCAGGATCAGTTCTTCCTCCAGCAGCGACGGCAGCTGATTCTGGAAATTGAAGATCGCTGGCGCCAGCGAGAAAGTGCCCGAGCTGGTGGTGATGCCGATGGTCGGGTCCTGCGCATCGGCATAGGCCTCGTTGCCGAGCAAGGTGTAGAAGTCGACGAGTCGCGAGGCCACCAGCAGCACCGCCGAATTGGCCGGCCCATAGTCCACCGGCGGCGAGGAATCGACCGACAGCTGAAGGGCGCGGCGCATGACCGTGGTGTAGGCCTCGATCAGCCCGATCTGGTTGAGGTTGTTCGGGTCGTTGTTGAGCGCGATCGGCCCTTCGTAGCGCTGGCCGAGCTGCACCAGCATGCTGGCGTAGTTGTTGGTTGCCGCCTGCGCGAAGTTTTGAACCCGCGCCTCGAAGGGGTTGAGCCGGCCGAGCACGCGCTTCACCCAGCCTTCGGCCAGCTGCGCACGCGGCTGCTGCGGGGTGGCACCGGGTTGGCCCGCCCAAAGGCTCCACTGGCTGGCGTTGTTGCAGCCGGGCAGACCGCGGTAGCGCGCCAGGTACCAGTTGTCGGAGAGGGTCTGGATGTTGGCGCCTTCGATGCTGATCTCGACCGCACCCTGCGGATTCGGAACGGAGAACTGGATCCAGCCGTTGAGCTGGCCGGTTTCCGGGCTGGGCAGCACGGTGGGCGGTACACCGCTGGTGTCGGGCCGGAAGAACCACTCGAAGTCGAGGGCATCGACATTGCCGCCGAAGTCACCGCTGTGGCGCAGCACCAGCTGCTCGTCGAAGACGTTCGGCGGCGAAATCACATTGATCTGGCCCTGGTAGGGCGCGACCAGGGTGGCGGTGGCAGGTGGCGGGGGGTTGCGCAGGCAGCCGACCTCGATCACCTCAAGGCTGACCGGCAAGGGGTTGAGTGCGGGATCATTGTTGAAGGCCACGGTCATGTAGCCCGAGCCCTGCGAAAGGCCTGCCGTCAGCGCGGGCTGCACGCCCACCGCCTGGAACGGCTCGAGGATGCCGTCGTTGTTGCTGTCCTTGTAGCCGATCAGCACGTCATCGGGCGTCACCGCACGAGAGCTGTCGCAGATGCGCTGGCGGTTCTCGCCGATCCGCGAACTGGTGCAGACCCGGGTGATGCCTTGCGGATTGCGACTCTTGCGGAACAGGGCCTCGATCGCCTGGTCCCAGCTGCAGTTGGCCGCCGCGGTGGCACAGGCGCCGGTGAAGCCAGACTGCTCGCTTCCGTCGCCGCCATCCAGCCGCTTCAGGGTGACCCGATCGCGCTTGGACAGCACGTTGAGCAGCAGGAAGGGATCCCCTGCCCGGCTGTAATCGGCGCTGCCCTTGAACACCAGCCGCCGGTTGAGCGGCTCGTAGCGCAGGCGGCTGCCGATCGACACCGGCAGCTTCAGCGCGCCGTCACTGGAGCCCAGGATGGCCTCGGTGCCGTCGGTCTGGAACTCCTTGGCCACCGCGGACGGGATCGCCGGCAGGATCACAAACCGCGGGTTCAGCGGATCGATCAGCTGCGCCAGGGTGTCGCTCGGCAGAGGATTCGATCGCGTCGCCTGGATGTCGTCATAGACGACCTCGACCGCCGCCTGGTTGAGGATGTCCGGCAGGCCGCGCTTGGGCGTCAGCAGGGTCTCGCCGCTGATCAGCAGAGGCACCTGTTCTGGCCAGGCGATGTCGTAGTCCACCTGCACCGGCTCGACCGGCGAACTGGTGCCGCCCTCGGCGACCGGCAGCCGCGCGAGCCAGGGGACGCAGATTCCGGTAGCGATGTCGTTGGTGTCGTTGTTGTTGAGGTCGGTGAAGAAGCCGGCCTGGGCGGGATAGAAGTAGCGCACGCTGCCACTGCCGGCCGACTTCGCCCACAGCTGGTTCTTGTAGTCCTGGAAGAACGGCGGTGGCGGCTGCTCGCCGACGGCTTGGCCGACCACGTAGGTCTGCGCACAGCCGGGCAGCAGACGCACGGGATACGGCGGCGACACCGTGGTGCCGGCCGTGCCGGCAAAGCGGAACTGGTTGAAGCCGGCGCCGGTCGCCTGCACGCGGAAAACGCGGAAGCGCCACCTTCCGCTGGCGGTATGGAAGTACTTGACCAGCACATAGGGGTCGGAGGCTGCTGTGGTATCCCCGGGCAGCGCGCTGCCGAAATCCGAACGCAGCGCGAACACGGCCTCGAAGCCGGTGCCGGTCTGCGAGGGCGCGGTGAAGGCGTGCTCGTCGTTGGGGTTGTAGCCCGGCAGGCCGAAGTCGTTCTGGATGTAGATCCGCGCCGACGCAAACAGCTGCGGATCCAGCGGCGCCTGGCCCAGGTTCTCGCCGCCTTGCTGGCTGGCGATGACGATGCGGTCCGGGTCGAACGGCCAATAGGGCTGGTAGCGGACGGCCTTCTCGGGCCAGTACACACCGCGCGACTTGGCGTGGTACCAAGCCACGGCGAGCTCGCGCCCCTGGTCCTGGCCGCGGCCAACGGCATAACGGTTGACCGGGATGATGGCGCCGGTGCGCGCCGCCCGGTTGTAGGCGGCGTCCTGACCCACGCCGTCGTAGAAGGCGTGCTCATTGATCACGAAACCGGTGGTGCCAGGCTCGTTGTGATAGCTGTCGACCAGCGCCTCGCCGATCTGCGCGGGCACGTTGTCGCTGAACAGCGGCACCGTCGAGTACGGCTGCGAGCGCACCACCTCGACTTCCACCGGGAACTGCAGTGGATCGATGCTCGGGCCGTTGACGTAGATCAGGCTGGCAAAGCCGCTGCGGGTCGCGTTGAACTGTCCCGCTGCGTAGGTGGCGCCGCTGGATCCCGTGCCCGGGGTGACCAGCTCCAGCACCTTGTAGTTGCCGGCAGCAGGCTCCGCCTGCACCGGGGCACCGACGACATGGTCCTGCACGCAGCCGACGCCAATCGCCTGGGTGCAGGAGGCGATCGGCCAACCGACCACACCCAGGCTGCTGATCCGGCGCGTCGAGGTCAGGTCATCGCCCTGCACGCGCCAGCGCACTTCGATGCGGCCGAAGGGCTGCAGTGGGATCAGCCGCGCCAAGCGCCCCGAGCCAGGCGCACCCGGGGCGGCCCAGTAGAAAATCTTGTTGCCGATGGCATCGAACGGCGCGCCGTCCACGGCGAACTCGGGGCGATAGGTCACGTCGTCGACCTTGGCGTTCGGTGGCGGCACCAGCGGCTGCCCGGCGAGCCAGCGCTCCTCCTCGAAGAAGCGGCCGTCGTCGCCCAGGTTCAACAGGAACCCGTCGCGCCCCTGCGCGATCAGCTGATCCTGCGGACCGAAGCGGGCGATACCCTCGAAGCTGCCTCCGACGTAGAGGCTGCCGCCGCCGCTGTTGCTGATGACCCGACCGCGATCGGCGCCGCCGCCGCCCGCGAAGGACGGCAGGCGGGTTTCGGCATCAGAGCGGTCGCCACCGGTCACCCACTGCCAGCCGCCGCTGCTGTCGACCGCGGCGATGTACACATCGCTGGCGGCGCCCTGCGAGTCCAGGCTGCCGCGTCCGCCGGGATCGGTGAAGAAGGTCGTCGGCCCGCTGAACGCGCCGGTGAAGTACACCCTGCCCTGCGGATCGACGCTGACGCCTCCGCCGATCGCGCCGCGCACGAAACGCGCCCAGACGCAGTTCGCGCTCAATCCGCCGATGTCGAAGCTGGCCACGAAGGCGCCCGCGCCAGTGGGCGGCGCGCATTGGTTCGGCGCACCGCTGCCGCTGTGGCTGCCGGTCAGCAGCAGACGTCGGCGACTGCGATCGATGGCCATGCCCGAGGGCACCAGCCCGGCGGGCAGCTGTTGAGCGGAACCCAGGGTCGGCGAATCGCCGATGACATTGCTCACGGGCAGCACGAAGGCGACCCGCGGCCGCGCGCGGATCTGGACGTTGTCGATGTGCCACCAGTCGAAGTAAGCGCCCGGACTGGGGCTGCCAGAACCGCCAGGCATGTTGAAGCGAAGCCGGAAACCCGGATGCAGGGCGCGCGGATCGGTAATCGTCAGGGCGAGATTCTGCGGCCCCACGAAGCCGCTGTTGCGCTGAAGAAGGGTGCGCCACTGCCCGTCGACCCCGAGGTAGTCGACGAAGATGTCTTCGCCGGGATCAGGTTGTTCGGTGACCCGCGTGTACAAGCGGGCATCGTTGGAGAATCCGCGCAGGAGGTCCAGCGACACCTCGATCGCATCCGCTCCGCTGGTATCGAAGATCGGGCCGGCGACATTGACACCACCGCCACGCAATACCAGGGTGTTGGTGCCGTTGAAGAACGAATAGGGTGAGCCATCCAGCGTGCCGCTGGTGGGGCTGACCGCGCCTCGATTGGGGTCGGAGGGGGTCCAGCCCTGGAGCGATCCGTCGTTGAAGTTGCTGGAGGTCAGAGTCGATTGCGACCCGCCTGCCCCCTGGCCGATGACGAACAGCCGGTTGTCGGCATCCGCCAGCATGTGGGTTGCACGATCGGTGCCTGAGGCCGCTCCCCCGCGGCTGCGCGCCCACAGCCAATCACCGTTCGTGCTCAATCGTGCGACGAAGAGGTCAGAGCCACCCTCTGGGCAGCTGGGGGCGTTGAGGGTGGTCGATCCGAAGCTGGCCGTGCAGACGTATCGTCCCGTGACCGCCACCGACTCGGTGACCGGCGGAATCTGGGTGTTGTCGCCCGGCAGGGTCGCAGCACCGCTGGTCTCGTCATTGCCGGCGCCGCCCATCTTGCGCGCCCAGCGCCAGCTGCCGTCGAAATCCAGCTTGGCGACGTAGCCGTCGCGATCGGTGGCGCCAGGTGCGCCGAGATCGCTGCCGCCGAAGCGGGCGGAGCCGAAGAAACCGCCGACGATGAATACGTTGTTGGCCGCATCCAGGCTGATCGCGCGCACCGTGTCGATCGAAGGCCCACCGGCGCGGCGCACCCACACGACCTGCCCTCCCGCTCTCACGCGGGCGATGAAGATGTCCTCCAGGCCTTCCGAGGCCAGCGACTGGCCGCCGTATTCGAGCAGCCCGGAATACTGGCCGGCGACGATGGTGTCGCCGTTGCTCGCATTGGCGATCGCAGTGACTTCGACGTCACCGGTGGCGGGGATGCCCATGGGCCACTGGGCGGCCGCAGGCAGGGCCGGCAGCAGCAGGCTGGCCGCGAGCAGGCAGGCGCGGATGCCTTGCCGGCTGCGGTGTCCGAAGTGGCCTGCGCTCAGGTCCGTTGTCCCTGCCGCGTGCGCACAAAGAACGGGCTCGATACGGGCGTTCATGGCGGTACTCATTGGTTCAGCACCGTCACTGCGGAGGCGCGCCGCAGCCGGAACTGGCCGGAAAGGAAGATCGGGTTCTTGTGCAGGCCGGTGATCGACTCGGTGAAGTCGCCGCCGACCAGGGTGTCGCCCCAGCCCGGTGGGTTGCGCCCTTCGGGGTCTTCGGCGACGAAGCGGAAGCGCATGTTGCGAACAATCTGGTAGGCCTCTTCCGCGGTGTTGAGGAACTGCGGATCCAGGTTGTCGTGATCGGGGTGGTAGCGATGCAGGAACGGGTTGGTCGGCAGGTTCGAGGCGATCACCAGGCTGCCGCCCACCTCGCTGCCCGGCCCGAAGTCGCCGTCCAGCTCGATCTCGTTGCCAGCGAAGTCGTAGGCGACGGTCGAGAAGCGCAGTCCCACTGGTTGCCCGTCGCGGTTGACCGGGCCGGTGTAGAGGCTGACCAGATTGGGATCGGTGATCAGCACGTGCCGACCCGGCTGGTCGACCTCGTTGAAGGCCGGGTTGATCGCGCTGGGCCGACGGGTGCCGTCCTGCCACATCTGGATCACATCCTTCAGCAGTCGCGCAGTGCCGCCGGCATCGACATGGATCAGCACGCGCTGACGGAACGGCCGCACCACCGGACGCGGCTCGCTGCCGCCGCGCTGGGCCTCGCTGACGGCACGAATCTCGACATCGCCGACCCACAGGCCAGCGTAACCGGCCGCAGCCGGCGTGCCGGCGGTGGCCGAACGGCGGAACGCAACCGGCTGCACCGTGTTGCCGCCAGCGGCCAGCAGCACGCGTTGGCCCAGCTCGTCGGTAATCTCCAGAACTTCGTCCATGCGGTCGGCGCTGAACCGGGTGCGCCGCACGCCCAGGGTGACGAACACGTCCCTGCCCGCTGGCGCATCCACCACCAGCGTTTGCTGCAGATCCGGCCAGCCGGTCTCGCCGGTCTCCTCATCCTCGTTGAGGAAAGCAAGCGGCATCCCGCCGCCGCCGATCCGGCGCAGCTGGAAACTGCCCGGCAGGCCGCTGAAATTGCGCAGCACCAGCCGGATCTCGTCGAGTGCTGCCGAGTACTCCAGCGACTCGCCCTGATCCAGCACGACGTGCAGCCGGCCCTGGTAGCGCGAACTTCCGTCGGTGTAGATCCAGTAGGCCCGACCCGGCTCGATCAGCGTCGAGGCGGGGCTGCTGACGCGCTGCCATTGGCCCGCTGCGCTGAGCGCATAGACAGGCTGACCCTGGTGCGCCTCGGAGGAAGCAAAGAAGTCGGCGAAGCTCGGCCGATTGCTGGCGGCGACCGGCAGCCCGGTCAGGGTGAATGCATTCGCCGTCCAGCGCGTGGGGCGGAAGCGCGGCGTGCCGCGGATCACCAGGTTGCGGCTGGTGCTGCCCTCCAGGCGCACCAGGTAGGCGGCGTTGCCATCGATCGAGAACAGGTTGGTCAGGAAGGACTCCGGACGCGGCTCAGGAAACCACGCGAACCAGCCGTCGACGTTCTCCAGCCCCTCGGCCGGATCGCGGATGAACTGCGCGCCGTCGGGGTCGGGTCGATAGCGCCAGACGCTGGCGACGGGCAAGCCGGCGAAGACGCTGGCGATCGACGCGTCGACCGGTTCCAGCTCGATGTGGATGGCGTTCCAGCCCGGCCGCAGCTCGATGGTCTGCTCAAGCTCGGCGGCGCGACTGGCGCCGGCAAACAGCAGCAGGAGCAGCAGGCACAGGCGGATCGAAGCAAGGCTCAGGGTGTGGGCGCTCATCCGCGGTCACCGGGCAGAGCCGGCGGCTGCAGGGGCTCTGCAGGGGCCGGCGGAGAAAGGGGATCAATCGCGGCCAGCGCCTCGTCGCGCACGACCGTGCGCACGCGCCCCAGCAGCTCCTCGCGGAACTCGTGCTCCATCTCGGCCAGACGCTGTTGCTGCAGGCCCTGGCGAATGCCATCGGCCAGCTCCTCGTAGCTGCGGCTGCGGCCTGCATCGACGTCAACGAGGCGGAGGACATACACCGCATCCGCGCCGCGCACCGGTCCGCTGAAAGCGCCGGGCGCGGGCAGCGCGCGCGCGGCGGCAAGCACGGCAGGGTCGAGGCTGCTGGCTTCCTCTGCCGGGGCAGCGTCAGCGATCCAACCGACGAGCCCTCCGCGCCAGCGGCTTTCGGGGTCTTCCGAGTAGGCGTTTGCGACGGCTCCGAAATGTGGCACCGACGCGGGCAGCTGCTGTGCCTTGTCCAGCGCCTCGGCGGCGCGGCGCTCGGCCGCGCGCCAGTCGTCGACGCCGGGGTTCGCCGGCAGCGCGAAGCGGATCAGCGCCAGCCGTCGGCGCGCCGGCACCGCATAGTCGGCGGCGGCCGCGGCATAGCGCGCCTGCACCTCCTCCTCGCTGATGCGAATCGCGGCCTGGCGCTGGCGCAGGCTGCGCTGCAGGTACTGGTTGGCCAGCAGCTGATCGACCGCGCGACGGATCTCGGGATCCTGGTCGATGCCCTCCTCGCGCGCTGCCTGCACCAGGGCCTGCTTGAGCACCATGTCGTCGAGCAGCGCGCGCTTCTGCTGCAGGTCCTGGTACTGGCCCGGTTGGCTGCCACCGCGTCGGCGCATTTCCTCGACGAACATTTCGGCGCTGATGTAGTCGCCCTCCACCTGCGCCACCCACTGCGCCGGCGGGCCTGCGAGCGCGGTGGGCTCGGGCGCCGGACCGCGCAGAGACCAGCCGCCGGCCAGACCCGCGGCGAGCATGGCGATGGGCAGCATGAACGTGGGCGTGCGGCGACGCGAGGATGACGCGCTCATCGGGAATCTCCATCGGCGACTTCGCCGTCGCAAGGATTGAAGGCCAGAACATCCACGCCGGCGCTCGGCCACCAGTCGCGCGCGCCCGGGATCGCGGCAATGCGCTGCGTCGCGCTCGGGCCGGCATCCAGGCGCAGACCCGCCTCTGCGGTGTGCAGGCGCGCAAAGCGCGCCTTCCAGGGCAGCCATTCGCCGGGCTGCTGCGCGCTGCGCAGGCGCAACCAGCGGCCGCTGGATGCCTGCAGCACTTCCAACTGCGCGAGCATGCGCCCGCCGCGATCGGGCGCGCTCAGCAGCACCCGTTGGCGGGCCTCGGTCGTGATGCCGGCCAGCAGCGGCGAGGCAGCGTCGATCCGCAGC
This sequence comes from Lysobacterales bacterium, assembly GCA_014946745.1. Lineage (NCBI taxonomy): Bacteria > Pseudomonadati > Pseudomonadota > Gammaproteobacteria > Lysobacterales > Lysobacterales bacterium. The sequence continues at coordinate 1,458,949 of JADCRD010000001.1, read as the reverse complement.
CCACTGCATGCAGCAGCGAGCGAGAACATCGCTCCCGCCGTAGGCCTTGTCGCGCCGGGGGCCTCGAAGCCATCGCGGAACACGATGAACTGGATGACGTCCTCATCGACGGCCGTGTTGTTGCTGGGGTTGATATCGCTTGCCGGCGCCGTCGGCAGCGCGCTGGCGGTCTGGGTCAGCAGTGCGACGACGGAGGGATCGGTCTGCGGATCCAGACGCGCACTGAGCGCAAAGCGCACCGACTGGCCGCGCGCGAGGCTGAGCGACTGGCTGATGCCGCCGGTGCCGGAAGGCGCACAGGTGGCGCCGGCCTGACCGCTACAGGTCCAGCTGGCGTCAATCAGGCCGGCAGCGAGCGGCACCGCGACCTGCACCGACGGGGCCGTGACCGAGCCGATGTTGGAGACCAGCACGGTGTAGGTCGTCCGGTTGCCCGGCTGGATCGCATCGACGCCGTTACCGATGCCGACCTGCAGGTCGATCCCGGCCACCAGCGTGGTCTGCTCGACCGCGTTGTTGTTGGACTGCTGCGCATCCTGGCCATCGCCGCCACCGATCGAGGCGACGACAGTCAGCGTCGCCGGCGGGGCCGGAAGCTGCAGCAACCTCGCATCCAGCACGCGACTGCTGCCGGCGCGCAGCGTGCCAAGGTCGCAGTCGATTTCGTTGGCGCCCGCCGGCACGCAGGACAGGCCCAGCTGCGGCTGCACCGCGGACGAGAAGCCCAACCGCAGATTGACGCCGACCGCATCCGAAGGGCCGAAGTTGTCGACCTGCACCAGATAGGGCAGCGCAGTCGATCCGCTGGAATCGAAGGGGTCGAGCGGATCGACCAGATCCACCGCAAGGTCATGCCGCACGCTGATCGTATCGGTGTCGGTGGCGCTGTCATTGGCCCCCTGCGGATCGGTCGCGGCGCCCTGCACCTGCGCTGCGGCCGTGTTGGCGACGCTGCCGCGCGCCTCCGGAGCCACCTGCACGTCGAGCTCGAACACCGCGCTCGCACCGGCCGCGACCGCGACCACCTGATCGATGCTGCCGCTGCCGCTGGCCGGACAGCTGCCGGCGCCCTGCATGCGGCAGGTCCATTGACCGTCGCGAAGCTGCGCCGGCAGCAGGTCACGCACGCGCACCTGCGGCGCATCGCTGGGGCCCCGATTGTTGATCGAGATTGCATACAGGGTGCGCGCACCCGCGGTGACAGTGCTGACGCTGTTGGTTTTGCCGACCGCGACGTCTGCGACGGCGATGACGTCGCTGCTGGCGCTGGCCGTGTTGTTGGCGAGGTCGGGGTCGGTGGCATCGGGCTCCAGCACCAGGCTGACCGTGTTGACCAGCGCGCCCAGGTAGCTGGAGACGATCGGCGCGTCGATCTCGATGCGGAGCGTGCCGCCGACCCGCACTGTGCCGGTCATCGCCAGGCTGCCGCTGCCGGCGGCCGGGCAGCTCGAACCGGCGCTGGCCACGCAGGTCCAGGTCGCCCCGCTGAGCGCGCCCGGCAACACGTCGATCACCTGCATGCCGAGCGCGTCGCTGGGCCCGGCGTTGCCGACTTCGATCACGTAGCTGAGGCGCGAGCCCGCCACCGCCTGCGCAGGCCCGGTTTTTCTGACCGACAGATCCGACACCGCGCGGATGCGGGTGAGGTCGCTGCCCTCGTTGTTCTCCAGCGCCGGATCGATGCCCTCGCCCGGGCTCACCGTCGCGATATTGGTCAGCACGCCGCGTGCGCCGGGATGCACGCGCACCGCGTACTGGTAGCGCGCGCTGCCATCCACACCAAGATCCAGCCTGCCGTCGATGCGGTCGGGATCGGTCTGCCGATCGAGGCAGCGCGACAGCGCCCGCTGGCGCAGCACGCCGAGCCGACCTGCCGCCTCGCTGAGGTACAGGCGACCGGCGCTGTCGATCGCCCCCAGGCTGACCTCCGGCGTGCCGCTGACGGCCGCCGCGGGCGGCAGGCGGTAGCGCAGATCCAGCCCGCCGTCCGCCCAGTCGCGAGCGAACACGAAGAGCGCGCCGGCGCTGTCGGCGAGGTACAGGCGGGAGCCGGTGGCGTCGAGTCTGATATCTCGCGTCGTCGCCAGCTCGGGAATGCTGGAGACCACCGCTTGCGCGACCAGGCGGCCGTCGGCCTGTGGGCTCAGCCGGCTGATCGCCTGGCTGCCCAGCACGTAAAGCTGGCCGTCGCCCGGCGTCAGGACGAGCGCGCGCGCACCGGCGAGCGCCGCCATGCCCGGCTGGTCCTGACGCAGTCGGCCGCGGAACTGCAGCCGCCCATCACCGCCAATGTCGAAGCTGCTGACCGCCTGCGACAGACTCGCTGCGGCATACAGGCGACTGCCGTCGGCCGACAGCGCCAAGCGGCGCACGCCGCGGATCACGTTGCTATCGGGCACGATCGTGCCGAGGCCATCGGCGACGCGTTCGACAAAGGCGAGCTCGCCGCTCTCCGCGCTGCGGCTGAACACGGCGATCGCGTGGGAGCTGGACGAGGCCACGAAGACGAAGCGCCCGTCGACGCCAAGATGCACGTCGGCCGCGCCCTGCAGGCCAGCGACGCCGTTGACGCCGGACTGCAGCCGCTGGCCGAAGCTGTGGGCGCCACTGCTCGGGTCGTACCGGAGCATCACCAGGCTGTTGGCGCTGCTGCCGGTCACATAGATGTGCCGATCATCCGGAGAGAGGGCCACCATCGAGGCGCCGGCAAGCCCGGCCACGGTAGTGTTGCCCAAGGTGGCACCGTCGGCGATCACCTCGGGCGTGCCGGGCAGGCCCTGCGCATTCAGCGGGAACACGAGCAGCGCGCCTAGGCTGGCGTTGACGACGTACAGGCGCCGACCGTCGGCCGAGCGCTGGCTGGCGCCGATGCCGGCAATCGCAGTCGCGTCCGCAGGCGTCAGGCGCAGCAGATCCTGCACCGGCAGATTGGCGCTGCAGGTCCAGCTGCCCTCGCCCGCCACCAGACCGGCATTGGCCGCCGGGAAGATCGGCAGCGGGTCGAACAGTCGCGCCTGCAGCGCATCGGACACGCCGGCATTCGCCAGATCGATGGTGTAGGTCAGGGGCAAACCGGCCACCACCTCGCTCAGGCCATCCGTCTTCGTCGCCGACAGATCCGGCTCGGGCTGCAGCAGATCGGAGTCGGTGTCGACGTTATCGGGCGGGTTCAGCTCCTGGGCCGCGATCCGCGGGGTCGCTCGCACGGTGTAGTCGAGCCTGCCCAGAGCGTTGGGATAGATCCGGCCACCGACGCTGAACTCGACCCGCCCCGAGGCCTCGATGTCGACGTTGACTTCGCCGATCGGGCCGCTGCCGGCCAGCGGGCAGCGCGAACCGCGAGCGCGCGCCCACACGCCCAGACCACCGGCGCCGGCGCTAGCGCTGTACAGCTGCTGGCGATCCGACGCGCTGACCAGGCTCAGCCCTCCGCCCAGCGGCGGCTGCGCGCTGTAGCTGTCGAGCAGCTGCGGCTGATCCGGCTGCAGGCTGAACAGGAACAGGCGTCCAGCGGCACCCACGTAGAGGCGCGACTGGTCGGCCTCGAACTGCAGGGCATCGGGCCTGACGAGGCCGCTGATGCCGGGCTCGCCCTCACGGATCACCTTCGACAGGCGCAGTGCGGGCGTCCGCTGCGGATCGAAGACAAAGCCGGCAACGCTGTTGCTCTGGCCGCCCGCCACCCACACGGTGTCGCCGGCGAAGCGCAGTGCGCGCGGGTCGATCAGCAGGCGCTGGGGAAGCTCGAAATCCTGGACCAGGGCGAACGGGCTGAGCGCACCGGTGCTGGCATTGCGGGCGAACGCCGCCAGCGACTGGTTGCTGCCCGCCGCCACCAGCAGGTGGCCGGCGTTGGCGCTGAACTGCAGGTCGCGGATGTCGTTCAGCCCATCCACGCCGCCGACGCCCTGGCGCAGGATGCTGGCGGGACTGAGCAGACCGGTGCTGGCGTCGACATTGAACACGGCGATCGCGCTCTCGGCGCTGCCCGCCACATACAGGAAGCGACCGTCGGGGCTCATCCGCAGGCGATGCGCGCCACCGATGCCGTCGATACCGAGTTCGCCGTCCTGGTAGCGCGCCTTGAAGCTCAGGCTGCCGTTGCCGGCATCGCGGCTGAACACGGCCACCGAGTCGGAACTGCGCCCGGCCACGTACACAAAGCGCTCGTCGTTGGAGAGCAGCAGGTCGGCGGCGCCGCCGATCCCGCGCACACCGTTCTGTTCGTTCACCTGTACCGCCTCGACACCGTTCGGCAGCACCGGCAGGGACAAGCTGCCGGTCAGCGGGTCCCGACTGAGCAGAGCCACCGCACCGACGCCGCCCAGGCTGCCGCTGACGTAGGCCTGTCGGCCGAAGCCGGCGGGCACGATGGCCGTATAGCTGTCCAGGTTGCCGGCGAAGCTTTGCCGCAGATCCAGCGCACCGGCCTTGGGGAAGGCTTCGCAGGTCCAGGCGCGCGCGTACAGCGCGGCGGGCGCGGTGTCGGAGACACCAATGCCGACGCCATAGGACGGGCCCAGGTTGCGGATATCGACCCGATAGTCGACGCGTCCCCCAGGCAGGGCGGTGGCACTGTCGTCATCCACCGTGACAACGAGATCCGAGGCCGGCGACAGCACCGTGTTGTCATCGGTCGAGCGGTTGTTCAGCTCGTTGGGATCCACCGCCCCCGCGGCTGACACGCTCGCCGTGTTGACCAGGCGTCCGGTGGCGCTTTGGCCAACCACGCCGGTGGCGGTGAACACCACCTGGCCACCGACCGGAAGCTGGGTGATGACATCAATGTTGCCGTTGCCGCCGAGCGGACAGGTGGCGCCTCCGCTGGAGCTGCAGCTCCAGGTGACGGCGCTGAACTCGGGCGGGAAGGTGTCGACCACACGCGCCTGGCTGACCGCGCTCGGCCCCAGGTTGTCGACCTGGATGACATAGCTCACGGACTCGCCTGGCGCCACGCCACCGAGGCCGTCGAACAGGCTCTCGCGGTAGTCGAGGGCACCGGTCGACAGCGCGGGATCGGCATTGAGGCTGCGGTTGAAGCTGCTGATGGCGCTGTCCAGCGAGCCCACCGCATAGACGTGGGTGCCGTCGGCGGAAATGTGCAGATCGGCGGCGCCGTCGAGGCCCAGCACTTGGCCACCGCTCGGCGGGGCGGCGTCGCCGGCGCGGACGATGCCGGCGAAAACCGGCGCTGCAGTTCCGCTGATGCGGTAGTGCGCCAGGCTGCCGCCGCCGCTGCCGCTGGCGACGTAGAGGTGCTGTCCATCGCCGCTGAGACGGATGCCACGGGCGCCGATCAGGCCCTGCGCGCCTTCGATGCCTTCGCGGGCGATGCCGGCCACGCTCAGCGCGCCGTCGGCGCTGCTGCGATTGAAGCTCACCAGACCACCGCTCAGCCCGCCGGCGGCAAACACCCGCGCGCCATCGGCGCTGATGGCGAGGCCGACCATGCCGCCCAGGCCACCGATGCCGTCCTGACCGTTGACGTAGCGTCGCAGGTAGCTGAGCTGGCCGAAGCCGGCGCTGCCGGCGTTGGGATTGCGCGCGAACACCGCCAGCGTGCTGCTGGCGGCGCCGAGGGCGTACACGTGCCTGCCGTCAGGCGATACCGCCAGCGCATTGATGCCGGCGATGCCGTCAACACCGCCGACGCCGTTCTGCAGCAGACCCTGATAGCTCAGGCGCCCGTAATCGGCGGAACCGCTGTCGACCGAGCGCGCGAACACCGCGATGGCATTCGCAAAGCTGCCGGCGACATAGAGGTGTCGGCCGTCGGCGCTCAGCGCCAGTGCACTCGCACCCGCGAGACCGCTGACGCCGAACACGCCGTTCTGTTCGACCTCGACAAACTCCAGCTCGACCGGCGCCGGGCGGCGCCGGAACACCACGACGGTGTTCTCGATCGGGCTGACCGCGTAGACGTGGGCCCCGTCCGGGCTCGCCAGCACGCCGGACACACCGCCAAGGCCAGTCACCGCGCCCACGCCGCTGCGCAGGACGCTGACGAAGCGCAGCTCGCCGTTCTGCGCCTGGCCGGGCGCCTCGATGCGACGGAACACGCCGATCGCGTTGTCGGCGGGCCCGGCGACGAACAGGCGGCGGGCGTCGCCTGTCACCGCGACCGCGCCGGCCAAGCCGTCGAATTCGGCGAGGCCGTCGTCCTTGCGGATCGCGAGATCAGCCACCAAGGCCACCACGTCGGTGTCGGCGGCTGAGTTGTTTTCCGGCGTGGTGTCCTGCGGCGCAGTCAGCGTGACCGTATTGGTCAGACTGCTGCCCACGGCGATGCCGCTGCTTACGCGAGCTTCGATCTGGAAGCTCACGCTGCCGCCGGAGGCCACGCTGATCGGCACGTCCACCAGATCACCGGTGCCGCTGGCCGGGCACGCGCTGTCGGCTTCGCGGCGGAACGCCGCCAGGCCGCCTGCAAGCGCGCCATCGGCGCCGGGCGCGAGGCTGCCGGCAACGTAGACGTGGTTGCGCGCGCTGTCGACGACCAGCCCGGTCGCGCCCTCGAGGCCTTCCACACCGCCCGAACCGGATGCACGCAGGCCGAGAAAGCGCAGCGCTCCATTGCTCGAATCGCGAACGAACCAGGCCACGCTGCCGCCGGCCTGGGCGGTGACGTACACATGCAGGCCGTCGCTGCTGAGCGCGACCCGCCGCGGGCCCTGCAGGCCCTGCACCTCCGCCACGCCCTGCTGCAGGCTGGAGCCGAGAGTGAGCTGACCGAAGCCGCCGCTCTGCGCATCCGTGTCGCGGTTCAGCACCAGCAGTCGGTTGGCACCCGTCGCAGCCAGATACAGGTGCCGGCCCTCAGGATCGAAGGCAGCACCGGACGCACCGTCGGTGGGAAGACCGAACTGGGCTGCACCCCGCACGCCGCGGAAGCTGAGGCGTCCGCTGCTGCTGTCGCGGTCAAACAAGGCCACGCTGCCGGAGGCACCGGAGAGCGCGTACAGGTGCCTGCCGTCCGGGCTCACGACAAGGAACTCGACATCGATCAGCCCCGACACCGCAGCGCCAGCATCGCCAGCGTCGTCGACCCCTTCGCGTTCGCTTTCGACGTAGCTCAGCTGACCGCTCGCCGCGTTCCGGCTGAACACGGCGACGGCGGCATCGTTGGCGCCGGCCACATAGAGGTGCGCACCGTCGGCGCTGAGCACCACATGCAGCGCCTGATCCAGCCCGACCACGCCCTGCAGCGTCTGCCGCAGAGCCAGCACCGGCGCGCTGCCGCTGTGGCTGAGCTCGAAGACACTCAGGCTGTCGGATTCGCGGCTTGCCACGTACAGGAAGCGGCTGTCGGCGCTTACCGCCAGCGAGCGCGCTCCCAGCAGTGCGCTGACCGGGCTGCCGCCCAAGTTCTGGCCCTGGGCCACGCTGGTCGCGAGCTGGAGGCGGCCGTCGATCGCATCGCGGCGGAACAGCAGCAAGCGGCTGTCGAGCACGCTCACTGCCGCCAGATAGGCCGGCAGCGGGCCTGCACCGTCGCTGTCGGGCACCAGGGCCAGGCCGGCAACGCCGCCCAGGCCAGGCTCGCCGGCAGCGTTGTTGGCGTAGGCCGCGGTGAAATCGAGCGCGCCAGAGCCGGCGGCGGTGCAGGTCCAGCTGACCGAGCCCGGCTGGAAGCCCGGAAGCGCGCTGAGCCGATCGTTGATCTGCACCACCGATGAGGGCGTGTGCCGCAGATGGCTGGGGCCGGCGTTGCGCACCACCACCTCGTAGCGGACGGTTTCGCCGCCGACCACCGAGACGCGGTCATTGGTCTTGCTGACTGCGAGATCGCCGCGCGGGGTGAGTGCGGTGGCGTCTTCGGCGACGTTGTCGAGCGCGTTCGGATCATTGAAGCGCGCCGGCGCTTCAACGGCCGCGGTGGTATCGAGCGTGCCGGTCGCGCCGGCGCGGATCCTGGCTTGAACGGTGTACTCGAGGGTGCCGCCCACGCCGAGGTTGACGCGATCATCGATATCGCCGCTGCCGCCCGCGCTGCAGCTGGAGCCTGAGCCCACCGCAAACGAAGCGATCGCGCGATCACCGAAGCCGGCGGCGTACACGTTGCGGGAGTCCGGACTCAGTGCGACCGCGTAGACGTCGTTGAGCCCATCGACACCCTCCAGCCCGTCGCTGCGCGTCTCAAGTCGGCTCAGCCCGCCGTAGCCGGCGCCGCTGCGATTGAGGTCGCGATCGAAGACCAGCACGCTGTGGCCGAACTGGGCTGCGACATAAACGCGCCGCCCGTCGGCGCTGACCTGCACATCGCGCGGGCCGTTCATCCTCGACAGGCCCGGCTGGTTCCGGCTGTACTCGAAGGCCCGCGTCAGGCGGCCGAAGCCGGGGCTGGTGACATCGGTGTTCCGGCGCAGTACGAACAGGCGCGAGCTGGTCTGGCCCACCACGTAGACGTGCTCGCCGTCGGTCGGCAGCGACCCCTGCGGCATCGCCAGCGACATCAGGCGCGCGCCGGTCTCAAGCTCCAACGCCTGCACGAAGCTCAGGCGGCCGCCTTGGCCGGGCACCAGCGAACGGTCGCGGTTGAACACGACCACGGCGTTGGAGATCGAGCCCACGCCGAGCAGCTGACGGCCATCGCGGCTGACCAGCAGATCGCGGATGCCCGATAGCCCGCTGACGCCAGCGCTGCCGTTGCGCACCTGGCCCTGGTAGGTCAGCGCTCGGGTGGTCGGGTCGCGCGCGAAGATCGCGATCGCCGCCTCGAAGCTTCCGGACACGTATAAATGCCGGCCGTCGGGGTCCATCGCCATGCCCTGGGCACCCAGCAGACCATCGACACCGCCGACCCCATCGCTGAAGCGGGTGACGTACGTGAGCTGGCCGAAGCCACTGGCGGGCGCCTCACTGACGTTGCGCTCGAACACGGTCAGGGTGTTGCGATCCTCGCTGGTGACGAAGACGTTGCGTCCATCCGGGCTGACCAGGACGCGGCTGGCGCGGTCAAGGCCACCCACACCCCCGTTCGCACCGTCGACGTAGCGCGCACGAAACTCCAGATGATCGCCCTGGGTGGCGCCGTCGACGCCGCGACGGCTGAAGCGCTCGAACACGCTGAGCGCGCCATCCTGCAGGCTGACCGCGTACAGATGGCGACCGTCGGGGCTGACGGCGAGGTCGGCCGGCGACAGCAGGCCAGCCGCGCCGGCGACGCCGTCACGGTCCTGTTCCAGGAAGGCGAACAGCGGATCCGGCGCGCGCCGCGCATACGCATGAAGCGGTCGGCTGTTGCCGAAAGCATTGGCGACCAGCACGTGACGGCCGTCGCCGCTGACCGCCACGGCACGCGCTGCAGTCAGCCCCGGCGTGGACGGCGTGTTGTAGAGCACGCGCCCCTCGCTGAGCCTGCCGCTCAGGGTGTCGCGGCGGAAGCCCACCAGACTGCTGGCGCTTGCGGACACGCGGTAGAGATGTTCACCGTCCGGTGCGATCGCGAGGCGACCGTCACCCGCCAACGGGTCATCCGCCGAGCCCGGCGGAGCGATGGCGCTGCGGGTGTAGCTCGCCGACGCCGTCAAGCCTGCGTCCGAGTAGCCGAGAAGATCGAGCCGTGCCGAGGTCGCCGAGGCCGCGTACAGCGTTTGATTGGCCGGCACCACCGCCAGATCGACGATGCCGGCCAGACCGGTGCTGAAGGCCGGCCCCTGGGCGCTCAGGCGACCCAGCGGGCCACTGGCGGCATCCGTGTTGAGCGCGTACTGCACGATCTCACCGCCGCTGCCCGCCACGAACAGGCGCGAGCGACTGCGATCGAGGGCCAGCGCCGAGGCACCGGCCGGCACGGCCCCGGTGTGCAGGATTTCGTGAATCGGCAGGCCGCTGGCCGGATCACGGCGGAACACGCTCACCGCCGCCGGGCTGCTGCCGCTGACGTAGACATGCGTGGCGCTGGACACGATGCGCCGCGCCTGCGCTGGCACGCCGGTGGCGAGAGTTCCGGCATAGGACAGGCGACCAAAGGCCGGATCGGCTGGATTGCTGACCCGAGTGAAGCTGACCAGGGACGGCAGAGTCGGCCCGCTGGCCGGCCGCGTGAGCACGACCAGCAGCGAGCCGTCGGGGCTGAGGCTGAGATCGATGGGATTGAGCAGTCCAGCCACCGCCGCGCCGCTGTCGCCGGGGTCGTTGGCGCCATTGGTTTCGGTCTCGAGCACGCTGAGCTCACCAAAGCCCTGCCCGGGCACGGCATTGCGTGCGATCACCTGGATCGCGTTCAACTCCGGCAGCGCGAGGTAGACCTGCTCACCGCTTTCGCTCATAGCCAACGCGACCGCTTTCTGGTTCTGCAGCCCGCCGAAGTTGCCGAAGCTCAGGTCGCCCGGGATCGGGGTGATCGCCGAACAGCTCCAGGACACGTTTTCCAGCGAGGACGGGAACAGCGCGGACACACCTGCGCCGAAGGCGTCGTCAGGCCCATCGTTGCGGACCCGGATCGAATAGCTGGTGGGCGTACCGGGAATAGCCTCGCTGCGACCATCGGTGAGTGCGATCGACAGCGCCGAGACGCCGGTAAGGCCCGACACGGCAGTGGCCGAGGCGCTGCCGGCCGCCGACGTGACCGACGCCGTGTTGACCACCTCGCCGCTGGCGATTGCCGTGGTTCTCACACTCAGATCGATCTGCACCACACCGCCCGGATCCAGCCGAAGCCCTTGGCTTATCGGACCCGTGCCGCTACCAGGCGCGACGCAGCCGGTCAGGCCGGCCGCTTCCACCACGCTGCAGTTCCAGACGCCGGTGCTGCTGTCCAGCAGCAGGCTCCCCAGGTCATCCGTCAAGGTCGCGGCGCGCGCCACGCTGGGCCCCGCATTGCTGACCTGAATGCGGTAGTCGAGGGTGAACGGAGCGCCGTTGGCAGCTCCACTGCTCGGCTCGACCCCGTCCAGCACCTTGCTGACACTGAGATCGGCGCTAGGCACCAACACAGTGTCGGCATCGCTGCGCAGGTTGTTGGCCGGGACGCTGTCGATCAGGCCAGCTGGCGTCGCCGCTTCGGCGCTGACTGCGAGCGTGCCCAACGCGCTGGGGTCGAGGCGTCCGCTCAGGCTGAACTCGACCCGCGACTGTGGCGGCAGATCGACGCCCTCGTTGATGCTGGCGGCGCTGATGGCTGGGGTCGGCCCGGTCGTGCCGCAGACGCTGCTGTTGGTCGTGCAGCACGCCCCGTCGAAAGCGCGACACTGCCAGCGCGCGCTACCCGCCACAAAACCCGCGTCGCCATCGTTTGCGAGGATGGGAAGCGCAGTCTGCAGATTGACGTTGTTCGCGGTCAGGGTGCCGTTGTTTCGCACCACAACGGTATAGGCGTGATCCACACCCGGTACGGCAGACGTCGCACCATCGCTGACCGTCACCTCGATGTCGGTGCTGGCCTGCACGTCCACCGTGCTGCGGGCGCAGACCGTGTTCGAGCCGCTCAACGCACAGTTGCCCTCGCTCTGGTCGCTGACCCCCAGCCCGGACTGGACCCGCGCCAGCGCATCGTTGAGCAGACTGCCTCTGGCGTTGGCTCCGACCGTGGCGAAGACCTTGAGCGTGCTGCTGCTGCCGGCGCGCAGCAGGAACCCCTGGTCGGCGAAAGAACCATCGCCCTCGATCAGCTCGACCGTGCAGGACTCCGGCGTCAGCGAGGAGACGCTGCCGCCGTCGTCCGGACAATAGCGCCAGCAGGGCGTGGTCTGGCCATTGTTGCTGCAGGCGCCGGCGGCTAGGTTGCGGCCGAGCTGGCCTGACAAGGTGTCGCTCAGCAGGATCCCGGTGTCGCCCTCGACATTGCCCACATCGCTCGGGCCAAGATTGGTCACGGTGATGTCGTAGGTCAGCGCTCCGCCAGGATTGAGCGCGGCGGACGAGCTGGTCTTGCTGAGACCGATCCGCACCTGCCGACGCAGGCTGGCGCGCCAGGTGCTGCTGTTGTTGCCCGTGACCAGATCCGGCTGGTTGCCAGCGATCGCTGCGGCGATGTCGATGCTGCTGGCGCTTGCATCGCTGGGGTAGTCGAGGCTCAGCCGTGCAGTGAGACTGGTGCCGCTGGCCAGGCTACCCAGGTCCACGGCCAGCGTACCCGTGCCGGAGTCCGCCGTGCAGCTGCCCAGCGCCACGCAGGACAGCGTCGCCGCATTGACCTGCGGCGGCAGGGTCACGCTCAGCCGCGACCCTGTGCTCGCGAAATTGCCGTTGTTGGTGACGCGAATGTCCAGGGTGTTGCCAGTGCTACCCGGCGTGTAGGTGGCGCTGGGGTTGCCGACCGGCGACGCCGGCACGAACACCACGGCCAGATCGGCCTTCACCAAGGCGAGACTGGCGCCGCCGCTGTTGTTGCCTGGGGTCGGATCCGTAGTGCCCGCGGGGGCGGCGATGCTCGCCGTATTGGTCAGCGGGTCGGACTGAATCCCGGCGGCGATGCTGGCGGGAATGCCGAAGCTGAGGCTGCCCCCGGCCGGAATATCGAGGTCCAGGTTGAGGTTGCCGCTGCCGGCTGCGGGGCAGGTCGCGCCGCCCGACGCGGTGCAGCTGCGCGTGCCAAAGCTGGCGCCTGCAGGCGCGGTATCGGTCAAGGTGGCAGCGGTCACATCGCTGGGGCCGGTGTTGGCGACGACTACCGTGTAGCTCAGGCTGGTCGGCGCGCTGTAGGTGGTGGCCGAAGCCGTCTTCACTACCGACAGGTCGCTACGCAGGTTGCGCGTGCTGCTGGCCGACAGGTTCAGCGGGCTTCCACCTCCGGGCGTCACTACCGCCGGCACCACCAGCGGGCTCGCGGTCATCGATGAGGCATAGCGGGCGGTGATCGTGTAACTCAGCTCGCCATCTGTGCTGCTGGCGCGTGCGCCCACGACATCCGCGCTGCGGTTGAGGTTGCCGTTGCCACTGGAGTTCGCACAGCTGCTGCCCGCGCCAACGGCGCTGCAGGTCCAGGTGAGGGTGACCCCGGGCGGAAAGCTGGTGGTGATGGTCGGCGTGTTGGCCGCATTGCCGCGGTTGTTCACCACCAGTGTGTAGGTGGAAGCGGCGGCGTTGCCAGGGGTGTAGGTGGTCGGACCGCTGAAGACCGAGTCTCCCAGGTCGGCCTGGGCCCACACGGGCGCAGCCCAAGCCAGCAAGGCGAGAGCCGCCCAACGACGAGCAGCGTAAAGGATGGAGCGCTCTGGCTGAGCCACGGGCGAAATCCTGCGTTGTGCGCCGGCGAAAGGCTCGGCGCGCGGAATGCATCCGATGGGCGCGGCACGCCCATCCCCCGGAGTCGTCGCCTCACGACACTCCCCCTTTGCCGCCCAAAGCGCGAAAACCTGCCGAGCCCCCTCAGAGAGTTTTCGCTGCCTGTTCCGATCCCCCCAGATTCGAGGAGGGTGAACGCCCCGTGGGCGATGTCGTCTGCCCCTCGCGAAGATGAAGGGTGCTCATGACAGCGCGATGGCGAGCGAGGCGCCGCGATAAGGCGCCCGCGTCGCAACACGGATGAATAATCTCGCTGTTGAAAAGTGTGCTGCCTATCACGCACGAATTGCAATACCCCACGCGAACCCAACGTACAAGCGCGCGCATGCTTTGTCCGTCGCGCCGCGTGTCGATGCGGACTCGCGAGCCGAACTCTTGCTCGGCCTTGCCCTGGAGGCCGCGGGTGACGCAAGGCGCTGATCCCGTCTTCGCACCCGCTTGAACATGGACCACTTTCCCCCGGAGACCTGCTCGTCCGCTCCGGGCCACGCGATTGGCTTCATGAGCGGTGCCCTGGATGAGCGCGGGGGCTCTGCTCAGGCTCGAGGGCCCGATGACGCCCCTGGCCGGGCCTCACCCCAGCGCTGGAACGCGTGCTTGGCCGGCGTCGATGCGGGCCGACACGACGCCGCGACACAGTGTCCGTTTGGGGCGCTTACCGCTTGCATACCACTTCGGCAGAACCCTGAACAAGCGTGCTCCGCATCGCATGACACCGCTGACATAGTGTGACCGGAGAAGCAAAAAAGAAATCCGCGCGTTGCGAGTGTCTGCAAACCGTGTAACAGTTCTTAACGCCCACTACGGGGGAGTCGTGGGCGAATGCAGGTTCGGCTGGAAGCCGCTCGTCAGCCTGCACAGGCAGCAAAAAAAGACCAATGCAAAACCAGCGCGCGGGCACCCCCGCGTCAACGGGATTGTCTGGCCCAAAGAATCCTAACCCGAACGAGTCTACGCCCTTCCCCGACGTGCGACCGAAGGATGCGAACGGACCCATGCATACACTCATCGTCTATAGCCACCTCATCGCCGCCTGCATCGCGGTCGGCGTCCTCCTGATGCAGGACCTGGAACTCTCCAAGCTTGGCGGGCGCCGTCTCAACATCGGCGCAGTCAAGGACCTGAAGCGTGCCGCCCAGATCATCCAATGCGCTCTCGGCGCGCTCTGGGCGTCGGGGATCATCCTGGTCGCGGTCGGGGCCTGGAACGACCCCAACTATCTGGCCAACCAGAAGCTTTGGGCCAAGATTGCCGTGGTGGTCGTGCTGACTGCCAATGGCGCGCTTCTCCACTCCTACAGCTTTCCCCGTGTGGTGTCGGCGACGGGTGTCGTCGGTCTGCCCTTTCTGGAAAAGAGTGCGGTCGTAGCGACCGGCGCCGTGTCCACGGTTTCCTGGCTGTTCGCCTGCTACCTCGGCGTCGCTCGGCCGTGGAACCACACCGTGCAATTCGATGGCGTCATGTATCTGTATTTGAGTCTGCTGATGCCGGCCTGCGTCGCGGGGCTGGTATTCATCCACGGCTTCGCCAGAGCCAAACCGGCGAGTCAGCGGCTGCCGCAATCGGCGTCCGGATTCACCCAGTTGAGAGCCGCAGTACTGAGAAGAATTCACTGAGACACGCAGCAACCATAGCGATAAGAAAGACGTTCCCGGCTTCGCCCAATAATAAGAAACACCCTGTCAGACCAGCACCCAACCGGCCGCAAACTCTGAACTTCAGAAGGAGCCCAACATGAAAACGTATGGAGCCACTGCCTCGGCAATGGCGGGACAAAGGAAATACGCCAGGGTCTTGCGACCCTGGCTGCTCGCGCTGATGGGAGTTGCCTGTTCCGGCAACGCATTGGCGCGCTGCGAATACATCGTCACCGCGCAGTGGAACAACGGCTTCACCGCAAACGTCCGCATTACCAATACCCGGACCACTCCCATTGACGGTTGGACGGTGAGCTGGCGCTATGCCGGCGACAATCGCATGACCAGCAACTGGAACGCGACGTTCAGCGGAACCAACCCCTACACGGCGACCAACCTCAGCTGGAACCGCACGATTCAGCCCAACCGGTCCATCGAGTTCGGCGTGCAGGGCAGCAAGGGCCCCGCGGCGGCCGAGATCCCGCAGATCACGGGCGGGGTGTGCGGCAACGCGACTTCGAGCAGCAGCTCCTCTTCAAGCTCCAGCAGCTCTTCGTCCAGTTCGAGCTCGAGCAGCAGCTCAAGCTCGAGCAGCGTTTCCAGCAGCTCCAGCTCAAGCAGCAGCTCCAGCAGCTCCAGCAGTTCGAGTTCCTCGTCCTCGTCGGCCCCGGCACAGGCGGCTTGGCTGCTCGACAGCACGGCTTCGTTCCTGAACTTCGTCACCACGAAGAACCTGCACAACGTCGAAGTGCACACGTTCAACACCTTGACCGGATCGATCGGCAACGACGGCGTTGCCGTGGTGACGATCGACATGAACAGCATCAACTCCGGCGTGATGCTGCGCGATCAGCGTATGCGTGAACTGCTGTTCGAAACCGGCACCCACCCGACCGCTCGCATCCAGGTAGCCGTTCCCACGGCGCTGCTGAACTCGCTGAGCGCCGGCCAATCGACCCAGGCGGACATCACCGCCCGCGTGAACCTGCACGGCGTGGAGAAGAGCTTCACCACGCGCGTTTCGATTCAGCGTCTGACGAACTCGCGTGTGCTCGTCCAGAGCATGGCGCCAGTGATCGCCAAAGCCGCTGACTTCGGAATGGTCGACGGCGTGGAGCGACTGCGTGCGATCGTCAATCTGGTCTCGATCAGCTCGGCTGTCGCTGTCGATTTTTCGTTCGCGTTCAACGCGCGCTAACTGGACGAGGCAAACATCATGAGAACCAAAGCTCTGATCTTGACCGGCGTCGTCCTCGCTTCTGCCGTGAGCCTGCTGACGCCGTCAGCCGCTTCCGCGCAGAGCGCGTGCAGCGTCAACTACCGCACCGTCAACAGCTGGCCTGCGGGCGCCCAGGTGGCGGTCAGCGTCACCAACACGGGTGCGGCCACCAACAGCTGGGAAGTCTGCTGGACCTTCTCGGGTAACGAGACCATCGCGAACCTGTGGGACGGCGTGTTCACCGCCAATGGCAATCGCGTGTGCGTGCGCAATGCCAACTAC
This sequence comes from Lysobacterales bacterium, assembly GCA_014946745.1. Lineage (NCBI taxonomy): Bacteria > Pseudomonadati > Pseudomonadota > Gammaproteobacteria > Lysobacterales > Lysobacterales bacterium. Next base: position 1,442,584 of record JADCRD010000001.1, on the reverse strand, counting down.
AACGGCCAGCTGGCCGCGGGCGGCAGCGCCAACTTCGGCTTCATCGTCAACAACCCGGCCGCACAAGTGCCCACCACGTTCAGCGTGAACGGCGTGAACTGCGGTGGCACGGGCGCCCAGTGGCTGGTCGATGGAACCCAGTCCACCCTGCATTTCGTGTCGAAGAAGAACATCGACAACGCGGAAACCCACACCTTCTCGCAGATGAGCGGAACGGTGTCGGCTGCGGGTGCGGCGGTGCTGACGATTCCCCTGACCAGCATCTCGACGGGGATCGAGATCCGCAACACGCGCATGCAGAACCTGCTGTTCGAAACGGCGTATCTGCCCAACCTGCACTTCACGACCCAGCTGAATCTGGCCGCGCTTGAGGCCTTGCCGGTCGGCGGGATCGCCGTGCAGCCGGTCACCGGCACCCTGATGCTGCACGCGGTCAGCCGCAACGTGACCTTCGATGCGGTGATGGTGAAGCACAGCGCGACTCGCTACAGCGTGTCTCCGCGTCGTCCGATCCTGGTCAACGCGGGCGACTACGATCTGGATGCCGGTATCGAAGCGCTGCGCTCGGTGGCTGGCCTCGGTTCGATCGGTGAGCGTGTGCCGGTCTACTTCAAGGTCTTCCTGACCCGCGACAACCCGACCAGTGAACCGCCGACGGCCCTGCCCGGCCAGCCCTCAGCGCCTGAAGGCTTGACTGGCAGCGTCGTGCAAAGCACCGGCAACGTGTCGCTGGCGTGGACGCAGGGCGGTACCGGCACCTCGGGCGTGCTCGTGCGTCGTCGCGGGCCGGACAATCGCTGGACCACGCAGGGCAACCTCGCAGTCAGCGCCCGCGCCTTCGTCGAGCGTCTGCTCGGCAGCAACGGTAACTACGAGTACAAGCTGATCAGCTACAGCGGCAGCGTGCCGTCTGCGGCAAGCATGCCCACTTCGGTGGTCTACAGCGGCAACGCGTCCTCCAGCAGCTCGAGCAGCTCGTCGAGCAGCAGCTCCTCGTCGTCCAGCTCCTCGTCGTCGAGCTCGTCCAGCTCCAGCTCGTCGAGCAGCAGCGGTCCCGGCAACGCCGCCCGCGGCGCCGCGCTCTACAACTCGCAGGGCTGCGTTGCCTGCCACGGCGTGGACGGCGAGCGTGATGCAACGGGTGCCCTGGTGATCTCGCGCCTGAACCCGAACCGGTCTTCGTACCGCCACAGCCAGGACACCCAGGATCGTTCGCTGAAGGACTTCATCGAGCGCTGGATGCCGCAGGGCAACCCGCAGTCCTGCGTGGGTGAGTGCGCGGAAGACATCGCCGCCTACATCATGACCTGGCGTCGTCCGTCCGACGGTATCCCCGACCATCCGGTCGAGTACTTCACCTGCCCCACGCCGAACCAGGCCTATGGCCAGCGCACGCTGCGTCTGCTGACCAAGCTCGAGTACCAGCGTTCGGTGGGCGATCTGGTGGGCTACACCGAGGACGTGACCTCGCGTCTGCCGGATGACTTCAACGCCGGCACCTTCCTCAGCAACAACACCCTGCTTGTCGACCGCACCCGCTACACCAGCTACATCACCACCGCGGAGCGCATCGCCGACAACGTGGCCACCCGCTGGAACGCAGTGCTGTCCTGCAACCCGGACGCCAATTGCGCCAACCGTCTGGTGACCGACCTGGCCCCGCGCATCTTCCGTCGTCCGCTGACCACCGACGAGCGCACCACCTACCTCGCCGTGGCACAGGGCACGACGGGCGGACGCACGCCGGCCGAAGGCATGAAGGTGGCGCTGGCGGGCATGCTCTCGTCGCCGCAGTTCCTGTACCGCTCCGAGCTGGGCGAGCGCGTGGGTGATGTCTACAAGCTCACCGGCTACGAGATGGCGACCTACCTCAGCTACACCTTTGTCGGCACGACGCCCAGCGCTGCACTGCTGGCCGCCGCCGGACGCGGTGAACTGGATACGCCGGCGGGTGTGCGCCAGCACGCAGCCACCCTGCTCAACACCCCGCAGGCGCGCGCCTTGCTGACCAACTTCGTTAACCGCTGGATCGGCACCGAGCAGCTGGAGATCAAGGAAAAGACGGGCTTCCCGAACTTCGCGCAGCTGGCGAACGACATGAAGCTTGAGCTGGGCAAGAACTTCTCGCAGGGCATGCTCGACTCCACCGCGACCTTCGCGACCCTGTACAAGCCGGCCTACACCCACGTCAACCAGCGTCTGGCGACCCTGTACGGGCTGCCCTTCACTGGCGCGGGTGCGGACGCCGACGGTTTCGTGCGCACGGCGACCAACGACCGCGGCGGCATCCTGATGTCGGGTGCTTTCCTGTCGCGCTATGCCACCAACACCGAGTCGAACCTGGTGACGCGTGCGGTGGCCCTGCGGCGCCGTCTGATGTGTCAGGACATCCCGGAACCGCCCTCGGGCGTCAGCCTGGATCGCGAAGCCCTGGCCGCGCAGGACCGCGAGTTCTTCAACAACCCGCGCACCACCCAGCGCATGATCTACGACCGCATCACGATGGGCACCAGCTGCTCGGAGTGCCACGCCGAGATCATCAACCCGCTGGGCGGTGGCCTGGAGAACTTCGACGCTGTGGGCCGCATCCGCACCACGGACGCGCGCAACAACCCGATCAACGCCAGCGGCACGTTCTTCTCGCCCTTCCCGCAGCTGCAGTTCCTGGGCGATCCGGATCGCGTCATCAACTCGCCGGCGATCACCTTCAACGGTGGCGTCAGCCTGGTGACCAAGATCGTGGAAGACCCGAAGGTGTCGGGCCTGGCACAGACCTGTCTCGCCACCCAGTTCGTCAGCTACAGCTCGGGCATCCACACGATCTTCCTGATCGACTCCGATCGCGATGTCGGCTACGCCCGCATCAGCGAACAGGAAGAAGCGGCTTACCGCTGCAACGTCGGCAACCTGCGCGACGTGCTCGTGAACCGCGGCCCGCGCGCGATGCTGGAAGAGATCCCCGCCCTGCAATCCGTGATGTATCGCAAGGAGTGGGCGCGCTAAGCGCGCCCTCTCCTCCCGACACGTCCACACAACGATTTGGAGTGAGCAGAATGAAACACACGGACTGCTTCGACAAAGAGCGCCGCAGCTTTCTTCGCCTGATTGGCCAGGCTGGCATCTCTGCCAGCTTGATCAAGGCCTCCAGCGTGCTCGCCGGCGTCATGCTGGCGCGCACCTCGGAAGCCCAGTCTGCAGTGCCGAACAAGCACTGCCTGGTCTTCTCCGGCGGCGGCTGTCATCCCACCCGCTGGTTCGCCAATGGCTCCACCCTGCCGATCCAGTCGGCACCGCTGCAGACCCAGTTCAGCCGCATCGCCATGATTCGTAACGCATCGCTCAGCGGTGCGGGCCACGGCGTGATGTTCCACCGCTTCAACAACGGCAGCTGGTCGCAGGACAGCTTCGACGTGAACCTGGGCCGCACCATCGGCGCCAACTTCCCGGTGCGCTACCTCAACTTGGGCACGACGGCCGAATCCAACCTCAGTCGCGAAGGCAACGCCGGCAAGCCGACCATCACCAGCCCGCGCGCAGCCCTGGACATCCTGTTCGCGGGCGGCGGTACCAACACCGGCGGCGGCACGCCGCCGCGGCGCTCGGTGGTGGATCTGCACTTCGCTGCCATCAACAGCCTGCGCACCAAGCTGGGCCAGCACGAGTTGCAGAAGCTGGACAGCCACTTCACCGCGATCCGCGAAATCGAGCGGACCCTCGACAGCGGCGGCAGCACGCCGCCGCCTAGCGGCTCCTGCCCGCAGCCGCCGAACACCGCGGTGACTGGCTTCGACGCCACGGCCAAGCTGCAGGCCGAAATCGCGGCGCTCGCACTCAGCTGCAACCTGACCGCCTCGGTGTCGGTCGCGTTCGGATCCGACTCGCACAACCATTTCCTGGACGTGCTGGGCCGCGAATCGCACCAGTCGCACCACAACCAGGGCAACAACCCGCAGGCCTACCACGACGACATCGCCTACATGGCCAGCCTGACCCGTCACCTGCTGGAGCGCTTCGACGCGCGTGGCCTGCTGCCGACCACGATCGTGACCCAGGTATCGGACATGGGCGACGCCGACTCGCACGGCAACAGCAATGTGCCGATGCTGGTCGCAGGTGGCGGTATCACTGGTGGCCGGGTCGTGGATGCCGGTGGGCGCACGCAGTCGGAGCTCTATCAGACGATCGGCCTCAGGCTGCGCGCCGATCAGAGCCCCAACGGCGCGGCCTACCGCAACTGGTCGAGCGCAACCATCGCCGGCCTGTAACTCCGCTTCACGCTACCCCTCGTTTGCTTGCGGCATTTGCGTATCCCGCCCGCGACCCTCCGTGATCGGAGGGCCGCGGGCTCGTTCCCGGGAAGCCCGCGTTCAGGGGCTTCCCGTTTTTCTTTTGGGCCCGGCCTGCCCCAGAATCGCGCTCACGCCGGCCGGAGGATGTTCTGGCGGCCACCGACCCAGCGCTTGGGGTAGCTCTATTGACCGCCACACCGCCTGAGCCTGCCGCGCAGGTATCGCCGGCGCCCTGGATCTGGGGCGCAGGTCTGATTTCGCTGTGCCTGTTCGCTCTCGATGCCTGGTCGCCGCAGTTCGGCTGGCTGGCACGACCGCTGGTCTGGCTGGGCACTCTGTTTCACGAGCTGGGCCACGGCCTGGCCGCGCTGGCCCTGGGCGGCGAACTTGTGCAACTCGCGATCTATCCCGATGGCTCCGGTGTCGCAGTCCATCGCGGCGTCTACTCGGCGTTCGACCGGGCTCTTATCGCAGCAGCCGGGCCGCTGGGCGCGCCGCTGGCGGGCCTCGCCCTGTTTGTAGCGCTGGGACACCGCTACGCCATCCGCCTTCTGCTGATCCTCCTCGCGGCCTTTCTCGCGCTCGCCCTGCTCCTGTGGGTGCGAAACCTGTTCGCGCTGGGCTTCGTCACCGCCCTCTGCGTGGGCCTCGCCCTGATCGCATGGCGTGGCGACGAGCGCACGCTCTACGCCGTGGCCGCATTTCTCGGCGTCGAAATGAGCCTGTCGGCCTTTTCGCGCATGGACTATCTCTTCAGCGCAGGCGCCGTGACTGGCGCAGGAGCTCTGCCCTCGGACACAGCGCAGATTGCCGAGGCGCTCGGCTTCAGCCACTGGTTCTGGGGCAGCGTGCTCGCGATTGCCTGCCTTGGCGTGGTTGCCGTGGGGCTGTGGCGGGCGCTTCGCCTCGCCGCTGTTCGCAGCCGCTAGGGACGGCGCGCTCCCGGATCGAGCACGCACGTGCTGGATCCAGCGTGAGTGAGTCCAGACCCGCGCCGTCTGATCAACTCCGGGAGGGCGTTGATCAGACTTGGCGTAGAAGCCTGCGCCGCACAGCCGGAGCCGCTTCGCCTGCGGCGACCGAAAGCGCTCACGCGCGCAGCCAAGCGGCGCGCTGTAGGTGGGTTCGCCGAAACGCACTCCGCGGCTTAGCTCGCTCAGCCCGCGGGCAGCTGCCGATCAGGTCTGCGCCGCGCGCTTGCGGCGGGCGTCTTTCGGATCGATCAGCAAAGGCCTGTAGACCTCGACGCGGTCGCCGTCGCGAAGCACATGGCCCGGCCCGACAGCCTGGGCGAAGACACCCAGATCGGGTTCGGACCGAGCCAGCTCGACCACCCGAACACGCAGGCCCGAAGCTTCGAAGGCCTGCAGCGCGGTGGTGCCTGCGGGCAGGGTCAGACTCACCCGCCAGGCGCGCTCGGGTCGGGCGTACGTCACTTCCACGCGGATTGTCTCGGCGTTGGGCGCGGGCGACAGGGGCGCGCCGGCGGGTGCCAGTGTTGGATGGGCGCTGGTGCCCGCGGGCTCAGCCGCCATGACGCTGCGCCTCGCGCACGAAGTCATCCACCATGCGGTCCGCCAGCGCTTGAAACCCAAGTGCCAGCGCGCTGCCGACCAGCCGGCCGGCGGTTTCGAAGCTCAGACTCAGCTCCACTTTGCTGGCGTCTTCGGCCAGGGCGGTGAAAACCCAGGAGCCGGCCAGCTTGGTGAACGGGCCTTCGACGAGCTGCAGCTCGATACGCTGCGGCCGCAGCAAGCGGTTGCGCGTGGTGAAGGCGGTGCGCAGCCCACCCAGCTTCAGGTCCAGCCGGGCCAGCATCTCGGTGTCGCTGCGCTCGATGATGCGCGCGGCTTCGCACCAGCCGAACCGCTGCGGATACGCCTCGACCTCGTTGACCAGGTCGAACATGTGCGCGGCGGGTCGGCGCACGAGCGCGCTGCGGGCGATCTGGGTCATGAGCGATGCGCTGAAGTGAAGGCCGGACTGCATGGGGCTCGCCGTAGCCGCCCACCTGCGCCACAATCGCGGGTTCGAGCGTGGGACCAGGCCATGAGCAAGAAGAAAAGCAAGGATAGCGGAAGCGGCACGATCGCCCTCAACAAAAAGGCGCGCTTCGACTTCAAGCTGGAGGACCGCTATGAGGCCGGCATCGAGCTGCAGGGCTGGGAGGTCAAGGCCTTGCGCGCGGGGCGGATCAGCTTCAACGAGAGCTACGCCATCGTGCGTGGCGGCGAGATATTCCTGTTCGGTGCCCAGATCACGCCGCTCAACTCAGCCTCGACCCATGTGCTGGCGGACGACCGCCGCACGCGCAAGCTGCTGCTGCACAAGCGCGAGATCAACAAGCTGATCGGCGCAGTCGAGCGAGAGGGCTACACCCTGATCCCCACCGCCCTGTACTGGAAGAACAACCGGGTGAAGTGCGAAGTCGCCCTTGCCGAAGGCAAGAAGGAACACGACAAGCGCGCCGCCAGCAAGGAGCGCGACTGGCAGCGTGACAAGCAGCGCGTCATGCGGCGCCACAACCCCAACGCCTGAAGCCACAGCGTCTCGCCGGTTCGATCAGGCCGTGCTTGAACCCGCGGAAGCGATGGCCTCGACGCCGCACTCGCGAGCACGGATCAAGCTCTGGAAGGGCTTGATCCGTGGTGCGCTAGAACCACTCGGTTCGCATGGCGAAGAACGAATCCTCGAAGCCCGCCACCAGCCCAATCGCGTGCATCGCGGTGGGCAGCTCCTGAGCCAGAAAGTAGCGGCAGGTTTGCAGTTTGCCCTTCAGGAAATCGGCGTCGCCCTGACCCGCATAGAGAAGCTTCTGAGCGGCCAGGGCCTGGCGCAGCCACAGCCAGCCCACCACCGCATGACCGGCGGCATGCAGATAGTGGCTGGCGTTGGCGAGCGCCAATCCGGCTTCACCGCGCTGCATGCGCGAAGCCACCCCGGCGGCGGCGACGCCGACTTTCTGCATCAGCACGCGCAGCATCACGGTCGCATCGACCCACTCGGGAAGCTCGGCTGCTTCAGCCAGGGTGGCTTCGATGCGCTGGCCCAGCAGACGTAGCGCCGCCCCCTGCTCCGCCAGCGCCTTGCGTGCCAGCAGGTCAATGGCCTGAATGCCGTTGGTGCCTTCATGGATCGGATTGAGGCGGTTGTCGCGCCAGAGCTGCTCGACCGGATATTCGCGGGTGTAGCCGTAACCCCCGAGTACCTGGATCGCGTGGTCCGAGGCCTGCACGCCGAACTCCGAGCACCAGCCCTTGACGATGGGCGTCAGCAGATCGAGCAGACGGACGGCCTCTTCGCTTTCGTTCACTGCGTGAGCTTTCAGATCGACCAGGCTGGCTGCATACAGGCAGAGCGCGTAGCCGCCTTCGACCAGGGCGCGCTGGCGCAGCAGCAGGCGACGCACGTCGGCGTGCTCGATGATGGCGACGGGCTTGGACTCCGGGTCGCGGTTGTCGATCGGCCGCCCCTGCAGGCGCTCGCGGGCGTACTGCAGCGCGTACAGATAGCCGCGGTAGGCGAGCATGATCGCGCCGATGCCGACGCCAATCCGGGCCTCGTTCATCATGTGGAACATCGCCGCGAGCCCCTGATGCGGCTTGCCGACCAGCTCCGCCACACACTCGCCGCGTTCGCCGAACTTGAGCACGGTGTTGACGATGCCCCGCTGACCCAGCTTGTGGTTCAAGCCGGCCAGCTGCACGTCGTTGCGTTCGCCCACCTGACCATCGGCGCCGATGTGGTTGCGGGGCACCGCGAACAGGCTGATGCCGCGGGTGCCGGCCGGTGCGCCTTCGATACGCGCCAGCACGAGGTGGATGATGCTCTCGCCCAGCGTGTGCTCGCCGCTGGAGATCCACATCTTCTGGCCTTCGAGGCGATAGCTGCCGTCGGCCTGCGCAATCGCACGGGTGCGGATATCGCCCAGCGAGCTGCCGGCCTGCGGCTCGGACAGACACATCGTGCCGAAGAAGCGGCCCGCCAGCAGTGGCTCGGCGTAGCGGCGGATCTGCTCGGGCGTACCGTGGGCCAGCAGCAGATGCGCGGCACCGCGCGTCAGCAGGCCGTAGCCCGCCGCGGCCGTGTTGGCACCCATGAACAGGCCGTCGGCGGCCAGCGCCACCGTGTAGGGCAAGCCGAGGCCGCCATGGTCGGTGGGCGCGGCGGCGGCATTGAAGCCGCCTTCGGCATAGGCCCGGGTCACCTCGCGGGTGGAGGCCGGCAGCAGCACTTCGCCATCGACGAAGCGCGGCTCATCGCGGTCGGCCTCGGCGGCCTGCGGCAGGAAGACTTCCGCCGCCAGCGTGTGAGCGGCTTCAAGCACGGCCACCACCGAGTCCTCGCTGTGCTCGGCGAACGTCGGCAGGCGCAGCAGGGCCGGCAGATCGAGCACCTGGTTGAGCATGAAGTGCTGATTGCGGAGATCGACCAGAGGACTCGGGCTCATCCAGGCATCCATGAGAGGACTCAGCCACGAAGCCTAGCAGCGCCAGCGCGCGCGATACCGAGTTGCCGGGCTAAAGTTTCCGAAGTCCTCGCCGCTACTCCGTCCAGCGGAACTCCAACTCCGCAGACCAGAGGAGAACGGCCATGCGCATCGTTGCCACCGAACTGCAGCTCGCCTCCGCACGCGAGTTCCGTCAATCGGAAACCCGCCAGGAGCGTCTGGAACTGCGCATCGGCCCACCCCCGCTGGCCCGGCCAGAGATAGAGCTGTCGGCGCGCGGCCGAGAGCTCGCCCTGCAGGTGGGCGCAAGCGAATCGCCGCTGCTCGCGCCTGAGGAAGTCGCTGCCACCGACGAGGCCGGCGCGCGTAACGATCCCAATCTCGGCCTGCTGATCCGCCTGATCGAAACCCTGACCGGACGGCCGGTGAAGCTGTTCGATGCGAGCCAGCTCAATGCTACGGCGACAGAAGACCCCGCGCTCACAGCGCCGCCGACGTCGTCAGGTCCGTCGGCCGCGTCCGCCCAGAGCGACCCCGGCTTCAGCGTGGACTACCAGCTCCGCGCCACCCGCAGCGAGTACGAGCGCACCAGCGTCAGCGCGCAGGGCGAGGTGCTGACCGCGGATGGCGCGCGCATCCGCTTTGCGTTGAACCTCTCGATGGAACGCGCCTTCAGCGAGACCGTCGAGCTGCGCCTCCAGGCCGGCGCTGCGGCCCAGCGCAAGGATCCGCTGGTGATCAACTTCGACGGGCGCGCCGCCCAGCTTGGCGATCAGCGTTTCGAGTTCGACCTTGATGCCGACGGCCAGACCGAGGCCCTGCCGATGCTGCGCTCGGGCAGCGGCTTCCTTGCCTTCGACCGTAACGCCGACGGCCGCGTCAACGACGGCCGCGAGCTGTTCGGGGCGAAGACCGGCGATGGCTTCGGCGAACTGCTGGCCTTCGATTCCGATGGCAATGGCTGGATCGACTCGGGCGATACGATTTTCGGCCGGCTGCGGGTGTGGATGCCCGATCCCACCGCACCGGAAACCGGAAACCGCTCGCGCGAAGAAGACCAACGCCGCAGCGGCGGCCAGCTGTTGACGCTGGAAGAAGCCGGCGTGGCGGCGATCAGCCTGCGCCCGATCAGCAGCGCCTTCGATCTGCGCGGCGCCAACAACAGCGACCTGGGTCAAGTGCGTAGCACCGGGCTGTACCTGAGCACGGCGGCCACTGCCGGCGCAGTGCAGCAGATCGATCTGACCGTCTGAGCAGGGTTTCCCGCGCGCGCATTGATCGAGCGAAGACGGATCCCGCGGAAGCGAATCCCGTTCGCGCCGGACGTGATCCAGGTTGCCCTGAATCCGCGTGCGGAGCGCAGCTGTGATCACAGAATCGGCGACGTCGTCGGCGAGCGCCGCAGAATTCAGCGGGACGGAGGCAGACGAGGCGCGTACGGATTAGACTCGCCGGCCTGCCACCCCGTGATCCGCCGGAGTCCTGCATGCAGTTCGACGCTCTCTTCGACCACGCCAGTGCCCTGCCCACGGTACCCAAGGTGGTCCAGGAGTTGATCAGCAGCCTCGACGACGACAACGTGATGATCGGCGAACTCGCGCCGAAGATCGCGGCCGACCCGGTCCTGTCGGCGCGTTTGCTGCGGCTTGCGAACTCGGCCTACTACCATCCGCCGCGGCCGATCGGGACGATTGACGACGCCCTGCGCATGCTGGGCTTTTCGACCGTGCGCACCCTGGTGATCAGTGCGGGCCTGACCAGCAGCTTCCGTCCGATTCCGGGCCTCGACCTCGCCGCGTTCTGGCGCTACAGCCTGAAGGCCGCGGTGATCGGCCGCTGGCTGGCCAAGCCTGCCGGCGTCGATCCGAACCAGGCCTTCACCGTCGGCCTGATGCACGCGATCGGCCAGCTGGTCATGCATGCGGCCATGCCCGAAAAGATGCTCGCTGTCTCACGCGTGGCCGGCGGCTTCGACCCACGCCGCAGCGATGTCGAGCGTCACTCCTTCGGCTACAGCTTCCCGCAGGTCGGCGCTCGTCTGGCCGAGCTGTGGCGCTTCCCGGGCGTCTACTCGGCCGCACTCCTGGCCTGGAACGAGCCGCTGGAGCTGGCCGAGTTCGATCGCTTGGCGGCCGTCATCCATGTCGCCGCGTGGCGCGCCCGCTGCGATGAGAACGGGCTGGATCCCGACGAGATCGCCGGCACCCTGCCCGCGCAGGTGCTGGACGCGCTGGAGCTCGACGATGCTCTGCTGGAGGACATGCCCAGCCCGCGTGAGCTGAGCTCCGAGTTCGAGAGCCTGATCGGCTGAGCGACAGGCTTCAGCCGGTCGCTGCAGCGCCACCCAGCACGCCCATGAAGCCGCGGTAGTAGGCCAGCTCGGCGACCGACTCGCGGATGTCCGACAGCGCCGTGTGCGCGCCGTTCTTCTTCAGGCCCTGCGCCACCTGCGGGGCCCAGCGCTTTGCCAGCTCCTTGACCGTCGACACGTCGAGGTTGCGGTAGTGGAAGTAGCGCTCAAGCAAGGACATCTCGCGCGCCAGGAAACGGCGGTCCTGGCAGATGCTGTTGCCGCACATCGGCGACTTGCCGGCCGGCACCCAGAGCTTCAGGAACTCGATCGTGCGCGCCTCGGCCTCGGCCATCGTCACCTGCGACTCGACCACGCGCTGCCACAGGCCAGAGCGGGTGTGGGTGTCGCGGTTCCAGTCGTCCATCGCCTGCAGACGCTCGACCGGATGGTGGATGGCGATCTCCGGGCCTTCAGCCAGGACGTTCAGCTCGCTGTCGGTCACCAGGGTGGCGATCTCGATGATGCTGTCGCGGTCGGTGTCGAGACCGGTCATTTCCAGATCGATCCAGATCAGGCGGCTGTCGGGCGGCAGGATGGCGGCATTCACGCAGAAGAGTCCTTGGGTTCGGAGAGCTTGGTTTGCGCCCGGCGGGCGCGGAAGAAATCGCGCAGCAGCGCGCTGGACTCGTCGGCCAGCACGCCGCGACAGACGTCGACGCGATGGTTGTGGCGCGGCGAGGTCAGCAGATCGAAGACGCTGACAACCGCGCCCGTCTTGGGGTCGTCCGCGGCGTACACCACGCGCGCCACGCGCGCATGGACCAAGGCCATCGCGCACATCGCGCAGGGCTCCAGAGTGACGTAGAGCGTGCTGCCGGTGAGGCGATAGTTGCGCTGTGCGCGGCCGGCTTCGCGCAGGGCGACGATCTCGGCATGCGCACTCGGGTCGTGGTCGCTGATGGTGCGGTTCAGGCCGCGACCGATGCACTGCCCGGCCGCATCGACCAGCACCGCGCCCACCGGCACCTCGCCAAGCGTGTCGCGCGCCGCCTCCGCCAACGCGAGCGCCTCGCGCATCCATGCCAGGTCGCGCTCGCTGGGAATGCTGGCAAGAGGGTGGAGCGCTGGATTCACGGGGCGGATGCATCGTGCGATGGCGGGGCGCGCATTGTCCCCTGTCGCGCCGCCGGCGTGAATGCCGGGCCTGTATCCGTCGCCTGCGAGGCCCCTGCAGGGCGCGAACAGCGGATCCGGGCGAGGGAAGGGCCGCAGCCGACCTGCCAAGGCATGCGCTGGGCCGGCGCGGGCTCGCTGCGGGTGCAGAGGGTCGGCAGCAGCTCTCGATCGGCGTTTCGACGAGGCTCAGTCGGCGTCGGGGTCCAGCGCGCGGGCCTGAATGCGGTCGAGATAGCTGTCGAGCTCTTCCACCGAGCGGAAAATCTCCCGCACCGGCACCGCCTTGACGATGTCGAACACCTTCTGCACCTGCGGCTGTGGGTTCACCACCAGCACCCTGCCCTCGCGAAGGCCAAGCGCCTTCCGCGCGCGGAAGATCGAGCGCAGTCCGGCGCTGCTGATGTAGTCGACATGCTGCAGGTCGAGCACCAGATTTTGCAGGTCGACGTCGTCGAGCAAGGGCTGCAGCTCACGGTCGAGATCGGTGTGATTGCTGCTGTCGAGGCGACCCGAGATCCATACGTGGGCGCGCGTCGGCTCGGTCTTCTGGATGCGGATCTCGAGGTTCATGTGGGTGTCCGGTTTCGCAGGGAATCAGGGGTCAGGTCAGGATCGAGCGTCACGGCTGCGATACGTCGCTGCGGGGCAGCCAGAGAGTGAGGCGGTTCACGCCGTTGCAGCGTTCGTAGCGGACGTCCTGGCCCAGCTCTCGCACCAGCAGAACGCCCAGCCCACCGATGCCGCGCTCTTCGATGGGCATGTCGACGTCAGGCAGGTTCTGTGCCAGAGGATCGAAGGGCAGGCCGTCGTCTTCAAAGCGCAGGCGAATGCGATCAGCGCACAGCTCGAAGCCCACCATCACCGCCACCCCAGAGGCACCGTGGCAGCCGTGGGTGAGCGCATTGCTCACGATCTCTTCGGCGACCAGCCGGACATCGTGCTGGGTCTCCGCCTCCAGCCCCAGATCAGTCAGTGTTTCCTCGAGCTCCTGCAGAAGATCCGGCAGCGCCGACAGCCCGCGCGAAGGCAGCACGCCCAGCTCACCGGCTTGCGCCTGTCCGGCAAGCGGACGCTGCAGGCAGAGCAAGGTGAGGTCGTCGGCCGGGCTGGCCTGACGGTGCTGCTGCACGGCGGCGGTCAGCGCGTCGACGCAGATCTGGGGATCGGGATCACGCAAGGCCTCCAGAACCTCGGCGATGCGCGCTTCGCCGAAGGCTTCGGCGTGCGCGTCCTCCGCTTCGCTCAGACCATCGGTGAACATCAGCAGCGAGTCCCCTCGAAGCAGACGCAGACGCACCTCGGGATACTCCGCGCTTTCCTCGAAGCCCAGCGCCGGTCCGGTCTCAAGCGCCACGGTCTGCACACGGCCGTCGCGGGTGCGCAGCAAGGGCGGATCATGGCCCGCGCTGGCCAGGCTGAGCTGCCCCGAGTCGAGCTCCAGTCTGCCCACCAGCACGGTAACGAACATGCCGCCGGGATTGTCCTGGGCGAGCACTCGCCCCACCCGTTGGAGGGTCTCGGCTGGCGTCTCCGCCCGGGCGGCGCCCGGCTCCAGCAAGGTCATGGTTCGCGCCATGAACAGCGCGGCCGGGACGCCCTTGTCAGACACGTCGCCGATGAAGAACACCACGCAATCGGAATCGATTGACAGCACGTTGAAGAAGTCGCCGCCGACCGCGCGCATCGGTTCGAGCAGCGCCGCCAGTCTCAGTCGCGGCCAGCCCTCGAGTCGACTGCGTGAGGGCAGCATCGCCATCTGGATCTCGCGCGCGGCGTCGAGTTCACCTTCGGCGCGCAGGGCTTCGGCGCGGGCCTCGGCAAGTTCGGCGCGCAGCGCCGATTCCTTGGCGAACTCCTCCTGCAGCTGCTGGTAGCTCTCGCCAAGCCGCTGACCGAGACGCAGGAAGGCCGACTCCAGTCGCGCCAGCTCGCTGAGCGCGCTGCGGTGTCGAAAGCGCTCGGGGTGGCTCGACAGCGAGAGCCGATCCATGCGCAGGGCAATGTCCTCCAGAGGACGCAGAAAACGCTGCACGAAGCGACGGCCAGCGAACAGGGCGAGCGCCGCCATTGCCAGAAGCGCCAGCACGACCACGGCAAGATCCAGCAGGGTGCGCTGCAGCAGCGCCTGCCGCGGCATCAGCGCAAGCACGCGCCAGCCGAGGCTGGTCGGCTGTTCGAGCAGCAGCACATCGCCCTCCAGACCGGGAATCTGCGGGCTCTGGAAGCGCGGCAGGCTGAGCGGCAGCTCCCGACTCAAGTCTTCGGGGGCAATCTCCAGGGGCTTGAGACCGAGCCCGGGGCTGGCCCAGGCGATCCGCGCCTCGGGATCGAGAATCACGAGGCCCAGGCCCTCCGAGTGACTCGCGGCGGCAAACGCGGAACTCAGTTCCTCCACTCGGATGGAGCCCTGCACCACGCCGTTGAATCGACCGTCGGCGAGCATGATCGGCGCCGACACGGCGCACAGCGGGTCTTCGCCGAAACCGCGGCCCTGGAACACGCTGCTGACCAGGGGCGCCCCGTTCTCTCTAGGCTCTTGGAAGTAGGCGCGATCGGAAACGTCGATGCCATACCAGATCGCGCGATCGATGCCGGTGCGGTTGTCGAAGGAGCCGGCGATCACCCGGCCCTCGGCGTCGGTCGCCAGCATGGTCAGGAAGTCGGGGAACGCCGCCCGAGTACGCTCCAGTCGCGCCACCAGGTCGCCCTCATCGCCGGGCGAGCGTGCGAACTCGCTGGCGAGCTGCTGCACGGCGCTGCGGTGGGCGATCAGGAACAGATCCAGATCGGCGCTGGCAGCCGTCACCGCTGCACCCAGCGAGGTCTTGGCCTGATTGAGGCGCACCAGGTAGTCGCCGGCGCCCGCAACCACGCCCAGCAGCAGCAGCGGCAGCAGGCCAAAGCCGGCCAGCGCGCGGGTCAGCGTGCGCTGCAGGCTGGTTCGGGCGGGCACGGACTCGGACAGCTCGCGCGACGTCAAATTGTCGCCGTCAGTTGGGAACGGATTCTGCATTGAGCCCCCTGGGTCGCGCGCAATCCGCTGTGGATCACGCGGCACGACGGATGTGCTCGCGCTGCAACCATCGTGCCGGCCCTACTCCGACTCTGGCCTTACGGATTCCCGAATGCTGATCATTGTTGGCGCCATCCTTGTCACCCTGTGCGTCTTCGGCGGCTTCATGCTGGCCGGCGGCAACATCATGACGGTGGCCGAAGCGGCCGCGATTGAGCTCTTCATCATCGGCGGCGGTGCCTTCGGCGCCTTCGTGGTCGCCAACTCCATGAAGACGCTGAAGGCCGCGATCGGCGGCACCCTGGCCCTGCTGAAGCCGGCCAAGTTCCAGCGCGCCGACTACATCGACCTGCTCAAGCTGCTGTACGAGATCCTGCAGAAGATCCGCAAAGACGGCCTCATGTCGATCGAGGACCACGTCGAGAACCCCGCCAACAGCGCGATCTTCCAGAAGTATCCGAAGGTGCTGGAGGACCATCATCTGCTCGACTTCACCACCGACTGCCTGCGCTTGATCGTCGGCGGCAACCTTGCCCCGCACGAACTGGAGGGTCTGCTCGAAGTCGAGCTGGAGACCCACCACAAGGAGGCGCACACGCCCAGTCACGCGATCCAGAACGTCGCTGACGGCCTGCCCGCCTTCGGCATCGTCGCCGCCGTGCTCGGCATCGTGAAGGTCATGAGCATCGTCGGCGATGCGCCACCGGCGGTGATCGGTCAGAAGGTCGCCTCGGCGCTGGTCGGCACCTTTCTCGGCATCCTGCTGGGCTACGGCTACGTGGGGCCGGTGGCGAACGCGCTGGGCGCGCGCGCGGATGAGGACAGCAAACCCTTCGAGATCGTCAAGATGGCGCTGATCGCCTACCTGCGTGGCTATCCGCCGCAGGTGGCGATCGAGTTCGCGCGCAAGCTGCTCTTCAGCGACGTGCGGCCGAGCTTCCAGGACCTTGAAGCCGAACTGAAGGCGGCGAAGTGAGGCGTCTGCTGATGGAGCCGTCGATCAAGCGCGCGGAGACCCGGTATGGCTGACGCCCAGCAACCGATCATCATCAAGCGCGTCAAGAAGGTTGCCGGCGGCCACCACGGCGGCGCCTGGAAGGTGGCCTACGCGGATTTCGTCACCGCGATGATGGCCTTCTTCCTGGTCATGTGGCTCGTCGTTTCGATGCCTGAGGAAAAGCTCTCGGGCATTTCCGAGTACTTCAAGAATCCGAGCGTGCTGCGCGGCACCTCGCAAGCGCCGCCGCCGGCCGCCATGGGCGCCGGTGGATCGGGCACCAACCCGGTCAAGATCGGCCCGACCAACATCTCGCCGACGATGGACGGGGAAGGTCCCAAGATCGGCGAGGTGGAAGAAGTGCCCGACGCCGAAGAGGCCAAGCGTCTCGCCGAAGAGGAAGAGAAGCGCCAGCTCGACTCCCTCAAACAGGAGCTGGAGGCCGCCATCGAGATGAGCCAGGCGCTGCAGCCCTTCAAGGACCAGTTGCTTCTGGACATCACGCCCGAGGGACTGCGTATCCAGATTGTCGACCAGCAGAATCGCCCGATGTTCGACAGCGGCAGCGCGACGCTCAAGGACTACACCCGCCAGATCCTGAAGGAGCTGACGCCCTACATCGACAGCGTCGACAAGCGCATCAGCCTCTCCGGCCACACCGACACCACCCCCTACGCCAGCACGACGGGGTACTCGAACTGGGAACTGTCTGCCGACCGCGCCAATGCGGCGCGGCGCGAGCTGGTCCGCGCGGGCCTGCCCGAGGACAAAGTCTCGCGCGTGGTCGGGCTGTCGTCCTCGGTGCTGTTCGACAAGGACCAGCCGACCAACCCCATCAACCGCCGGATCAGCATCATCATCATGAACAGGGCCGCGGAAGACGCCGCGCGCCGAACGGATGGCTTCGGCGCGGAAAGCGCCGACGATGAAGCCGCGCCCGCGACGCCCGAGGGTTCAGAGGGCGCCAGCGAAGCGCCCGCCGACGCGCCAGACGGCGCGCCCGCCGCGGCAGCCGACGCCGATCCCAACGCCACCGCAGGCGCCCTGCGGGCGCAAGGCATCGAAACCCGACCGCGCACCTGAGCCGCGCAGCCTCGTTCGAGGGCTGCTCAGGGACGGGCGGCCTCGCTGCGCAAGCGTTCGGTCTCCTCGCTGCCCAGCCAGCGCTTGATCAGAGCGCGCGCCAGATAGAGCAGCGGAATCATGGCCAGCGCCATCGCCACCTTGTAGCCGTAGTTGACGGTGCCGACCGCCAGGAACAGCGAGATCGGCCACTGCTGCGGCCCGATGACGAACGCGATGTAGAGCACGATGAAGCTGTCGAACAGCTGCGACACCAGGGTCGAGCCGGTAGCGCGCAGCCAGATCAGTCGCTCGCCGGTCAGGCGGCGAATGCGCTGGAACACCGCCACATCGATCAGCTGACCGATCAGGAACGCGGTGACCGACCCCCCGATGGTCCACAGGCCCTGACCGAAGATCGCCGCGAACGCGGCCTGCAGATCCGGCACGCCCTGCCCTGCCCCGGCCTCGCGCCACCAGCCTGCCGGCGCCAGCGCGATCGCGGCATAGGCGAACAGGAAGGCGTAGAGAATCAGCCCCACCGTCAGCCAGGACACGAAACGCACGCCGCGCGGACCGAAGTATTCGTTGATGACGTCAGTCATCACGAACACCACCGGCCACAGCAGCACGCCGGCGGTGAAGCTGAGCGAGCCGGTCTGGCCGAACAGGTTCCAGTTGAAGGGCGCGAGCCCGAGTGTGTCTTCGAGCGCGAAGATCTTGACGCCGATAAACTCCGCCAGGATTGCGTTGGCGACGAAGAAGCCGGCAAGAACGACGAACAGACGCTGACTGCGCGGGCTCATGCCTGCGGCTTCTCCTGTGATTCGCGGTTGAAGGGGATCTCCTCGGGGCTCACCGCGCCGCCGGAGATGATGAAGGCCATGGCCTGGTCCACGGTCCACTCGGTCGGTGTGAGGTACTCCACCGGCACGATTTCGAGATATCCCGACGTGGGATTAGGCGTGGTCGGCACGTAGACGGCCGCCAGTTCACGGCCCGTGCCCTCTTCGCGGATGATCCGGGTGACGAAGCCGATTACCTTCATCTGGCGATGCGGAAAGTCGATCAGCACCACGCGCTGGGCGCCTTCGGGTTTGGTCTGCAGCGCTGACAACAGCTTCTTGGTCCCGCCATAGATCGCCTTGACCAGCGGAATGTGGTCAATCAGGGCATCGAGTGCGGTCAGAAGGCGCTTGCCCACCACGCGATTGGCCAGCCAGCCCAGGGCATACAGGCTGAGCAGGGTCAGCACTACAGCCAGGGAGAAGCGCAGTGAGCCGGTATCGAACAAGCGCCCAAAGCTCGGAAAAACCCGCGTCAGCGCATGCATGAGCGCATCCACCACGGGCGCGCCAAAGCGCGAGAGCTGACGCAGGAGGAACTCGAACACCACCCAGGTCAGCCACAGAGGAAACACCGTCAGCACACCGGTGATCAGGTAGCGCTGGATGTGCAGGTTCCAGCGTCGCTGCGGCGGGTTCTCGACCGCGCTGCCGCGTTCGCCAGGCTCAGACGGGGAAGGCATGGGCATTCACTTGGCACTCGACATGGGCGTCAGGGCTGGGCAGTCGGAAGATTGTCGGCGTCGACCTCGCGCAGCAGTCGCAGGCCGACATCATCGTAGCCGCGGCCGCTGTCACCCTCCGCCACCGCGAGCCGCAGATCGGGCGCGAAGCTCTCGCGCCAGGATCCACCGGCCAGCAGATGACGCTCGCAGTTGGAGCCCCGCGCGCAATCAGCCAACCATTCGGCGACATTGCCGGTGAGATCGGCGAAACCCAGCGTGTCGACGCGGAAGCGCCCTGCACCGCTGGTGTTGCGCACGCTGTCGCGGCAGCCGTCGCGCTCGGCAAGGTTGGCCTCGGCGCAGCGCGTGGGGCGCTGTCCGGCCTGCGCGGCGTGCCGCCATTCGCCCAGGCTGGGAAGGCGGTAGCGAGCGCCGGTGCGCGCACTCAGCCACGCCGCGTAGGCACGGGCGTCGGCCTGACTGATGCAGACCACCGGCTCATCCTCGGCCTGCTCGAAGCCGGGCGCGTTCCAGCGACGGCGGAAGGGCGAGGGAATGAGGCTGTCGCGACGCCGGCAGGGTGCCGCCTCGCGACGAGTCGCTGCGGCAAAGCGTGCGTACTCGGCGCGCGTGAGCTCTCGCTGCATGAGCGCGAAGGGACGCTCCACCCGGGAACCAGGAAGCCGCGCGGGCACCAGCAGCAGCGGCGGTGCGCCGGCATCCGCGAGGCGCATCCCCGCTGCCGGCAGCCCGGCGATGCGGTCGGCCAGCGCTTCCAGCTCCGGACCGCTGCCGCCCAGCTCCCGCCAGCGTCTGAGCAGCGCTTCGGCACCTTCGCGGTCGAGCGCCCGCAGATTGGCTTCGACGCGCTCGCGCATCAGCGCGCCCAAGGCGCCGGCAAAGCGCTGCCAGCCCGGCCGAGCGTGCAGGCGCGCGCTATCGGCCAGGAGACGCGCCTCCTCGACGCGCTGCAGGGCCTCGTCGTCGCGGCCTTCAGTCAAGGCAGCCACAGCGCGCTGCGAGAGTCCATCAAAGACGGCGTCGAGGCCCAGCAAGGCGTCTTCCCGCGCCGGGTCTGCCTGCAGCACCGCAAGATAGCTCTCGGCCGCATTGGCACCCGCAGGGGTCACGAGATCGCCACGCGCCCGCTGCAGCGCGGCCTCGTCCAGTCGACGCTGGATAGCGGCGATAGCGGCGGGGTCGAGCGTGGTTCCAATCTCGCCCGCGGGCTCCGTGACCGCATCCGGCGCATCGCCTCGCTTCGACTCCAGCGCCACCACCAGCACCAGGCTGAGACACAGCCCCGCCAGCAGGAGCACCGGCGGCGAACGCAACGGCTGGGCGCGCGCCTGCAGCCAGATCCGCCGCAGGTTGAAGCCAGACAGCGTGCGCGCCGCGAGCGCATCCAGCGCACGCTGCATCGCATGTGCGTTGCGAAAGCGCCGACGCGGGTCCTTGGCCATGGCCTGATCGATGAAGCCCTGCCAGTGCGCTAGGCCCTGCGGCAGGCGCGGCACCGGGCTCTGCGCGTGCATCAGCGCCAAGGTCAAGGCGTCGCTGGCCCGGAACGGCAACTCGCCGGTGAGCAGTTCGAAGGTCAGCACACCCAAGCTGTAGAGATCGGCGCGGCCGTCGACGTCCTCGCCTCGCGACTGCTCGGGGCTCATATAGCCGCCCGAGCCCATCGCCAGGCCGTCACTGGTGATGCGCGCATTCACACTGCGTCGCGAAAGCGCAATGCCGAAATCGGCGAGCTGCGGGCGGCCGCCGCTGTCGAACAGAACGTTCTCGGGCTTGACGTCGCGATGCACGATGCCGCGCGCATGCGCATAGCCCAGCGCGTCGAGCAGGGCCGTCAGCACGTCGATGACCTGGTCCTCGTCGGCGCTGAGGTCGCGCTGCGCGAGATCGCCGCGCGCCAGATACGGCATGACGTAGTAGGGGCGTCCGTCGAGCGTGCGGCCGACCTCATGGATGCCGACGATGCTGGGATGCTCCAGCCGCGCGATGATCCGGGCCTCGCGCTCGAAGCGCTCGGCGCGCTCGGCGTCGACGCTGGCGTCCTGCGCCATCACCTTGATCGCCACCTCGCGGTCCAGCGACAGCTGCACCGCCAGATAGACCACGGCCATGCCGCCGCGGCCCAAGGGGCGCAGGACGCGGTAACCGTGGATCTGCGGCAGGCCGTCGGCGGCAGCCGGGGCCAAGGCGGGATCGGAGCTCATGCGGAAGCGGGCGCCATCACGTTCGGGCTCGCGAGCATAGGCGAGCGCCGCGCGCGCCGCGAGCCCGAGGCCGGGCTCAATCCGCTTCGCGCTTGCGGCGGATGTAGAGCTGCTTGCGCACGCGCGCCACGGTGTCGCCGTCTTCGTCGATCACATCGGTCTCGAACCAGTGCAGCACCTTGCGCTCGCTTCGCGCCTGCTCGCGCAGCCGATGCACCAGCTCGGGCTCCAGATGGAACTCGGCGCGCACGCGGCCTCGGCCGGGTTTCACGAACTCGATCTCGCCGGCCTTGTCCCAGACGATGAACTCCCGACCCAGCGACTCCATCGCCAGCAGCATCCAGAACGGGTCCGTCATCGCGAACAGACTGCCGCCGAAGTGGGTGCGCACGTAGTTGCGGTTGTACCAGCGCAGATCCATGCGCACCCGCGCGCGGCTCCAGTCGCAGGCGATGTGCTCGACGCGGATGCCGGCAAACAGAAACGGCGGCCAGAGATTGAAGATCCAGCGCAGGCGGCGTGGGGTGATGCGCATCGATAGCGTCCGTACGGCCGAGTGGGTGCGCGAGCTTGTAGCGGATCACGCGTCTGCGCGACCGTGCCATTGGCCTCGCTTCGGCGGCAGAGGGACGCAGCGCGGAGGCTTCGGAAAACAGAAAGGGCAGGCCTCGCGGCCCGCCCTTTCCGTAGGTCGGCGAAACTCCGAAGAGGATCAACCGCCGGCTTCGTCTTCCAGCACGGCCTTCATCGACAGGCGGATACGGCCCTGCTTGTCGACTTCCAGCACCTTGACCTTGACGATCTCGCCTTCCTTGAGCTTGTCGGAGACCTTCTCAACGCGCTCGGAGGAAATCTGCGAGACGTGCACCAGACCGTCCTTGCCGGGAGCGATGGTCACGAAGGCGCCGAAATCCATCAGCTTGGCGACCTTGCCCTCGTAGATGCGGCCCGGCTCGACGTCGGAGGTGATCTGCTCGATGCGGGCCTTCGCGGCCTGCGCCTGAGCGGCATTGACCGAAGCGATGACAATCGTGCCGTCATCCTGGATGTCGATCTGGGTGCCGGTCTCCTTGGTGATCGACTGGATGGTCGCGCCACCCTTGCCGATGACCTCGCGGATCTTGTCCGGGTGGATCTTGATCGTCAGCAGGCGCGGGGCGTACTCGCTCATCTCGGCGCGCGGCGCGTTGATGACCTTGTTCATCTCGCCGAGGATGTGCAGTCGACCGGCCTTGGCCTGATCGAGCGCGATCTTCATGATCTCCTCGGTGATGCCCTCGATCTTGATGTCCATCTGCAGGGCCGAGATGCCCTTCTCGGTGCCGGCGACCTTGAAATCCATGTCGCCCAGGTGGTCTTCGTCACCGAGGATGTCGGACAGCACGGCGAAGGCGCTGCCTTCCTTGATCAGGCCCATGGCGATACCGGCCACCGGCGCCTTGATCGGCACGCCCGCGTCCATCAGCGCCAGCGAGGAGCCGCAGACCGACGCCATCGACGAGGAACCGTTCGACTCGGTGATCTCCGACACGCAGCGGATGGTGTACGGGAACTCTTCCATCGACGGCATCACCGCCAGCACGCCGCGCTTGGCCAGACGGCCGTGGCCGATCTCGCGACGCTTCGGGCCCATCATCGGACGGGTCTCGCCGGTGCAGTAGGGCGGGAAGTTGTAGTGGAACAGGAAGTGTTCCTTGTACTCACCGGACACCGCATCGATGATCTGACCGTCGCGCGCGGTGCCCAGCGTGGCCACCACGATCGACTGGGTCTCACCGCGGGTGAACAGGGCCGAGCCATGAGTGCGGGGCAGCACGCCGGTGCGCACGGCAATCGGACGCACCGTGGTCAGGTCGCGGCCGTCGACGCGGCTCTTGGTGGCCAGCACCATGGCGCGCATGGTGTGGTACTCGAGGTCGCCGAACTCGGCGAAGAACTGCTTGGTGGTCCAGCCGTTCGCCTCGAACTGCGGCTCGATCGCCGCGAGGACGTCCTTGCGCAGGGCGTTGATCGCTTCGCGACGCTCGGCCTTGGTCTGGATGCGATAGGCCTTCTCCAGGCGATCGCCCACGGCCGCCTTGATGGCGTCGATGAAAGCGGTCGCCGGCTCCGGTGCCGTCCACGGGAAGGTGCTGACGCCGACTTCGGCGACCAGCTCGTTGATCGCATTGATCACCGTCTGCAGCTGCTGATGGCCGTAGACCACCGCGCCCAGCATGACTTCTTCGGACAGCAGCTTGGCCTCGGACTCGACCATCAGCACCGCGTCCTTGGTGCCGGCAACCACCAGCTCCAGGTCGGAGGTGGCCAGCTCGCTGGCGGTCGGGTTCAGCAGGTACTGGCCGTTCTTGTAGCCGACCTTGGCCGCACCGATCGGGCCCTTGAAGGGCACGCCGGTCAGGCACAGGGCCGCCGAGGCACCGATCATGGCCGGGATGTCGCCATCGACTTCCGGATTCATGGACATCACCGTGGCGATGACCTGGACCTCATGACGGAAGGTTTCCGGGAACAGCGGGCGGATCGGACGATCGATCAGACGCGAGGTCAGCGTCTCTTTCTCGGTCAGGCGACCTTCGCGCTTGAAGAAGCCGCCCGGGATGCGGCCGCCGGCGTAGAACTTCTCCTGGTAGTCGACCGTGAGCGGGAAAAAGTCGATGCCGTCGCGCAGGCCCTTGTTGGCAACTGCCGTGACCAGCACGACGGTGTCGGCCATCTTGACGAGGACCGCACCGCCGGCCTGGCGGGCGATTTCACCCGTCTCCAGCGTGACCTGGTGGTTTCCGTACTGAAAAGTCTTGGTTACTTTCGCCACGTTTGACGTCCCCTTATGGGCTTAGCGACGGATGCCGAGGCGCTCGATGAGCGTCTTGTAGCGATCGCCGTCCTTGGATTTGAGATAGCTCAGGAGGCGACGGCGCTGGTTGACCAAGCGGATCAGACCGCGACGGCCGTGGTGGTCAAGCTTGTGGATCTTGAAGTGCTCGGTCAGCTGCTCGATGCGAGCCGACAGCAGGGCCACCTGCACTTCCGGGGAGCCGGTGTCGCCGGGGCCGCGCTTGAAATCTTCGATGATCTTCTGGGTGTCGATGGACATGTGAACCTCTTGGATGCGGGAACCGCAGGAACCCCGGAATGCATGCGAAAACGCACGCGCGGAGCACCGCGAGGACCGCCGTGGTGGGGGTGTGGGTTTGCCGCCTCGAAGGCTGCGAGCGAAAGGCAGGCCGGCCGGAGGGGCGCGAAAGTGTAGTCCACGCGAGGGTTTGCCCACAACCGCGAAGCCAGAGCATGAACTTCACGGCCGGCCCTGGACACCGGTCGACACGACTTGCCCTTCGGCTCGCGCATGACCATCGGGCATCGCCGCGCACCCGCGGAAGCGAGATCCTGAGCGCCTGAGATCGCCTGCGCTGAACTCACTACGACGGATCGCGGTCTTCGCCGCGTTGCATTCGCAACCCTCCTCACTCTGCCTGAGCACTCCCCCTTCATGACTTCGCGCTCCGCTGCCTCCCGTCGATTCCGCCCTGCCCTGTTCGCCTATGCGGCCGTCTTCGCCAGCGTGCTTGGCGGCGGCTACTACTGGACGACCCTGCGTGAGGACACGGCACTCAGCTACAGAAGCGCGCCTCTGGAGCGGGGCGACCTGCGGGTCGCCATCTCCGCGACAGGCGCCCTCAAGGCGCTGTCGACGGTGGACATCGGTTCACAGGTGTCCGGGCAGATCCTGGAGGTGCTGGTCGACTTCAATGATCGCGTGACCCGCGACCAGGTCATCGCCCGTCTCGACCCGGCCAACTACCAGGCGCGTCTGACCCAGACCCGCGCCGCGCTCGCCAGCGCGCGCGCCAGCCTGCAAGAGGCGATGGCCGCCCAGAAGAACGCCGAGGCCGACTACGCGCGCAAGCAGGAGCTGATTGGACGCCAGCTCGTCTCGCGCGCTGAAGTGGATCTCGCCGTTGCCGCCCGCGAACAGGCGGTGGCGCGCGTGGCCTCCGCCCATGCGCAGATCGAGCAGGCCGAAGCCAACGTGGCCAATGCCGAGCTCGACCTCGCCTACACGGTCATCCGCGCGCCGGTCGACGGCGTGGTGCTGAGCCGCACGGCCGAGCCCGGTCAGACCGTGGCCGCCAGCTTCCAGTCGCCGGTGCTGTTCCAGATCGCCGAGGACCTGAGCCAGATGCAGATCGAGCTCAGCGTCGACGAAAGCGACGTCGGCCAGATCCGCCCGGGTCAACCGGTGAAGTTCACGGTGGATGCCTTCGCCGGCCGCGACTTCCGCGGCGAGGTCAAGCAGGTGCGGCTCGCCGCGGTGAACACCCAGAACGTCATCACCTACCCGGTCATCATCGCCGTCGACAATCCCGACTTCAGCCTGCTGCCCGGCATGACGGCCAACGCGAGCATCGAGGTCAGCGAGCGCCGCGGGGTGCTGCGCGTGCCCAACGCGGCGCTGCGCTTCAAGCCGACCGACGCGCCCGCCGAGAATCCGATGGCCCGCATGTTCGGCGGCGGCAACCTCGCCGACGACCTCGCCCGCATCGCCATGGGACTGGAACTCAAGCCGGAGCAGCAGGCCGCCTTCGAGGCCGACGCCACCGCGGCGCGCGAGCGCGCCGAACGCATGCGCCAGCAGATCCAGCAGCGCATGGCCCAGGGCAGCGGGGGCGGCGGCGGCCCCATGTTCGCGATGGGCGGCGGCGGCCCCAGCCAGGCGCAGATCGCGGCCGGCATGACGGCACGCATCCGTGAGGGCTACGCGGGATTCCTCGCCACACTCGACGAAACTCAGCAGCAGCGCTTCGATGCCCAGCTCAGTGAGCTGGTCAACGCGCGCGCCGTCACGGTCTATGTGCTGCGCGACGGCAGACCGGAAGCCGTGCAGACGCGAGCAGGCCTGTCGGACAGCAGCCACACCGAGATCGTCGGCAGCGCGCTCGCCGAGGGTGATGCCGTGATCACCGGCACCGAGGGCGGCGCATGACGGCTGCCGCGCCCGTCATCCACTGCTCTGACCTGCGCAAGGTCTACGCCGAAGGCACCGCCGCAGAAGTTGTCGCCCTGCGCGGCGTCAGCTTTGACATCGCCCACGGCGAGTTCGTCGCCATCATCGGCCCCTCCGGCTCGGGCAAGTCGACCTTGATGAACCTGATCGGCTGCCTCGACTCACCCAGCGCCGGCCGCTACCTCTGCGACGGCGTCGATGTCGCCGAACTCGACGCCGCCGGCCGCGCGCGCCTTCGGCTGGAGAAGATCGGCTTCGTCTTCCAGGGCTTCCATCTGCTGAGCCGCATGTCGGCGCTGGACAACGTGATGCTGCCCTTGACCTATGCCGGCGTGCCGCCGCAGCTGCGCCGCGAACGCGCCCAGCAGGCCCTCGCCGAGGTGGGCTTGGCCGACCGCGGCAAGCACCGCCCCAGCGAGCTCTCCGGCGGCCAGCAGCAGCGCGTGGCGATCGCCCGCGCGCTGATCAACCGTGCGCCGATCCTGCTCGCCGATGAGCCCACCGGCGCGCTCGATTCGCGCACCGGCGAGGAGATCCTCAAGCTGTTCCAGAACCTGCAGGCGCAGGGCCACACCATTGTGCTGATCACCCATGATCCCGATGTGGCGGCACGCGCGGATCGCGTGCTGTCCATGCACGACGGCGAACTGAAGGAGCTGCCCCGATGAGCCCGAACCCGCCGCAGACCTTCGTGCCGCCGGGGCGCGTGCGCTTCCGCGACATCCTCTACATGGCCCTGTTCGCGCTGCGCGGCAACTGGCTGCGCAGCACGCTGACCGCGCTCGGCGTGATCATCGGCATCGCAGCGGTCATCGTGATGGTGTCGGTCGGCCAGGGCACCCAGGCCCAGCTCGACCAGACCATCTCGCGACTCGGCTCGAACCGCATCGACGTGATGCCCAACTGGGGCCGTCAGGGGGCCGTGCGGATGGGCGCAGGCAGCATCTTCTCGCTGACGATGGACGACGTCGAGGCCATCCGCGAGCGCATTCCTGAAGCGCGCTTCGTCAGCGCCACGGTGCGCGGCGGCGCGCAGGTGATCCAGGCCGAGCAGAACTGGAGCACCCAGTGGCAGGGTGTGCAGCCGGACTTCTTCCGCATTCTCGACTGGACCCTGTCTGCGGGCGACGAAGGCGAGCTGGCAGGCTTCGACGGCACCGACACCGTGGTGGTGCTGGGCCAGACTGTGCGCGAGAAGCTGTTTGGCGAGGACGATCCGATCGGCGCCACCATCCGCATCGGCCGCGTGCCCTTCACTGTCGTCGGCGTGGCGAATCCGAAGGGCCAAAGCGGCTGGGGCGGCGATCAGGACGACACCGTGTTCGTGCCCCTCGACACCGCACGCCGCCGGCTGATGGGTCAGATGCAGCTGCCGCCCGGCACCGTGCAGGGCATCGTCGTCGGCACAGCCTCGTCGAAGGACATGGCCAAGGTCGAGGCCGACCTCAACGCCGTGCTCAAGGAAACCCACAAGATTCCGCCCGGCGGCGAGGACGACTTCATCGTCCGCAACCTGACCCAGCTGGTAAGCGCGCGCAACGAGACCACCCGCCTCATGTCCATGCTGCTCGGCGCCGTCGCCGGCATTTCGCTGGTGGTGGGCGGCATCGGCATCATGAACATCATGCTGGTCTCGGTGACCGAGAGGATCCGCGAGATCGGTTTGCGCATGGCGGTCGGTGCCGGGCCGAAGGAGATCCAGCGGCAGTTCCTCGCCGAGGCCATGATGATCTCGCTGGGCGGCGGCATCATTGGCATCGCCATCGGCATCGCCGGTGCCCTGCTGGCCGGCCGCATCGGCGCCCTGCCCGTCGAACTCAGCTTCGAGGTGATCGCACTCGCCACCGGCTTCGCTGTCGCCACCGGACTGTTCTTCGGCTACTACCCGGCGCGCAAGGCGGCCCAGCTCGACCCGATCGAGGCGCTGCGGCATCAGGGCTGAGGGCCGGGATTCGGGATTCGGGATTCGGGATTCGGGATTCGGGATTCGGGATGAGCGTACGCGCGCCTGGGCTCTGTCGGCCGAGCGAAGGCACCTGCCCATGCCCCTCGCAAAGAGGCCGGTCATCCCCGCCGGAGCGGGGATGACCGTCCTGCGAATCGCAGCCGCCCTTACGGTTTGTCAGCCTTGAAGTACGCGATCATGTCGAGCACTTCCGGGGTCACGCGGCGGATGCCGTTGACGTAGACCTCGCCAGCACTGCAGGTCGTGCAGCTCTGCGTGCTGACCACGCCAAACACGACATGACCCGAGCCGTTCCAAGCGTCGGTGAACACCGCCGACCCGGAGTGGCCTCGGCTCAGGTCGCAGTTGGTGGTAAAGCGCGCCGCCCAGCCGTCCGCACCGTTGCTGCCAAAGCTGCCGATCTCGCAGGGTTTGGTGTCCTGGTAGGCCCAACCCTGCAGGCTGTTGTTGACGCGACACTCGAACGGGGCCTCGATCTCGCCGCAGGCCGGGTAGCCACGGTTGTAGCACTGGCCACCGAGGTAGCCTGGGCCAAAGGGCACCTTGTCGCAGTAGTCCTCGATCGTGGCTTGAGCGGTTGCAACGTAGCCCAGCCAGCCGGTCTGGCTGCCCGGCGTGCCGTCCAGCACGATCAGGCCGTAGTCGTGGTTCCAGGCATCGCGGCTGGCGCGCCAGGCGGCCGGCGTGTAGTACCACACCCCCTGTTGTTCGCCGTAGGGCTCGCAGCTGGCGTTGTTGCAGCTGCCCTCTCGGCCCGCGCGGAAGCGCCCGCCCAGGGTCCAGGTGCCCTCGAAGCTGCCGTCGTCCTGCTCGATCCAGCCAAACAGGCAGTGGGCGGCGGTCAGCACATGGCGACGCCCGACCAGGGTGCCCGAGCAGCCCCAGTCGAGGCCGCCACCGATCTGACCCATGGCGCGATAGGGATAGCTGGTGTTGTCGAAGCGACGGGTGCGGCTGTCGTGGCCATTGCTCCAGCCTTTGGCGTCGCCCAGCAGCGGCATCTGCGCCTCGGCGCGGGCGCCGGTCGGGTCGTTGGCAGGGCCTTCGTAGCCCTGCTCCCAGCCAGCTTTGGCCGCCAGCATGCGCAGGCCGCGCGCCGTGCCGAGCGGCAGCTCGACCAGGTACTCGTCGCCGGTACGAACGTTGACCGCCACCCAGTGCCGCGCGTCCAGTTCATCTGCCATCGACTTGAGGCGGTCCTCTACTTCGTCGCTACGGGGCTCCGGCAGCGGTGACGGCGCGCCGGCCGTATCGATGTCCCCGAAGCGGGCCTTGCCGAGGTGTTCCCAGCGCACCTCGACGCTGGACTTGGCCGGCACCAGCTCGCTGCCAAAAGCGGCCTGCAGGTCGAGGCTGCGGTATTCGACCTGGGCGGGAGTGGCGCTGGCGGCAAGGCCCAGGCCCAGCAGCAGGCCGCTGCGAATCAGATGGATCGTGTTCATGGCGGAACTCCTCAAGCATCTAGGGCGTCTGACGTCCCGGCGGGCAGACAGGCTCCGCGCGTCGTCAGGCCTGTACACGTGGCGCCGCGAGGGAAACGACAGCCAGCGGCAAGCGCGAGGACGGGCGGACGGCGCGGCCTTGCGGCACCGCGACATTCCGCAGCGCGGCCGCGCCGGCCGTATGATTCAGCCACCGCACAAAGCCGCGACCGCCCATGGATGCCGAGATCACTCAACTCCTGCAGCGGCACCGCGCCGGCGAGCGCGCCGCCTTCGACGCGCTGGTGCCGATGGTCTATGCGCGCCTGCACGAGATCGCCAGGCGCCAGCGGCGGCGCGACGGCCTCGGCGGCGAGACGCTCTCAACCACCGCCCTGCTGCAGGAGGCCTGGCTGCAGCTGGTCGACGAGACCGGCGTGGACTGGCAGAGCCGCACCCACTTCTTCGCGATCTGCGCCCGCGCGATGCGGCGCATCCTGGTCGATGCCGCGCGCGCGCGCGGTCGCGATAAGCGCGGGGGCGGCCAGCCTGATCTCACCCTGACGCCCGACCTGGTCGCCATCGACGAGCAGGCCGAGGACATCCTTGCCGTCGACCTCGCGCTGGAGCAGCTGCGCCAGTTCAACGAACGCTTGGCCCAGGTGGTCGAGTGCCGCTACTTCGGAGGACTTAGCGAGGAGGAAACCGCGGCTGCGCTCGACACCTCCCTGCGCACCGTGCAGCGCGACTGGCTGCGCGCCCGCGCCTGGCTGCTCAAGGCCTTCCAGGGCGAGCCGTGAGCCTCGACCGCCGCATCGAGATCGATCGCCTGCTGATGCAGGTTCTGGATCTGGAGGACGACGCGCGCCCCGCCTTTCTGGCCGCCATCGAAGACGCCTCGCTGCGTGCCGATGTCGAGGAGATGCTGGCGCTGTGCGAGTCCGACACCGATCCCTTCGCCCTGGATGCCGCGGCCGCGGCGCGGCTCATCGATGCGGCAGCGCAGAGCAGCGACCCGGGACTGTCGACCCGCCTTGGCTTCGACGAGGCCGAGCTGCCCGAACAGATCGGCGGCTGGCGAGTTCTCGAACGGATTGGTCAGGGCGGGATGGGCGAGGTGCTGAAGGTCGAGCGCATCGATGCCGGCTTTGAGCAGCTCGGCGCGCTGAAACTGATCCGCTCGGGTTTTGCGATCGGCGAGTTCGCGCGACGCTTCCTGCAGGAGCGGCAGATCCTGGCGCGCCTCAACCATCCAAGCATCGCCGGCCTGCTGGACGGCGGTCGCGATGCGCAGGGGCACCCGTACCTGGTGATGGAATACGTCGATGGCGTGCCCATCGACCACTACTGCGATTCGCTGCAGCTCGGCCTCGACGCACGCATCGAATTGTTCATCGAGGTCTGCCGTGCGGTCGCGCACGCGCACCGCAGCCTGGTCATCCATCGCGACCTCAAGCCCTCCAACATCCTCGTGCGAGCCGATGGCCGGGTGAAGCTGCTCGATTTTGGCATCGCCAAGGTGCTGGGCGAGGGCGCAGGCGAAGACCCACTCGCCACGCGCATCGAGCAGCGCATGTTCACCCCGGACTACGCCTCACCGGAGCAGGTGCGCGGACAGCCCGTCACCACCGCGAGCGACGTCTATCAGCTCGGTCTGCTGCTGTACGAACTGCTCTGCGGCCACCGCGCCCAGCGTGTCGGCCACACCGGGCCCGCCTCGATCGAACGTGTCGTCTGCGAGCAGGACCCGACCCGCCCCAGCCAGCGCATCGGCAGCGGCGACACCGAGCTCGCCCTGCGTCGTCATCTGCAGCCGCATCAGCTGCGCCGCCGACTGCGGGGCGATCTCGACACCATCGTCGGCAAAGCACTGCAGAAACTGCCCGATCGCCGCTACGGCACCGTCGACGAACTGATCGACGACCTGATCCGCTCGCGCCAGGGCCGAACCCTGCACGCGCGCCCGGACACCTGGCGCTACCGGATGGGGCGCTTCGTGCGCCGGCATCCGGTGGGTCTCGCTTTCGCTACGCTGACCTTGGCCTTGCTCAGCGTCTATCTGGTGACCCTGAACCTGCAGGCGCAGGCGCTGGAGCGTGAGCGCGACCGCGCGCAGGCCGAGGCTGCCAAGGCTCGCCAAGTGCAGAGCCTGATGCAGCGCCTGTTCGAAGGCATCGACCCCGATGTCAGCGGCGGCGAACCCCTGAGCGTAGAAGCCTTGCTCGACCGCAGCTTCAGTCAGATCGAAAGCGAGTTGGACGCATACCCAGAGGTGGAGACCGAACTGCTGCTGACCGTGGGGGATGTCTATCAGGCGCTGGGCAACTACCCGCGTGCGGACGAACTGCTGGGGCAGGCGCAGACACTGGCTGAGGCTTTGGAGGCCGAGCAGCCCCTGCTGGCAGCGCAGGTGTATCGCAGCCGAGGGCGTTTGCTTGGCCAGGGCAATGAACTTGAAGAGCCGGAGGCTCTGCTGCAGCGGGCCCTGGGGTTGTTCAGGGCAGCGCGGCCGGACGAACCACTGCAGGTGGCGGAGACTCTGTTTCATTTGGCCAACGTGTTGCGACGCAGCGGGCGAATGAGAGACGCCCTTGCGGTCAGCCATGAAGCCTTGTCCTTGCGTCGCAGCGCGGGCCCTGGCGGCGAACTGGACGTTGCCCGCAGCCTGAGCCAAGCGACCATGATCGAGCGTCGGTTGGGCAACTCCGAAGGCATTGAGGCCATGCTGCGCGAGTCGATAGCGCTGATGACGCCACGGCTTCCGGCAGCCCACCCGCGACTTGCCGATACCAAGGCCTATCTGGCGATGGTCTTGCGCGACGAGGGAAAGCCTGCGCAGGCAATCCCGCTTTATCTGGAGGCCATAGCCGCACTGCAGGAGAGCCGCGGACCATTCCATCCCACCGTTGGCGTCGTGGTTGGAAACTACGGCGGAATTCTTGCGGAACTGGGGAGACACCCGGAGGCCGAGCTCGCGCACAGAAAAGCCCTGGAGATACACAGGCGAAGCTTTGGGAACAAGCACGCAAGAGTCGCACTCGCCCTGAACGCTTTGGGGTTCAGCCTGGAGCACCAGCAGCGTATCGAGGAAGCGGAAGACGCCTATCGGGAGGCTTTGGTTGCACTTCCAGAAACACATGCGTCATGGGTAGACGCGCTCCGCCAGAATCTTGGAAGGACCCTGCTCAGGCTTGGCCGTCCAGCGGAAGCCCTGGCCGAGTTCGACCAAGCCCTGGCCACCGTTGGAAGGACCGACACAATTCAGCGTGCGGTGCTCAAGTATTGGCGCGCCGAAGCACTCCATCAGGCAGGACGCTCAGACCTCGCAGAAGCCGCTGCGTCCGAGTCCATAGCGCTGTTTGCCCGAGAACTGCCCGAAAGCGCAGAGCTTGCCAACGCTCATCGAGTGCGGGGAAGCGCGTTGGCCTCGACTGGGCGTACGAACGAAGCACTCATCGAGCTGGAGACTGCCGTCGCGATGTGCGAGAAGCTTTGCAGGGCGCCACCTCACTGGTTGGAGCCCACGCGCACCGAGATCCTGCGCCTTCGCGGACCTCGCACGGATTGACGCGCCCTCGCCCTCCATCGAACCCGAGGAGGTTGCGGCCAGGTTCGTCCGCTCACTGAGTCGAGCTTGCGCACGTCCCCGCTATCTCGACGATCAGTGATCGAGCATTGTTCCGTCCGTTCCACTCGACAACCTGAGCGCTGCTGTCCACGTGGGCGAAGATTTGCCAGATGCCTGGCGGCAGAGCCAATTGGCCCTGGATCCGTTGAGTTCCACCGGGGGGAAGGCTTGCCACGACGCTCGCATCAAGCTGCAGACCATAGCGCTGCTGCAACAGCATGCTGCCCTCGGTTTCGCCGGAGCGAGCGGGTCCCACGTTCTCGACCGTATAGGCGTAGTTGAATAGGCAGCGGCCATCGCGGAACCCGATTGCCTCACTGGCCTGCAGCCGGGCGCGCTCAACCCAAAGGAAATCACGCCCCGCAAGGCTGACTCGATGCCCGGGCTTCAAATCAGGTCGCGGAACTGCGATCGGCGGATCCCAGTCCTCGATATTGCAGGACTGGGTTGAGTCATCACGTTCTGGGGCTGTAGTGCTCGACACTCCGCCAACCACCGGCTCGTCGCACTCATCCGAGGTCGCCACGTCCGGCTTCTCGGCCTTCGTCAAGCCCATAGTGGGTAAGGTCCCACGCAGCGGGCAGCCACCCGCTGTATTGCCAATCTCGATTCCGAGTACGTTCAAGTCGGGCTGACCGGGCAGGCTGCGGGTTCGGAGCACAGCACTGCTTGGCGCCCCTGCAGGGCAGCCACTGCTGGCGCGAAGAACAATGCGCTCCGCGATGATCTCGTTGCGGGGCCCTCGCAGCTGGCCCTCGTAGCCTCCTGTCGACGAGCCCTGCAGCTGCAGCAAATAGCTTCCCGGGCGCAAGTCCAGGCCGGGGGTGGGCTGGGCGGGCGCGTAGTTCAGCCTTATCACCTGAAAGCTCGTCACCGCGGCTTGGGCAGCTGCCGGGTCGGCCGGGGCAGAGGCGCCAAGCGCGGTGACCAGGGCGAGCGCAAGGGCGCGGCGGGGTTGGGCGATTGCAGTCATGAGTGTCTCCGTCTACATGGGAAGGGGCGAACCCCGCAGGCTTGCGCCAATCGATGGGGTGCCCGAGTCTGTCCGGGCGCCCTGATGCATAGAGTCGCCGCCCCGCGGCGAAACCCGCCATGCATCCGCACATTTCCATCTGCCCTGCGTTCCGGGGTGAGCGAGACCTGCAATGGCTGGGTGTCGATTCGGCAAGCTTTCGGGCAAGCAGGCGCGAAGTTTTCTGCCGAGGCTTCGCTTCCTGTACAGCGGAGCTTGCTTCGCTGCTCTTCAGGTCTCGCCCGCCCCAAGGCTTCAACCGAACCAGATCGGCTCTATGGACGCGCAGTGGCTTGTGAGCTTCGGCGGTGGCGGGCATCGGCTCGCGATGACGACTTACAAGTCGGAGGCCGGCTGTTGCCTCTGCCTTTCAGTCCTGGAGTTCGCCATGTCCATCACCCCCGCCGCAGCTTTTGCTGAGCCGCTGTCCGATCTCTACAGTCGCCTGAAGCGGATCGCCGGTCGCCAGCTCGGTCAGACGCCCTCGCCTGCCACCCTGTCGGCCACGGTGCTGGTGCACGAAGCCTATCTGCGTTTCGCTGTCGCGGGCCGTCTGGACGTTCGCGATGATTCGCACCTGCTGTCGCTGTGGACGCGAACGATGCGCCACGTGCTGATCGACTACTGCCGCGCCCGCGCCACCGCCAAGCGCAGCGGCCACAAGCTCGACATCGACGAGCTTGACTGCGCAGAACGCGCCGATCCCGATGCCCTGCTCGCGCTGGAGCAAGCCTTGCGCGCGCTCGACGCCCACGATCCGCGGCTGGCCCAGGTCATCGAGCTGCGGGTGTTCGCCGGGCTGGACAGTGCCGGCGTCGCCGCCCAGCTCGGCGTGGACGTGCGCACCGTGCAGCGCGATTGGGTACGCGCACGGGCCTGGCTGCAGGACGCTGTGGATCCCCGCTAAGGTTCCGCGTGCCGGCGCGTCGCTGAGCGATCCTGCGAGCGCGACGCGTGTTCGCCTCCGCTTGGGGGTGGCTTCGCTTGGCCGCCGATTGGCGGAATGCAGGCGTGGACCGAGACGAGCGTGGAGCTTCGGTGGGTCAAGACCCACCCTATGGGCTCCTTTCTCGGCCTCAGCCGAGCGCGCCACCGGCTGCGATGATTTCCTCATCGCCGGGCAGCACGAGGAAGGCCGCGCCGGCGAGCGGGGTGAAGGTGTCGGCGCCGACCACGCGCTTCAGCGGCGTGGCGCCGAAGCCGGCTTCGACGATGGCGGTGATGATGCCCTCGCCCACGCCAGCCGAGCGTCGGCCTTCATCCACCACGAGGATGCGCTTGGCCGACTTCGCCTGTTCGGCGATGAAACCTTCGTTGAGCGGCTGCAGCCAGCGCAGGTCGACGACTCGGGTGCTCCAGCCGAGCTGCTCCTCCCACGCGCGCTGGGCGCGCAGGCACATGGGCACGGCGTTGCCGAAGGTGAACACGACGAGGTCATCGCCGGTGCTGCCGTCCTCGGGCGCATACACCCTGCCCTCGCCCAGCGGGATCGCCTGATCGGGCGCGGGGTACTGGGTGAGCCAGCCGCCGTCGCCGGGGGCGTGCAGGTCCTTGGCCATGTACAGCGCGATCGGCTCCAGGAAGGCGCAGACCCGGCCGTCGACCTTGGCCAGCGCCATCAGGGTGCGCAGCATCATCGCCGCATCGTCGCCGCGCGAGGGGCAGGCCACCACGAGGCCCGGGATGTCGCGCAGGGCGGTGATCGAGTTGTCGTTGTGGAAGTGGCCGCCGAAGCCGCGCTGATAGCCGAGCGAGGCGATGCGCATCACCATCGGGTTGCGATACTGGCCGTTCGAGAAGAACTGCAGGCTGGCCGCCTCGCCGCGGATCTGGTCGCAGGCGTTGTGGAAGTAGGCCAGGTACTGGATCTCCGGGATCGGCAGCATGCCCATGTTGGCGTAGCCCTGGGCGAGGCCAAGGATCATGGTCTCGTCGAGCAGGGTGTTGAACACGCGCTTGCCCGAGAAGGTCTTGAACAAGCCCTTGGTCACCGTGTAGACGCCGCCCTTCAGCGCGACGTCTTCGCCGAACAGCAGGCTCTCCGGGTACTTGGCCAGCAGGTCGTGCAGGGCCTGGTTGATCTGGATGGCCAGATGCTTGGGCGCCTGCTTCTCGGGCAGCTTGTCTTCGCCGCCGAACACCTTGAGACGCGCGTCGGTGTAGTCGGCACGCGCAGCTTCGGCCAGCACCTTGTCCGGCGTGTAGGGCGCCAGCGGCGCCATGACGTCCTCGAGCGTCGACAGGCGCGGGCGCCGGTCGGCGTCTTCGGCGGCAGCGAAGCAGCGCTTGCGCGTGTCCTCGTACAGCGCCAGCAGGCTGTCGGCGGTGTACAGGCCCGAGCGCAGCGCGATGTCGGCCGACTTCAGCAGCGGGTCGGTGGCTTCGACCTGCACCAGCTCTTCGATCGAGCGCCACTCGATCTCGAAGTCGGTGCCGGCGTGGCCCATGATGCGGGTGGTGCGCAGGTGCAGGAAGGTCGGGCGGCGCGTGCGCCGGCAGTGCTCGACGGCGCGCTGCACGTCGGCCCAGCCGTGGGCCAGGTCGAGGCCGTCGGCGTAGAAATAGTCGAGATCGCGGCGGCCTTCAAAGTTCGCGCGCACCCAGTCGCGCGGCGTTTTCACCGAGATGCCGATGCCGTTGTCCTCGCAGACGAACAGCACCGGCGCTGGCAGGCCCTGATACGCCGTCCAGGCGGCCGCGTTGAAGGCCGTCTGCGCGGTGGCATGGTTGCTGGACGCATCGCCAAAGGAACAGATCGCGATGCTGTCGTCCGGGATCGGCAGGGCGTGGCCGATGCGCTTGGCCTGTTCAATCGCGATCGCTGTGCCCAGGGCCTTGGGCAGGTGACTGGCGATGGTCGAGGTCTGCGGCAGCACCCACAGCGGCTTCGAGCCCCAGACCTTGTGGCGGCCGCCCGAGGCCGGGTCGTCCTTGCTGGCGGCAAAACTCAGCGCCGAATCCATGATCGGATCGCGTGGTTTCCCATCAGTGCCGGGCAGCTTGCGGAAGCGCTCGGCCATGAAGCCGCCGCTGCGGTAGTGCAGGAAGGCCGGATCGGTGTGGCGCGCGGCGCGGGCCACCATCGCATTGCCTTCGTGGCCGCTGCTGCCGATGGTGTAGAACACCTTGTTCTGCACCCGCAGCACCCGCGCCATCAGGTCCAGATGCCGGCTGATCAGCTGCGACTTCAGCAGCTCATCGAAGGCCGCCGCGCTGAGCGCGCTGCCCGGCATCACCGGCTCGCCGCCGGATGCAGGCTGCACGCCGCCGCGCCAGTCGCGCACAAATTCGATGAAGTTCTGGTCGCAGATCTCGGCGCGATTCAGGCCGCGCATGCGGGCGGGGATGGGGCTGTGGCTGGGCGTGCTCATGGACTCGGGGGGTGGCCAGGCGGGGGCGCCGGAAAGCGGCGAATGATACGCGGGAGCCCCGCTGTTTCGCAGATCGAGCGGTTCAACTCTCGATGCGGTTGCGCCCTGAGGCCTTCGCCCGGTAGAGCGCTTCATCCGCCCGCTGGATCAGACGCTCGTGGTGATCCAGCCCGGCATACGAAGCCAGCCCGATGCTCACCGTGACACGGAGCCCCGGCTGCAGCATGCCGAAGTCGTGGCACTCGATCGCGCTCCGCAGCTGCTCGCACACGCGCCTCGCCTCCTCCAACCCCGCCTTCGGCAGCAGCACGGCGAACTCCTCGCCACCCCAGCGCGAGGCGATGTCCCAGCCGCGCATCCGCTCGCGGATCAGCAGGGCGACATCGCGCAGCGCTGCATCGCCAGCGGCGTGCGAACACTGGTCATTGATGCGCTTGAAGAAGTCGATGTCGATGAGGGCAAGGCATAGGGGCTCGCCGCTGCGCTGGGCGGCCGCGAAGCTGTCTGCCAGCAGGGCATCGAACGCGCGCCGGTTGAACAGGCCGGTGAGGTAGTCCTCGCTCGCTTGGCGCTCGAACGCCTGCGCCTGCAGCTGCAGGCGATCCGCCAGCTGCCCGCGCTCCTGCGCCAGCTGCGCCAGGGCCTGGGCTTTGGCGGCAAGGGCCGCCGTCTTCTCTTCCACCAGGCGCTGCAGCCGGATCTGCGCGCGCTGCAGCTGTGCGAGGCGAAGCTGCACCGCTGCGACGACAGCGAGCAGCGTCAGCAGGGCGAGCACCGCCCGCACCCACGTGCGCTGCCACCAGCGCGGGGCGATCTCAAGCACCAGCGGGGCCGGCGCGCTCCAGCGGCCGCCGGGGTTCCTTGCGGCCGCCTCGAACCTGTAGCGGCCCGGCGCTAGCGCCGTGAACTGCACGCTGTCGCGGTTGCCGACCTCGATCCACGCAGGATCGAATCCGCGCAAGCGATAGCGGAACTGGATGCGCTCGGGCATCTGCAGGCTCATGCCCACCAGATCGATCTCGATGCGTCGGCTGCCGGCCGGTATCCGTACGACCTCGCCCAGCGCCAGACTGCGCTCGTCGACCCGCAGCGCTTTAATCCGGGTCGGCACCGGCGGCGCGAGCGCCAGCAGCACGCTGGGCGGATCCACGATCGCCAGCCCGCTGGCCGTACCGAACCACAGACGGCCGTCCCTGCGCGCGAGCGCGGCAGGGCCCGCGGCGCCATTGCACTGGGCGCTTTCCATGCCGTCGCTCTCGTTGAAGTGACGCACCGGCAGCGTCTGGCGCTGGCCATCTGCGACGGCCTCTGCCGCCGCGGTCTCGATCCGATACAGACCGCGGTTGCTGGTCAGCCACCAGCCGCCGAACGCATCCGGAACAATCTGGAACACCGCATCGACCGGGACTCCGGCCGAGCGCCCCACCCGCCCGCTCGGCCCTTCGCGCCAGCGCAGAAGGCCGAGGTCCGTCGCCATCCACACCGAGCCGTCGGCGCTTTCGTGGAAGTCGAAGATGTCCTTGTAGGGCTCCTGCCCGAGCTGCAGTTGGACCAGACGTCCGGACTCGATCATGGCGGCGCCGTTCGACGTGCCGATGAAGATGCGACCGCGCGCGTCCTCGTGCAGAGCGATGACGAAATCGCGCGGCAAGCCCTCGGCGACGGTCCAGTTGCGGATCGCGCCATCGCGCAGTTCAGACAGCCCGAGCGTGGTGCCCACCCAGAGTGCGCCGTCCGAGGCGCGCAGGATCGCCCGAACCTGATCCCCGGCGAGCCCGGAGGCGCGGCTCGCCTCCACGCGGATGCGCTCGCCGTCCCAGCGCGCGAGGCCGCCTGCAGCGGTGCCGATCCAGAGCCCCCCGTCCGCTTCGGCCAGCAGGCTCAGCACCGACTCCATGGGAAGGCCCTCGGCCTGGCCGAAGCGCCGCACGCCTTCGCTGCCGATCCGGAACAGCCCGGAGCTGGTGCCGGCCCATAGGGCGCCATCGGCGGATTCAGCCACCGCGCGCACATAGGGCGTGGACAGCCCCTGTCGGCGCGACAGCACCCGCACGGGCGGCAGGCGCAGCCGGAACAGACCGCCGTTGGTGCCGACCCAGAGGCTGCCCTCACGGTCCTCAAGCAGCGCGGAGACGCGGCTGTTGGGCAGGCCATCCGCGGTGTCCAGCCGCTCGATCTTGGCGTCGGGCCCCAGCGGCGCGCTCATGCGCAAGAGGCCGTGACTGGTGGTGCCGATCCACAGATCGCCGCGCCCATCCAGCAGCAGCCGGGTGACCTGGTCCAGCGGCAAGCGTTCGGACAATGGCGCGAAGCGCCCGCCCGCATCGCTCCGAAGTACCCCGCGATCGGTGCCGATCAGCGCGCCGCCCCCGGCGAGCGGCAGCACCGCCAGAACCGTGCCGGCATGCAGCCCCGAATCCGCCGCGGGCAGGATGACCTGATCGCCGTCGATCCACGCAAGCCCACGCGTCGTCCCCACCCACAGACGGCCGTGCGCGTCTTCGACCAGCGAGTTCACATAGCTGCTGGGCAGGCCCTGCTCCGTGGTGAACTGACGTTGGGTGCCGTCAGCATCGAAGCGGAACACGCCGGAGTTCTCGCCGCCGGCCCATACCCGCCCTGCGGCGCCAGGCGCCACGCTGATGATGGCGTCGACAATCGTCTGACCGTTGGGACGCAGAAACTCCCAGCCCTGAGCATCGCCGCGTGCGATACCGTCGCGGGTCGTGGCGAGCAGGATGCGACCTTCAGCATCCACAGCCACCGCGCGGATGGCGTTGCCGCGCAATCCAGGCAAGCTGCCCGCGTCGAACACGCGGAACTCGCGTCCGCTGTAGCGCACCGCGCCCTCCAGCGTCGACATCCAGAGAAAGCCCGCGCGATCCTGGACGATGCCCGAAACCAGGTTGTGCGGCAGGCCCTCGCGTCCACCCCAGCGTTCGGCGTAGTACTCGGAGAGGGCGGCGCGCGGCGGCGCGTGATTCGCAGCAGCGACACGCTGCGTCAAACCAGCACAGAGGACGCAGAGGAGGACGGCAAGCGCCGCGACAGGAATCCGCGCGAACGGCTGAAGACGCAGAATGCCGCTCACGAAAGTCGCCACTGCCGTCGCGTCCAGAAGGGCTCCACTGCCGAAACCGCGCCCGCAGGCGCCCGCCGCCGATATCGTCGATGCTGAAAGAGTTCGCACTCACTACGCTCGGCCGCCGCTGCTTGCAAACCACGTGCCGTCGGCGCACGTCGTCCGCGGCCAGAGGTGAGCGCATCAGCGCGCGCGGATTGAATTTGTCCTCGGCGAGCCAGCGGCGCGAGGTCCTCGCCGGGTGACTGCGGGTTCGCTGCGCTGAGTGCGGGGACGTGAGAGCTCGGGGCGCAGGCTCCGGCATGCCGCGCGCCCGCCAAGGTGCGCGGCACGCCGGAGGTTTCGGTCATCTATCAGCTCACAGGTGTCTCGCACCGTTCGAGGTCGACGCGCAGGGCCGCCGCCACAGCGACCATGGCCGCCAGTGCAGCGCGCGTTTCGGGCCAGTCGCGAGTCTTCAGGCCGCAGTCCGGATTGACCCACAGCTGCTGTGCCGGCACCACCTGCAGCGCACGCTGCAGCAGCTCGCGCATCTCCCCCGCGTGCGGCACGCGCGGCGAGTGAATGTCATACACGCCGGGACCCAACGCCGCCGGATAGCGGAACTGCACGAACGCATCCAGAAGCTCCATCCGCGAACGACTGGCTTCGATCGACACCACATCGGCGTCCATCGCCGCGACCGACTCGATGATGTCGTTGAACTCGGAGTAGCACATGTGGCTGTGGATCTGGGTTTCGGGCCGGGCCACGCCTGCGCTCAGGCGGAAGCACTGCACCGCCCAGCGCAGGTAGTCGGCGCGCTCCGCGCGACGCAGTGGCAGCCCCTCGCGAAGCGCAGGCTCATCGATCTGGATGATGCCGATGCCGGCGCTCTGCAGATCGTCCACCTCATCGCGCAGCGCCAGCGCCAGCTGCAGGCAGGTCTGCTCGCGCGGCTGGTCATCGCGAACAAAGGACCACTGCAGCATGGTCACGGGCCCGGTGAGCATGCCCTTCAGCGGCTTCGTGCTCAAGGCCTGCGCGGCCACTGCCGCATCGACCGTCATCGGCGACGCGCGCTCGACGTCTCCGAACAGGATGGGAGGCTTGACGCAGCGCGAGCCGTAACTCTGCACCCAAGCGTGGCGGGTGAAGGCGAAGCCCGCCAGCTGCTCCCCGAAATACTCGACCATGTCGTTGCGCTCGAACTCACCGTGCACCAGCACATCGAGGCCGATCGACTCCTGCTCACGCACGCAGGCCTCCGTCGCGGCTGCGAGCTGCGCGGCGTACTCGCCTGGGCTGATTCGCCCGGCACGCAGGTCCACTCGCAGCCGGCGAATCTCACGGGTCTGGGGAAACGAACCGATCGTGGTGGTGGGCAGCAGGGGCAGCGCCAGCCGCTGCTGCTGCAGGCGCCGACGCTCCGCCAAGGGCGCGCGCTCGACCGCCTGTTCGACATCCAGTGCCAGCACGCGTTGCTGCACGTCGCGCCTGTGTACCAGGCTGGAAACTCGACGATCCGCCAGCGCTGCGCGCTGCGGCGCCAGCAGCGCATGCGCATCTTCCGGCGCGCTCAGGGCCTGGCCCAAAAGGTTCAGCTCGCCGAGCTTCTCCTGCGCGAAGGACAACCAGCTGCGCAGCGCCCCGGGCAGCTGCCGTTCGTCGTCCAGACTGATGGGCAGGTGCAGCAGCGAGCACGAGGGCGCGAGCCACAGCCGCTCTGGCCCGCGTGCCTTCAAGGTCGGGGCCAGGCCCGCACACAGCGCATCCAGATCACTGCGCCAGACGCTGCGCCCGGACACTACCCCTGCAACCAGGATGCCCTCGCCCACGCCGTCGACGAGCTCCGGCAGCGGCGCAAGCCCTGCGGACAGGTCCGCATGCAGC
This sequence comes from Lysobacterales bacterium, assembly GCA_014946745.1. Classification (NCBI taxonomy): domain Bacteria; kingdom Pseudomonadati; phylum Pseudomonadota; class Gammaproteobacteria; order Lysobacterales; species Lysobacterales bacterium. The sequence continues at coordinate 1,400,209 of JADCRD010000001.1, read as the reverse complement.
GCGGCAGGCGCAAGGCGTCGAATCCAGGGCAGCGCGGGCCGCGGATCGCCGAACCCACAGTTCAGGAGCAGACGCGGGCCAGGGCTGGCGCGCAGCGCATCGAAGGCCTGCGCGTAGGCCGCCTGCAGCGCGGGGTCGAGGTCCAGCGCCAGACAGGGCTCGTCCACCTGCAGCCAGTCGACACCCTGCTGGCGGAGCCGCTCGAACAGCTCGGCGTACAGCGGCAGCAGGCGCGGCAGCAGGGCCAGGGGATCGCTGCCGTCCAGGGTCTTGGATAGACGCAGCAGGCTGACCGGGCCCAGCACCTGCGGACGCAGTTCGAGGCCAAGAACGCGCGCTTCGCTGCAGTGCTGGAGCAAGCGCTCGGGGCGCAGCCGAAACACTTGGTCCGCGACCAACTCGGGCACCAGGTGGTGGTAGTTGGTATCGAACCACTTGGTCATCTCCAGCGCACGCAGATCGAAGCCGTCACGCTGCAGACCCCGGGCGAGCGCGAAGTAGCCGAGCAGCGGGTCGGCTTCGTAGAGGGCGCGATGGCTGTCCGGCACGGCATCGAACAGCAGCGCCGCGTCGAGGACATGGTCATAGAGCGAGAAGTCGCCGACCGGCAGACTGCGCACGCCGGCCTCCGCTTGCAGTTGCCAGTGACGCAGGCGCAGTTCGCGAGCGCTTTCGAGCAGGGTGGCGGCGTCCGACGCGCCGCTCCAGTAGGCCTCCAAGGCCTGCTTGAGCTCGCGTCGACGGCCGATGCGGGGAAACCCCAGGTTGGTGATGTGCATCATGGTGTGGCTCCTCAATGACGGGGCAATGAGGAGCGAAGGCCAGCCGCGGCCAGGGTGAGAGCACGCACTGCCCGAGTCACGCGGACAGCACCGCAGACCCTTGCGGGCCTGCGCGAAACGCAGCTGTGCGACCTTCGCCCCCTCGGGCGAACCCGGACTGCGTGCGCAAGCGGCGCCCACAGCCCGCGGGTCGGTCGGAGAGCAGCGCTCTCCGGTCGAGGCAGGTCTTCGGACTTATGGACGGGCGCAGATGCGCGGGCCTACTGGCCGTCGCTTCCCGGTCTGGAAGACCAGTGCGGATGACGGCGTTCGTTTCCAATTACCGCTGCGGGGCAGTGCCGGACTGTGCTGAGCCTGGGCCTCAATGAATGCAGACCCGAGCGCATGCCTCACCGGCTTCCCTATTAATCCAATCGCTTCATCTGCATGAAGCGATAGAACCTCGACGCGCGCACCTTAGGCGTCGTGGAAGTGCGCGTCAAGCGCACGCTGATCGCGCGCCGCGGGCGGCCGCGAGGACCGTCGTCAGCTTTTCCGCGCCGCCAGAATTCTGTTGAGCGCCTGCACCTGCTGGACAAGCGAGGCCAGCTGCTCACGCTCGGCCTCGCTGCCCTGCTGGCGCGCCTGCACCGCTTCCACCAAAGGACGGAAGCCCACGTCCAGCGCGTTGCGCAGGCCACCCAGCCACATCGCGGCATCGGCAGCGGTATCGCGCGAGAAGGTGCGATTCAGCACCTGCTCGTCGAGGATGCGCTGCAGCAGCTGGATCAGTTCGGGCGCGCTCTGCGCGGGCTTGACTGCGCTGGCCTGCGCGCCGAGCGACTGCACGCTGGCAACGAGATCATGCAGCTGCGCGATCACCCGCGTGCCGGTGTCGCTGTCGGCGCCGCCCAGCGCCTTGTTGCGCTGGAAGCCCTGCTTGATCGCCTGCCAGCGTTCTGCACGCGCGGAATCCAGGGTGCCGCGGATCTCAGCCAGCTTGAGCAGGTTCTCCTCGGCGCCGCCGGTCAGCAGCTGCGACTCGCCGAGGTAGTGGTCGTCGATGAGCTTCTGCAGCTCGACTGCATTCATCACCGAGGAGATCTTCTCGGCCAGCTTGTTCATGTTGCGGTAGCTGCCCTGCAGCTTGAAGGGCGGCTCGGTGCGGTAGGCCTCGGCCTGGGCGGCGCTGGCGATGTAGGCCTGGTTGACCCGGTAGACGATGTCGCGCACCGCCAGCAGGTTCTTCAGCACGGCCGTGAGCTCGTTGAGCTCAGCCGTCGAATAGCTGTGGCTGAGCGCGTTCGCCGAGAACTCGCGACCCTGCGCGCGTTCGACCAGTTTGTAGAGGTCGTTGAGATCACGGGTCGCCAGCGGCGCGAGCACCGGCTGCGCGGTCAGGGAGTTCTCGACGTAGCTCAAGAGGAACGCGTCCTCCTTGCCGCCCAGCACCTCGCCCAGGTTGTAGACGTCGGCGCGGTTGGCCAGCATGTCCGGGATCTTGAAGACCTCGCCGCTTTCCGTGTACGGGTTGCCCGCCATGACCACGCAAAACTTCTTGCCGCGCATGTCATAGGTGCAGCTGCGGCCTTGCCAGACACCCTCGATGCGGCGGGTGCCGTCGCAGAGCGAGATGAACTTCTGCAGGAACTCCGGATGCGTGTGCTGGATGTCGTCGACGTACAGCATCACGTTGCTGCCCATCTCCAGCGCGAGATTGAGCTTCTCCAGCTCTTGCCGCGCTCCTGCATCGGGCGCCTGGGTCGGATCCAGCGAGCGCACTTCGTGGCCCAGCGAAGGCCCGTTGATCTTCATGAAGACCAGACCCAGCGCGTGCGCCACGTACTCCATCAACGTGGTTTTGCCGTAGCCGGGTGGGCTGATCAGCATCAGCAGGCCCATCAGGTCCGAGCGCTTGCCCTCGCCCACCGTGCCCATCTGCTTGGCGAGGTTGTCACCGATGATGGGCAGGTAGACCTCGCTGATCAGCTTGTTGCGCACGAACGAGGTCAGGGGCCGCGGCTTGAACTCGGCCAATCGCAGGCGCGCGCGGCCTTCCTCGATCAGCGCGTGTCGACGCGCCTGGAAGGCACGCAAGCCGGGCAGATGCTGCTCGCGATGGCGGCGCAGGCGCGCCTCGAAGTCGTCGATGCGCAGGCGCAGCCTGCCCTGCTCGATACGAGGATGGCTGCTCAGCAGGCCGCTGATCTCTACAGCAAGATCGGCTTCGCTGATCCGCGTGGGCAGCTGAGCCTCCACGCGCATGAGTGCGGCGGCCTCGATGGCATGCTGGGCCAGCTCGGCGAAGGCGGGTTCGGCGCACAGGGCTTCGAACCACTGCAGCCACAGCCCCAGGGCCTCGCCCGGTCGCGCCGCCAGCGCCTCCGCGGCGGCCTGCAGATCCTCCCAGCGATGGCCGGTGGCCAATCGCTCCTTCAAGCCTTGCACAAGGCGTCGCGCGGCCGCAGTGAACAGGAACTGCGGATGCTCCTCGCCCAGCACCTCCACCAGATAGCGCGCGGCGTCGCTGCTCAGCGTGGCATCGAGTTCGATGGCCGCTGCCGCGCGAAAGCGCTCGACCTCGCGCGCGATCTCGGCCATCAAGCGCTCGCCGGCGGCGGCGTGGCCCAAAGTCTCGATCAGCTGCCGCGCTTGCCGCGCGCGCAGCGGCCAGAGGCTGGCGCTGTCGCTGTTGGCCTGTGCCTGCCAGGCGAGTGCCGCCAGGGCGCGTGCTGCCGGCGCATGGATCAAGTGGCCGGCGGCCTGCCGCAACGGCAGCCAGGCGGCGAGAATGCGCGCGGCATCCGTATCGTGGATGCCCTTCTCGTAGCCCTCGCGGTAGCGCGAAGCAGTGAACTCGCGCAGGCGCTTCGACAGCGCATCGAGATTCCCGAGCTCAGCCTGCAGCGTCGCGAGACTCTGAGCTTCGCTGGCGGCGCGCGCGGCCTCGAACAGGCTGGCGGCGAGGTACTCGGCGCGGCAGACGTGGGCAGACTCCGACTCCAGCGTGTGCTCGGCAAACGCGCGCAGTTGGGTCAGCTGTTCATCGCCAAGCGGCTCGTAGTACTCGGTGCCGGTGAGATGCAGGCAGAGCTCGCCGCCTCTGGGCAGCATTGTCAGATCCAGCGCCTGGGTGTTGACGCTGAAGCGGTGCCGCGGGCCCAGCTTGATGGTGTTGCCGCCGTCCTCGAACAGCTCGCTGCGATCGCGCTGGCCGCGCAGGGCGGCATCACGCGCCGCCTTGATGCGGGCTTCGATGTCGTCGGCCTTGACGCTGTCGCGCAGCTCGCGCAGGCGCGCTGCCAACTCCCGCAGCTTGAGAATCAGCGCATCGCCAGCGAAGAAGGCGTGCAGGGCCTCGACCGCTTGCAGCCGCTCGGTGCGCCGTGCAAGGCCTTCGAAGATGCGCAGCGCGGCTTCGTGCAGCCCCTGCGCGCGACGCTGACGCTCGTCCAGCAGCGCCTGGCGATGGCTCTCGAAGGTCTCCAGCACCTCCTCGCGCTTGGCCAGGATGTCCTGCAGAAACTGCTCATGCTCGCCGAAGCGGCTTTCGAGTTCTTCGAGCTGCAGCAGCACGCGCGCCAGCTGCTCCTCGCTGCGCTCGGGGTCGGTCGACAGGCTCAGCGCCGAGGCAAGACTCTGCCCAAACAGCGCGAACTGCGCGCCGAACTGGGCCACTGCCTCGCGAGTGCCCAGCGCCTTGCGCTGCTGCTCAGCGCGGGCACGGGCCTGGTTCAGCCGCGCGTACAGCTCGGAGATCGTCTCGACCACCTGGGTGCGCTGCTGCGCGTCCTCGATCGGCAGCCCGGCCAACAGGTTCGAAAGCAGGTCCAGATCCAGCGAGAGCTGGGCCATGCCCTCCAGCGGCGCCTTCAGCTGGGCCACACCCTGGGCCTTGCCGGCCTCGCCATCGAGCGCGCGCAGGCGCTGATCGAGCGGCTTCAGCGCGGCGGCCGACGCGAGGAACTCGCCGGTCGCGGACGACAAACGCGCCTGCGCTTCGACGACTTCGGCTTCGAGCGCATCGACCGCGGCCACGTCCATGTAGCGCGCCTCGCGCAGCGCCAGCAGGCGGCCGCGCTGGGCCTGCAGGCCGGACAGTCCGTCGACGTAGTCGTTGACGCTCTCGCAGCGCTCGGGCCGGGCCCGCGCCAGCAGCTCGCCCTGCGCGCTGCGCGCCTCGCGCAGACTGCGCTCGCTCTGCGCGCGGATGCTCTCGACTTTCTCGAACTCATCCAGCACGGACTCAGCGGTGCCAGCAATCTCGCGCACCAGCGGCGCCACACCCGCGCATTCGGCGCTGTCGAGCCAGTGGTGCAGATCGAACAGGCGCCGGCTGTTCTGGCTCAGCAGGCTGTAGCGGGTGGCGCTGACTTCCTCGCTGGAAATCTCGCGCACCAGCGAGAGCAGATCCGAGATACCGCGCACCAGCTCGGCATTGCCGATGCGGCCCATGAAGCTCGTTGCCGGCGGCTTGGCGGCGGCGAACTCCTCGCTCCAGAACGGCGTCTGCCAGACCTGCATCGGATGCACGCGCGTGGGCTCGTGGCTGTCCACCGAGAACAGCACGAAGCGGCCGTCCTCCAGCCGCGCATAGCCGTGACCGAACAGCGGCGTCGCCAAGCGCCGCTCGATGAGGTTGTAGGTGAACAGCGCCTTCGCCCCGCTCTCCGGCTCGTAGAAGATGAACAGCACGTCTTCGCCGTTCGGCGAGCGCAGGCTGCGCTTGAAGCGCATGCCCTGCATGCTGCGCTCGAAGCTGCGCTGCTCGCCGTTCTGCAGCACGTAGCCGCCGGGATAGACGATGCCGTGGTCCTCAGGCAGCTGCACGCAGCTCTGCCCGATCGAATCGATGCGGTAGACCTTGCGCGCCACCAGGCTGTAGACGAAGTGGCGAACCACTTCCTCACGGTAGGGCTGCACGCGCAGCAGGATCAGGTCGCCGACGCGCGCGTAGTCGATGCGGGCATCGTCGATACTCTGCGTCGCGTCATCGACCGCCTCGCGGTAGATGCCGAGGCCGTCCTCGGTGTTGTTCTCGATCTTGATCGTGAGGTCGCCGCCGATGGTCTCGACAAAGACCTGATCCAGCACGTTCATGTGCGGAAAGCGGCCCTCGACCACGTGCTCGCGGCCGCAGCGCGTCCACTCGAAGTCATGGATCGGCGGCAGCGCGATGTCGCGCTCGCCGCGGTTGTCGATATAACGCACCTCGCCGGCGGGCGAGACGCTGAAGCGGAACACGCGCACGTCCGACAGGCGCTCGCCGATCTGGAACGCCGCCAGCAGCAGGCCATCGCGCGTCACCAGCTGCAGCAGGCGGGTGTTCTTGTAGTAGGCGTACAGCTCGCGGAAATCCTGCACGAAGCTCTGTCCGCCCAGGAAGCTGCTGGCAAGCTCGACCGGCTCGACGTCGAACCCACCTTCCGCCTCCACCAGGCGATACAGCGCGAACACATCGCTGATCTGGGTCTCGCGCTTCAGGCCCAGGAACACGTTGTAGCCGAACAGCAGGTAGTCGCCGACCCGTACGAGGTCGCGCGCCACCGCATTGTGCTCGGTGCGCACGCGCAGGCGGCCGATGATCTTGAGCTCGCTGCTGCCGAACTCGTCCAGCCGCTGGCGATTCAGCCCTTCGGCGAGGCCACGCAGACGCCCGCCCTGCTCCAGCAAGCGCGCGCGCAGCACTTCATAGGCGCCGCCTTCGGCGACGGCCTGGTCTACGAGGGATTCGGGTGTGGTCATGAGGTCAACCTGTAAGGCGGGGGACGCGCGCCTTGCCAAAGCCCGGAGCGCGCTTCAAGCCTCTCTCCCAACGGGAGAGGGGTTGGGGTGAGGGGCTGGACGTGCACCAGCCTCAACGCCGAGACAGCATGCTTCGGCTGCAGAGCGCTGCATCGAACGCCGATAGAGAACGCCATGCACTGCCCCTCACCCCAACCCCTCTCCCGGTGGGAGAGGGGCTCTGGAAGCTAGGCCCTCGGCTCCGGGGAGTCGGCAGCAGTGGAAGCATCAGCGCTTTGCGAAGTCGAAGCCTCCGCCGCCTTCAACGCCGCCACCTTCCCCGCCGTCACCCCACCGCCCAGAAACTTCGACAGCACGTCCTGAACCACCGGGCTTTTGCCGACCGCGCCCTCGATCGCCTTGCCGACGCTGAGCGCCTTGGCGAAGGTCTCGAAGAACTCGCCGCCGCCGCCGACGATGTCGACCTTGGCCTTGGACAGCGCTGCCGCCAGCACGTCGGCCTGCTCGCGAGCGATGTCCTTGTTGGCCTCGATCGCGGCCATGGCCTGCTCGAAGTTCTTCTCCAGCTTCATGCGGAACTCTTCGTGCGCCCGCGCGGAGTCGGACAGGCCCGACAGCGCCTCGAACTTCTTGACCAGACCCTCGGCCTCCGACTCGTAGCGACGCTTCAACACCTCGGCTTCCGACAGACCGATCTCGCGGGTAGCGACGGCCTTGGCTCCGCCGATCTGCTCCTCGCCGCGCGCCTGTGCGCCGAGCTTTTCTTCCAGCACCTTGGCCTCGGCCAGGCCTTCCTTCTGCTTGGCATCGGCGTGCGCCTCGACGACCCGCGCGTGTGCGAAGCCCTTCTCCTGCTCGCCGCGCGCTTCCGCCATCAGCTTTTCGGCCACGACCTTGGCTTGCGCCAGGCCTTCCTTCTCCAGCGCCGCCGCATTCACTTCGCGCACGCGCGCATCGGCGAGACCCGGCGCCGCGCGCTCGGCTTCGATGCCTTCGGCCAGCTTGCGCTTGGCCTCGGATTGCTTGCCAGCGGCTTCCAGTTCCGCCTGCGCCAGCGTGGTGATCTCGACGGCCTTGTGCTTGGCCTTGCTCTCATCGGCTTCGGCCTGCTTGACCTGCTTGACCAGCTCTTCTTCGGCACGGGCCTGGGCGTCCAGAATCGCGACCTGCTTGGCGCGTTCGGCCTCGGAGATCTCGCGCACTTCCTTGATGCGCTCTTCTTCCTGCGCCACCGTCTTGTCGACCGCGATGCGCTCGCGCACCACGTTGGCGATCAGCTTGCGCTGTTCTTCCAGGGCCTTTTCTTTCTCGATGCGCTGCAGCTCGACCTCGCGCTCGCGCGAGACCACTTCCAGCGCGCGGGCGCGCTCGACCTTTTCCTTCTCGATGATCACTGCGCGCTGGCGGTTCTGCTCGGCCACCTCGACCTCACGCATCCGGTTCTGGTCACGGATGTCGATCTGCTCTTGCGCGGCCAGGCGTGCCTGCTCGGCCTTCAGGCGCTCCTCTTCCTGCACCTTCATCGTCTCGGCTTCTTCGCGCGCCTTGATGGTGGCGATCTCGCGCGCCTGACGGGCCTCGGCATCGGCCTGCTGACGCGCCAGCGCAAGCAGGGCCTCCTTGGTCTCGACGTTCTTCTTGGTGATCGCCAGCTCTTCGTTGCGCTCCAGCTCGTTGGTGATGACGTTCTGCGCGGCAGTGAGCTCGGTGATCTTGCGGATGCCCTCGGCGTCGAGAATATTGCTGGGGTCGAGCGAGGCCTTCGGCGTCTGCTCCAGATAGTCGATGGCGACGTCCTCAAGCACATAGCCGTTCAGATCATTGCCGATGACTTCGACGATGCGGTCGCGGAACTCCTGACGGTTCTCGAACAGCTTGACGAAGTCGATCTGCTTGCCGACCGTCTTCAAGGCTTCCGAGAACTTGGCGTTGAACAGCTCGTTGACCGCCGCCTTGTCGGAGGCCCGATCGACGCCGATGGCCTTGGCCACCTTGAGTACGTCCTGCTGGGTCTCGTTGACGCGCAGGTAGAAGGCCACGGTTATGTCGGCGCGCATATTGTCGCGACAGATCAGGCCGTCCTTGCCGCGCCGGTCCACCTCGAGGGTGATCAGCGAGATGCGCATGAACTCCTTCTTGTAGATCACCGGGTACACCAGGGCGCCGGTGAAGTGGACCTTGGGCGTCGAGGAGAGGTCGTTCACGATCAAGGCGGTGCCCTGCGGCACCTTGATGTAGAAGGCCTTGAACAGAACCATGACGCCGAGCAGAAAAAGGATGACGGCGCCGATGACGACAACGGCGAAGGGAAGGGCTGCAAAGTCCATGCGGGGCTCCTGGGTGAGGCGAGCGGTACGAAAGGTGAAGCGACCAGAAAACAGTCCCGGCGACGCGCTCCGGGCAGCGGGAAAGGTCAAGAGTGGCGCTGCGATGCGCGGGCGGCCGCGAGCGCGTGGCAGGGCTCAGGGCGGCGTGACGCGATAGGCGTTCTGGCCCTCCAAGTATTCAACGATCAAGGCCCGCTCACCGCGTTTCAGAATCGTACCGGCTGCGCGCACCTGCAGAATCAGCCCGGCCGCGCCGTCGTCGTAGTCAGCGGTGCCGGCGTGCGCAGTGGCTTCCGCCGAGCGGATGCGGACGATCTCGCCCAGCAGCGATTCGGCCTTGCGACCTTCGACGCGTGCAAACAGCCCCTTCAAGGGCTGCAGGGCCAGCCCCGCGAACGGCAGCGCCAAGAACACTGCGAACGGAATGGCCACAGCGCCGACGGCGAGGCGGAGCGCTGCGCTGTCGATGAGGCCGAACAGCAGAGCGCTGGCCAGATAGACAAAGACCCAGGCGATCAGCACGACCGCGGAGTAGATCAGGGCAACGGGCAGCCCTTGCAGGCGGCACTTGAGCAGCAGGCCCGAAAAAACGCCCATCAAGCCCTCGCTGTCGGCCACCTCGGGCAGGTCGAGCACCTCAAGGTCCAGCAGGCCAAGAAGGGTCAGCAGCCAGTAGCCCACCGCAACCAGCAGCAGCAGGCTCAGGATCAGCGTTGGAAACGACAGTGCGATGTCGAAGAAGCGGTCCACGCAAGCCCCCGGTCCAGCCCACCGCCCCAAGCAGGTGGATCACGCCGCACCCGACGCACGCGCCCAGGCGCTGTGACAAGCGATGCGGAGCCCGCAGGATACGCGGCCGCAATGACTTTGGAAGGCCCGCAGCGGGTGCGCCACGCTGACACGGAAACGCGCCGGATCGTTCCGGCGCGTTCTCGGCTGACGCGGACGTCGCGGACTCAGCGCAGGCCGGTCTCGTTGCGAGCGATCACCAGGCGCTGGATCTCGCTGGTGCCCTCGTAGATCTCGGTGATCTTGGCGTCGCGGAAGAAGCGCTCCAGCGGCATCTCCTTCGAGTAGCCCATGCCACCGTGGATCTGCAGAGCCTGGTGGGTGATGTACATGGCCGCCTCAGAGGCCGTGAGCTTGGCCACCGAGGCCTCGGTCGAGAAGCGCGCGCCGGTCTTCAGCGATTCCTGCTTGGCCCAGGCCGCGCGCAGGGTGAGCAGCTCGGCGGCGTCCAGTCGGCATTTCATGTCGGCGATCTTGGCCTGGATCATCTGGAAGCTGCCGATCGGCTGGCCGAAGCTCTTGCGCTCCTTCACATAGGCCACCGCAGCGTCGTACGCGGCGCGCGCCAAGCCCACCGCTTGGGCAGCGATACCGATGCGGCCGGCATCGAGCACGCCCATGGCGATCTTGAAGCCCTCGCCCTCGGCGCCGATGCGATCCTCGACCGGGATTTTGTAGTCGGTGAGTTCAATCTCGCAGGTGGCCGACGCGCGGATGCCGAGCTTGGGCTCGGTCTTGCCGCGATAGAAGCCATCGCGCTCGGTGTCGATGATGAAGGCGCTGATGCCCTTGGCGCCTTTCTCCGGCGCGGTCATGGCGAACAGCATGATGTACTTCGCCACCGGGCCGGAGGTGATCCAGCTCTTCTTGCCGTTGACCACGTAGTGCGAGCCGTCGGCCGACAGCACGGCGCGGGTGCGCATGGCGGAGGCGTCCGAGCCTGACTGCGGCTCGGTCAGCGCATAGGCGCCAATGGCTTCGCCGGTGGCGATCGGAGTCACGTACTTGTGCTTCTGCTCTTCGTTGCCGTTCTTAAGCAGGCCGTTGCAGTACAGGGTGTTGTTGACCGACACGATGGTCGAGTGGGCGCAGTCGGCGTAGGCGATCTCGAACATGGCCAGGGTGTAGCCGATCGAATCCAGCCCGGCGCCGCCGTACTCGGCCGGCACCTCGATGCCCATCAGGCCGTTCTCGCCCAGCACCTTGATGTTGTCCAAGGGGAACTGGCCGCTGACGTCGAACTCCGCAGCGGTCGGGGCGATCCGCTCCTGGGCGATGCGACGCGCGACGTCGCGGATCATCAGTTGCTCTTCGGTGAAGTGGAAGTCCATGGCGGCTCCTGGCGTAGGCGGGAAATTCAAACAGGCGCTTGAAAACGGCGCGAGTTTAACCCGGTTCAGGGTGCGGCCGGATCAAGGCCTCGTGGATACGAGGGCGTTGGAGGCCGGGATTGGGGATTGGGGGATTGGGGGATGAGGGGTGGTGCGACGGCATGCCGGTCGACGGAATACGCACGCTGGCTGCTTCTGCTGCTGATCTGTGCAGGAGCCTGCTCGCAGGCGACCGCAGCCTTCGACCCGCACATGGCACTGGTCGCGAGCAAGCTCGCTCCTACAAGAACCGGGATGCGCGACTCGTGCGGAGCCAAGCCGCCCCGCGCCTTGCAGCCACGGCGATCGCCCGCTCCGTGCAGCAGCGCACGCTCCGCAACTTCGAATTCGCCGAGCCCGCGAAAGCTTGACGCACCCCAAGCCCCTGCCTACCCTGCTTCATCTTTGAATCCCGATGAAGCGATACACATGGATCTGAATGCCTGGTCGGCCTGCCTGCGCGTGCTCGCGGACGCCACGCGCGTGCGGCTGCTGGCGCTGCTGGAGCGCGAGGAGCTGACCGTGGCCGAGCTGGCCTCGATCACGATGCTTGCGCAGCCGCGGGTCTCTACCCACCTCGCCAAGCTGAAGGAGGCCGAGCTGGTCCTGGATCGCCGCGCTGGCGTCTCGGCCTACTACCGCTTCAACGAGGCTCTGCCGCCGGCAGAGCGCGCGCTGTGGGACACCCTGTGCCGCGGCGCCGACGATCCGCTGCTGCGACAGGACGCCGAACGCCTGCCGGAAGTTCTGGCCCTGCGCGCGGCCGAGGAGAACTGGGCGGACACCGTGGCCGGCGACATGGAACGCCACTATTCGCCGGGCCGCACCTGGGAAGCGCTGGCGCGCTCGGCGCTGCCGCTGATGCGCCCCGGCGAGGTGCTCGACATCGCCTCCGGCGATGGTGTGCTGGCCGAGCTGGTGGCGCCGCACGCCCAGCGCTATGTCTGCATCGACTCCAGCGCGCGGGTCGTGAGCGCCGCCACCGAGCGCCTGTCGCGCCACGCGAACGTTGAAGTCGTTGAAGGCGACATGCACGCCCTGCCCTACCCTGAAGCCAGCTTCGATCTGGTGGTGCTGATGCACGCGCTCACCTACGCCGACAAGCCGGCGAAGGCCGTGGCGGAAGCCGGTCGCGTGCTGCGCCCGGGCGGTCGGCTGCTGCTGACCAGCCTGGCCAAGCACGAACACCAGGCCGCGGTGGCGCCCTATGGCCACGTCAATCTCGGCTTCAGCGAGAGGGAATTGAAGCGCTTTGCCGAGAAGGCGGGCCTCGCTGTGCAGACCGCGAGCACGGTGACCCGAGAGCGCCGGCCTCCGCACTTCGAGGTCATCGCCCTGATCGCCCACAAGGCCTGAGGGCCTGCGCGCGATGCCCTGCCGGACCACGCGATCCGTGCCGCATAGGCTGGGCCCCGGCCCACCGTGAGCTCAGTACCGCCCCGCTCCCGATGGAGCGCGCACAACGCCGCACCGCCCGTTTTCCAGTAGCGACCCAAGCCGCCCACCACCGAATCCGAGACGTCGCGTGCGCCGCATCGCATCGTCGCCTCCCCGAACCCCCGAACGCCCGCCCACCCCAGGCGCTGCCAAGGAAGACCACGCAATGCCCAGCTTCACCGCCCTGCCCTGGCTCAAGCCCTACCGCGTCGCCAAGCTCGAAGCCGCACTCGCCGAGCGCATCCTGATCATCGATGGCGCCATGGGCACGATGATCCAGCGTCATTCGCTCGACGAGGCCGCCTACCGCGGTGAGCGCTTTCGCAACGGTCTGGATGCGCTGCAGTCGCAGCCGCCCTGCGGACACGAAGGCCACTCGCACGGCGAAGGCTGCGGCTGCGATCTCAAGGGCAACAACGACCTGCTCACGCTGACCCAGCCGCAGATCATCGGCGACATCCACACGGCCTATCTCGAAGCCGGCGCCGACCTCATCGAGACCAATACCTTCAACAGCACGACGCTGTCGCAGGCCGACTACAAGCTGGAGCATCTCGCCCGCGAGTTGAACCTGGAAGGCGCCAGGCTGGCCCGCGCCTGCTGTGACGCCATCGAAGCGAAGACGCCCAACAAGCCGCGTTTCGTCGTCGGCATCCTCGGCCCCACCAGCCGCACGGCCAGCATCAGCCCGGACGTCAACAACCCCGGGTTTCGCGCCACCAGCTTCGAAGAGCTGGCGACGGCCTACCGGGAAGCGACCGAAGGCCTCATCGATGGCGGCGCCGACATCATCATGGTCGAGACCGTATTCGACACGCTCAACGCCAAGGCCGCCGTGTTCGCGGTGGAGGAAGTCTTCCAGCAGCGCGGCGCGCGCCTGCCGCTCATGATCTCCGGCACGATCACCGATCGCAGCGGGCGCACGCTGTCGGGCCAGACCGCCGAGGCCTTCTGGTACTCGCTGGCGCATTCGCGGCCGCACGCCATCGGCTTGAACTGCGCCCTGGGCGCCAAGGACCTGCGCGCGCACGTCGACATCCTCGCCCAGGTGGCAAGCACACACGTCAGCTGTCATCCGAACGCCGGCCTGCCGAACGCCTTCGGCGGCTACGACGAAACCCCCGAGGACATGGCCGGCACCCTGCGCGAATTCGCCGAGGCCGGCCTGCTCAACCTCGTGGGCGGCTGCTGCGGCACCACGCCCGAGCACATCGCGGCCATCGCCAAGGTGGTCGAGGGCGTCACCCCGCGCGCGCTGCCCGTGGTTCCCACGGAGGCCGCGGCATGAGCACGCCCCGCTACACACGGCTGTCGGGTCTGGAACCGCTGGTCATCACGCCGGACACCAACTTCGTCAACATCGGCGAGCGCACCAACGTCACCGGCTCGGCGCAGTTCCGCAAGCTGATCCTCGACCAGCGCTACGACGAGGCGGTCGAAGTCGCGCGTCAGCAGGTCGAAAGCGGTGCGCAGATCCTCGACGTCAACATGGACGAGGGCATGCTCGACGCCGAAAAGGCGATGGTGACCTACCTCAACCTGATCGCCGCCGAACCCGACATCGCGCGCATCCCGGTGATGGTCGACAGCTCGAAATGGAGCGTGATCGAAGCCGGCCTGCGCTGCCTGCAGGGCAAAGGCGTGGTCAACTCGATTTCGATGAAGGAAGGCGAAGCGGCCTTCCTCGAGCAGGCGCGCCTGGTGCAGCGCTACGGCGCCGCCGCGGTGATCATGGCCTTCGACGAGCAGGGCCAGGCCGACACCTGCGCGCGCAAGGTCGAAATCTGTACCCGCGCCTACCATCTGCTGCGCGACAAGCTCGACTTCCCGCCTGAAGACATCATCTTCGACCCGAACATCTTTGCCGTGGCCACCGGCATCGACGAGCACAACAACTACGCGGTGGACTTCATCGAGGCCACCCGCATCATCAAGCAGACCCTGCCGCACTGCCATGTGAGCGGCGGCGTCTCCAACGTCAGCTTCGCCTTCCGCGGCAACAATGTGGTGCGCGAGGCGATCCATGCCGTGTTCCTGTTCCACGCGATCCGCGCCGGCATGGACATGGGCATCGTCAACGCCGGTGCGCTGCCGATCTATGACGACCTCGACCCGGAACTGCGCGAGCGCGTCGAAGACGTGGTGCTGAACCGAAGAGACGACGCCACCGAACGCTTGCTGGAGATCGCCCCGCGCTACAAGAAGGGCAAGGGCGAGACAGCCGACACCAGCGCCAAGCTGGCCTGGCGCGCGAACCCGGTGGCCGAGCGCCTGAAGCACGCCCTCGTGCACGGCATCGACGAGTTTGTCGAGACCGACACCGAAGAGGCCCGCCAGGGCTTCGCCAAGCCGCTGGAGGTCATCGAAGGCCCGCTGATGGCCGGCATGAATGTGGTCGGCGATCTGTTCGGCGCCGGCCGCATGTTCCTGCCGCAGGTGGTGAAGTCGGCCCGCGTCATGAAGAAGGCCGTGGCCTACCTGCTGCCCTACATCGAGGAGGAAAAACTGCGCACGGGCGACGTAGGCCGCAACAACGGCCGCATCCTGATGGCGACGGTCAAGGGTGACGTGCACGACATCGGCAAGAACATCGTCGGCGTGGTGCTGGCCTGCAACAACTTCGAGGTGGTCGACCTGGGCGTGATGGTGCCGGCGCAGACGATTCTCGACCGCGCCCGCGAGGTCAACGCCGACCTCATCGGACTGTCCGGCCTGATCACCCCTTCCTTGGAAGAGATGAGCCACGTCGCCAAGGAAATGCAGCGACAGGGCTTCCACGTGCCGCTGATGATCGGCGGTGCCACCACTTCACGCGCACACACCGCGCTCAAGATCGCACCGCACTACAAGTCGCCGACGGTGTGGGTGAAAGACGCCTCGCGTGCGGTCGGCGTGGCGCAGAGCCTCATCAGCGCCGACCTGCGCGCGAACTTTGTGGCCGCCAACGAAGCTGACTTCGCCGATATCCGCGCCCGTCACGCGCAGAAGGGCAACGGCAAACGCCTGGTCAGCCTGGAGCACGCGCGCGGCCAGCGCTTTCGCGGCGACTGGGCGAACTACGTGCCGCCCACCCCACGCGTGCCCGGCGTCACCGAGCTCAAGGTCGATCTCGCCACGCTGGTGGACTACATCGACTGGACGCCCTTCTTCAACGCCTGGGAGCTGGCCGGCCGCTATCCCGCCATCCTCACCGACGAAATCGTCGGCACGCAGGCCAGCGAGCTGTTCCGCGATGCGCAGGAGATGCTGCGCGAGATCATCGAAGGCGAGTGGCTGGAGGCCAAGGCGGTGGTGGGCCTCTGGCGTGCGCACAGCGTCGGCGACGACATCGAGGTGTTCAACGCGCACGGCGGCGAGCTGGCGGTGATCCACGGCCTGCGCCAGCAGGTCGACAAGCCCGCCGAGCGCCCGGACTTCTGCCTCTCGGACTTCATCGCCCCGCACGATGCGGGCCGTGAGGACTGGTTCGGCGCCTTCGCCGTCACCGCTGGCCTCGGCTGCGAGGACCGCGCCCGAGCCTTCGAAGCGGCACACGACGACTACCGCGCCATCCTGCTGAAATCGCTGGCCGACCGCTTCGCCGAAGCCCTTGCCGAATACGCCCATGAGCGCGTGCGCAAAGAGCTGTGGGGCTATGCGGCAGACGAGAACCTGGACTGCGAGGCACTGGTCCGCGAGCAGTACCGCGGTATCCGCCCGGCACCCGGCTACCCCGCCTGCCCGGACCACACCACCAAGCGCACCCTGTTCCGCCTGCTCGAAGCCGAAGCGCGCTGCGGCATGGCGCTGACCGAGGGCCTGGCGATGACGCCAGCGGCGTCCGTCTGCGGCATGTACTTCAGCCACCCGCAAAGCCAGTACTTCGTGGTCGGCCGCATCAGCAAGGAGCAGGTCACCGACTACGCCCACCGCCGCGGCCTGCCGATGCACGAGGCCGAACGCTGGCTGGCGCCGGTGCTGGATTACGATCCGGAGTAGCTTGGCGCGTGTCGGGGAGGCCCCCTCCCTTCACCGCACAGCGCGATGATCGGCGGCGCGCCCGCACGAAACCGGTGTCACCCCACTGGCGCGGCAAGTTGCATGCCTCGTATAGTGAAGGCCATCAGAACATTCGTTCGGCGAAGTGATGACCGCCACCGAGCAGCTGACCCAGGTCCTGCCTCGCACTGAAGGCCTCGACACCAAGTGCTCTGCGGCCTCGCGGCCGGTCCGCGAGTGGCACGAGGGACAACGCATCGGGGCCTTCAAGCTGGAGCGCCGCCTGGGAAAGGGCGGCATGGGCCAGGTCTGGCTGGCCCACCAGCTGCAGCCGCTGATCCGAGACGTCGCGCTGAAGGTGATGCTGCCGGAGCGGCGCAGCGCACGGGCCGAAGCCTTCTTCGAGGTGGAGCGTCAGGCCCTCGCCCTGCTCTCGCACCGCGCAATCGCCCAGATCTACGACGCGGGGCGCCTGCCCGACGGGGCGCTCTACTTCGCGATGGAGTACGTGCCGGGCCGGCCGCTGGACGAGTTCCTGCGCCTGTATCCGCAGCCGACCCCGTCGCTCGTGCGGATGTTCATCGAGCTCTGCGGCGGCATCCAGCATGCCCATCAGCGCGGCCTGATCCATCGGGACCTGAAGCCACAGAACGTGCTGGTGCAGGACGCCGACGCCGGCCCGCTGCCGCGCATCATCGACTTCGGCATCGCTCTGGGCGCCAGCGCCGATGGGCCGACACCGATGCAAGCCAATCAGGTGGCGGGCACGCCGGCCTACATGGCCCCTGAGCAGCGCGACCCCGCCCCCGCCGGCATCGATGCCCGCTGCGACATCTACGCCCTGGGCGTGATGCTGGCCGAGTGCCTGCGCCTGCAGGTGGGCCTGCCCTTCGACGGCTGCGCCCTCCAAAACACGGCGCTTCGCGAAGAGTTCGCGCGCAGCCTGCAGACACGCGTACCGGGCGAGGGCGATGCCCAGCAGCTGCGGCGCGTGCCCTTCGAACTGCGCGCCATCGCGCTACGTGCCATGGCGGAAGACCGCGACCAGCGCTACGCCTCGGCCGCCTCAATGGCCGAAGACCTGCAGCGCTGGATGCAACGCGAGCCCGTGATGGCGGTTCAGGGCGGGCGCGGATATGCGCTGCGCTGCTTCCTTCGACGCAATGCGCTGGCCGCCGCCGCCGCCTCGCTCATTGGCATCGCACTGATCGGCGGCACTGGCCTGGCCCTCTACGGCCTGACCGAAGCGCGCGCCGGCCGAGCCCAGGCGGAAGCTGCACAAGCCCTCGCGGAACAGCGTCGCGGCGAGGCCGAACAGCTCATCCAGTACATGCTGGGCGACCTCGCCGACAAGCTGCGCCCGCTGGGACGTCTGGATCTGCTGGACAGCATCGGCGCCGAAGCGCTCAAGTACCTCGGTGAAGCGGACATGCGCGGTGATGCGGCGAGCGCGTTGGCACGCGCTAGGGCCCTACGCACGCTTGGGGAAGTGCAGGTGACGCGCCAGCAGTTTGAGCAGGCTGGGCCGGTGCTTGAGCAGGCGGCACGGCTGTTGGAAGCGGCGCTTGCTTCGCCCGGACGGCAGAAGGAACAGCTTCATTTCGAGGCGGGCCAGGTGGCGTTCTGGCGCGGTCATATCGCCTACAGGGTTCGCGACTACCCGGCGGCCGAAACTCACATGGCACGCTACCTAGCCGAAGCGCGTGCATTCGACGAGATCACTGGTGACCATCAATCCGGGCAACACGAAATCGCCTATGCGCTGAACAATCTTGGTTCCCTGATGCTAGCCCAGGAGCGCCCATCCGACGCGCTGGCGCACTTTGAACAAGCGGCGCAGGTTCGCGAGGCGATGTTGAATTCCGATTCGGATCCTCGCGTCCTCGACCTCGTGGATTCGCTTTCTTGGGTCGCCAACGCCCAGGAAAGCTTGGGACAGCCTCGCGCCGCGCTGGAGAGCAGAAAAACGGCGCTGGAGAGGCTGTTGGCCCACGAACGAGCGGCAGGCGCCAGCCCGCGAGCAAGACGATTCGAGATCAATCTGCGCTACATGCTTGATGTCCACAGCGATTTGCTCGGACAAGAGGGCGCCAGTATCGACAGCCTGCTGCGCGCCGCCGCGCTGGCACGGGAGGATGCAGCCAACGATCCGACACAGCCACGACGCCAGGTTCTGCTGGCATTGATCGGCTACCGAGCCGCGATAAAGACTTCGGGGAACACTGCGGCGAGTCGCCAGCACCTCGCGACTGCAGAGCAAGCGCATCGGGTCGTTTCGACCAGCCCGCTTCCAGAAGGCGAGCGTGTGCGTGTCAGCGGCGCTCGTTGTCTGGCGCTGCACCATCTCGACATGCCAGGCACTGGCTGCGCCGCAGAGGTGATGGAAAGGATCCAGCTTCTGCGCGAGGCGCGAAACTCCAGCGTAGACCTTGACCTGCTGTATGTAGAGTTGGCCGCGCACATCCCCGACGGTGAAGCCGGTCCCTGGCCGGAAGCACTAAGGGTACTTGCCAACCTTCGGGACTCATCGAGCCTGTCTCTCAGATATCTCGTCGCAAAGCGCTCGCTGATCCAGAGGTCGAACTCATCCATCCGTGATCTGCCCGAGCTCGATCGAATGATCGCAGACCTTCGGAAGCCCACCGAAACCCTTCCACCCGAGCAAAAGGAACTCCGATGAGCCAATCCATCAGCGTGTCGATCAACGGTGCGTTTCCCGACTATGGCATCGCATTCAGTTCAGAGCCGTTGCCAGTCAAGCATGGCAAGACTGAAACCATTACCTACACGATGATCAGCCGTGGCTTTCGCTTCGTTGGCATCAACGTTCAGCGCAATCCCTTTGATACCGCTGACCAGCTGACCTGGGCCATCCCAGCCGACCAGCAGTCCCTGATCCTGACCGACGTCAACGCCGATGCCGGGCAGTCGGTCTTCCGCTTCGAAATCGTGTTCAGCGACTCCCAAGGCAATCAGTTCAGCAGCATGGATCCCCAGATCGAGAACGACGGCATCCCGCCGACCTGATCAGCCGAATCGCTGAAGACACTGCCTGCGCCTCACCCATTTCGACGCTCACGACCTCGACAACCTCGCAAGGCCAACTGCCCGCCAGCAATCGAAGGCTGGCAGGCGGCCTGCTGAGGTAGCAGGTCGAACGCAAGGGCCACCACCGGGCGGACGGCCCAGCTGCCGGCTCTGGCAGCCAGAGGGCGATGCCCGACACGAATGGCAGTGCCCGTTTCGAACTGCGCGCCATAGGGAAGCTCTGATTCACCGGAGCTTCCCTATGGCGCGCCACGAATGGCGGTCACGAGGATCGAGCTCGTCAGCGCTTGATCTGGGGTGACCGAGCGCAGCGAAGGCGTCGCCGCGCAGCGGCCGAACGAGTCCGGACCCGCGCCGGACTCGCGACGTCTGAACGACTCCCGGACGGAGTTGTTCAGACCTTCCATAGAGCAATGGCGGAGGACCACCAACAGCACTACGCGTCAGCCACCCCAAGGGCCGAAGGCCTTCAGCGCTCCTGATTAGTGTCGAACCTCAGTGCCTAACGCCACCCCGGATGCCGAAAGCCGCTGCAGCGTCAAGCCTTCAAGCAAGATTCGCACGGTCGGACTCCGAAGCTCGAAGTGGACGCGCGTCCGTCGGCCCGCTCGGTGTCATGAGGACCAAGCGGTGCAGGATTCTCGGTGCCCAAGCGCTCCGAGCATCAACTGAGGTTCGACACTTATCAGGTCAGCGCTTGGGTGCAGCGCGAGCCCATGACGGCGGTCAAGAGGCGCTGAAACGCTGCCTATCCCCCGCCAGCCTTCGTCAAGCAGATTCGCAATCGGCTTGGAGCCGACAATGATCAGCGCCCGGAACTTCATTTCGTCAAGGTGATCCGGCGAATAGCACGGTGCCGGCACCGTATTCGCGGCAACGTGACTCAGCATGTCGCGCCGGAGGGGAGCAGATCTTGCGACGGTCTCGAAAGCGCCGATCCCGTTGATCGAGGATCACGCCCCAGTTCCAGCGCTGCCTCGCCTTCGAATCCGCCCACCGGCGCAACTTGTATGCTGAGCTGGCACGTGTGGATGCAGAGGTTACTTCCGCAGCTCTCTGAGATAGCCCGAACGCTCGTAGAGCTTGCCCGTGCCCGCACAGACATCCTCAGCGATGAGTCTATTCGCGTTGCCTTCATCGGCTGCGGCGATGACCAAGTAGTCGCTGCCGACCTCCCAGTAGCTCCCCAGGCAGTAGCAAGCATCTTCCGAAACCACTTCGACCTGCGTCTCCAAGTTCCCCCTGAGCGCTTCGCCTAGTTCGAAGGTGACTCGCCTGCCACCACAGTCATCGCCATGCAAGGCATCCCAACACAGGTCCATTGGCCGGTAAGGATCGCTTTCCACCTTGAGCACGGTTCCAACGAAAGCCACTTCCGCCCGCTTGGCGACTTCGGATGGCTCCACCTGATTAGCGCCGAACCTCAGTGAGCGAAATTGCTCGCCGCACGCAGAAGCCGCTCTGGACAAGGCTTGCAGCTCATCAAGTCGGCCCCGAGCTGGCCCGCCATCCTGCGCAGCTTGAAGCGGCGGTTGAAGCGGTACGCGGCCTCGGCCAGGTAGCGGCCAGCGTACTTCGACTGACGGATGGCGTGATAGACGCCCTCGAGCGCCCGCTTGAGGTTCGAGAGCAGCACGTTGACCCAGCGGGCGCCATCGACTTCGGTGGCCGCGCGGCCGCCGCCGGTCTGCAGCACGGTGTGCGCGTGGCCCGCAACCTCGATGCGCCGGAAGCACCCCAGCCCATCGGTAAACGCCTCCGCCTCGGGCGCCAAGCGCCGCTGCACCCAGTCGGCCAGCGAGGCATTGTCGAAGGCCGGCACGGGTTCGATGACAGCGAAGGTCGGGTGTTGAAGGGCTGCATCGGTGCTCACCGCGATCAAGAACTGCTGCTTGTTCTCGGAGCCTCGTCCCGGCTTGCCGCCGTTGCGCTCACCGCCGAGGTAAGCGTCATCGATCTGCACGAATCCACTGAGCTGCCTCGATTTTTCCTGCTCGGCCATGGCCTGCATGATCTTGTGCTTCAAGCGCCAGGCCGTGCGGTAGCACACGCCGAGATGACGCTTGAGCTCCAGCGCTGCGAGGTTGGTCTTGGTGGAGGTGAGCAGGTAGATCGCCAGCAGCCAGGTGGTCAAGGGCAACTTGGTGGAGGCCAGCAGGGTGCCGCTGATCAGCGTGGCCTGGTGCTGGCAGGCGCGGCACTGGTAAAGGTTCTGGCCGCCGCGACGAAAGCTCGAACGGTGGCGACCTCCGCAGGCAGGGCAACGAAATCCCGCGGGCCAACGCCAGCGGTACAGTGCCCGTCGACACTTCGCCTCCGTGCCGTAGAGGTCCAGGAACTCAGGCAGCGACAGCCCCGACTGAAACTGGATCATGTTCATCGCCATGGCCGTGCTCCACGTGGGTTGGTAGCTCAGCCTCGGGTCGTTGCGTCTCAGATCCTGCGAGCGAAGACTGAGGTTCGGCGCTAATCAGGAAAGACATTTCAGATCCTTGTCGAACGGGAGTTCGGGCAGACTAAACGCGCCACGAATTGAGTATGCCCATCAAGACACGACGCGAGGATGCGAGAGGGGCTAGACCAAGGAACTTGGCCAGGGTGCGCAAAGAGTTTCAGTTGCCTCATGCGGGCATCCACTCTTTCTGAACTCACTCCCACTCAATCGTCGCCGGCGGCTTGCCGCTGATGTCGTAGACCACGCGGCTCACGCCGCGCAGCTCGTTAACGATGCGCCGCGCGACGCGGTCGAGGAAGTCGTAGGGCAGGTGCGCCCAGTGCGCGGTCATGAAGTCGATGGTTTCGACCGCGCGCAGCGCGATCACCCATTCGTAGGCGCGGGCGTCGCCGACCACGCCGACCGACTTCACCGGCAGGAACACGGCAAAGGCCTGGCTGACGCGGTCGTAAAGGTCGGCGCGGCGCAGCTCTTCGATGAAGATGTGGTCGGCCTTGGCCAGCAGCTCGGCGTATTCGGGCTTGACCTCGCCGAGGATGCGCACGCCCAGGCCCGGGCCCGGGAAGGGATGGCGGTAGACCATGTGGCGCGGCAGGCCGAGTGCCACGCCGAGGCGACGCACTTCGTCCTTGAACAGCTCGCGCAGCGGCTCGACCAGGCCGAGCTTCATGTGATCGGGAAGGCCACCGACGTTATGGTGGCTCTTGATGACGTGGGCCTTGCCGGTCTTGCTGCCGGCCGATTCGATCACGTCGGGGTAGATCGTGCCCTGCGCCAGCCACTGGATATTGCTGAGCTTGGCGGCCTCTTCGTCGAAGATTTCGACGAACAGCCGACCAATGATCTTGCGCTTGGCTTCGGGGTCTTCGACGCCCGACAGTGCGGCGTAGTAGCGCTCGGCCGCATTGACGCGGATCACCTTGACGCCCATGCCGCCAGCCTCGGCGTTGGCGGCGAACATCTGCATGACCTGATCGCCTTCCTGCCAACGCAGCAGGCCGGTGTCGACGAACACGCAGGTCAAGCGCTCGCCCAGAGCGCGGTGCAGCAGGGCCGCGACCACGCTGGAATCGACGCCGCCCGACAGGCCCAGCAGAACATCGCCCTCGCCCACCTGGGCGCGCACGCGCTCGATCTGGTCCTCGATGATGTTGGCGGCGGTCCACAGGGTTGCGCAGCCGCAGAGGTCGACGACAAAGCGCCGCAGCATGTCGGTGCCGGACTTGGTGTGGGTCACCTCCGGGTGGAACTGCACGCCATACCACCGGCGCTGCTCGTCGGCCATGGCGACGATGGCAACGCTCTCGGTGCGCGCGGTGATGTGGAAGTCCGGCGGCACCGCGGTCACGCGGTCGCCGTGGCTCATCCACACGTCAAGCCGCGGCGGCGAGCCGGCGTGGTCCTTCAGGCCATCCAGCAGGCCGCAGGGCGCGCTGACTTCGACCTCGGCATAGCCGAACTCGCGCTCATGCCCCGACTCCACTCGGCCGCCCAACTGCACGGCCATGGTCTGCATGCCGTAGCAGATGCCGAGGATTGGCACGCCAGCATCGAACACTTCCTGCGGCGCGCGCGGTGAGCCCGCTTCGACAGTGGACTCCGGCCCACCCGAGAGGATGATGCCCTTCGCGCCCCAGGCGGCGATCTCGGCGGGATCGTGATCCCAGGCCCAGATCTCGCAGTACACCCCGATCTCGCGGATGCGACGGGCGATCAGCTGCGTGTACTGCGCGCCGAAGTCGAGGATCAGGATCTTGTCGCTGTGGATGTCTTGGAGCATGGGATTGGGGATTCGGGATTGGGGATTGAAGAGCGGGCCCACGAAACATCAGGCCCAAGAACAGCCCAAGGGGCGTAGCGAGAGTGCAAACCAGAGCGGTGACGCGGTACCGATCGTCTGAGCGACCGCAGCAGACGCAATCCCCAATCCCCAATCCCCAATCCCGCCGCGCAAGCGTCAGCTTGCGCGGTAGTTCGGCGGCTCCTTGGTGATCTGCACGTCGTGGACGTGGCTCTCGCGGACGCCGGCATTGGTGACGCGGACGAAGCTGGGCTTGCTGCGCATGTCTTCGATGCTGGCGCAGCCGACATAGCCCATCGAGGCGCGCAGGCCGCCGGCCAGCTGGTGGACGATGTTGCGCACCGAGCCGCGGTAGGGCACGCGGCCTTCGATGCCCTCGGGCACCAGCTTGTCGGCGTCGGACGCGTCCTGGAAGTAGCGGTCCTTGCTGCCTTGCTCCATCGCGCCCAAGCTGCCCATGCCGCGGTAGCTCTTGTAGCTGCGGCCTTGGAAGAGTTCGGTTTCACCGGGGCTTTCTTCGGTGCCGGCGAACAGTCCGCCGATCATCACGGTGGAAGCGCCGGCGGCAATCGCCTTGGCGATGTCGCCGGAGTAGCGGATGCCGCCGTCGGCGATGAGCGGGATCTGGTCCTTGAGCGCAGTGGCGACGAGGTCGATCGCGGTGATCTGCGGCACGCCAACGCCAGCCACGATGCGCGTGGTGCAGATCGAGCCCGGGCCCACGCCGACCTTGACCGCGTCGGCGCCGTGGTCGAGCAGAGCCAGCGCGGCCTCGCCAGTGACGATGTTGCCGCCGATCACCTGCACGTTCGGGAAGGTCTTCTTGACCCAGCGAACGCGATCCAGCACGCCCTGCGAATGGCCGTGCGCGGTGTCGACCACGATCACATCGACGCCGGCCTGCACGAGGGCATTGACGCGTGCTTCGGTATCGCCGCCAACGCCGACGGCGGCGCCGACCAGCAGCTGCTCGTCGCTGTCCTTGGCGGCATTGGGGTTGTCGCGGGCCTTCTGGATGTCCTTGACGGTGATCAGGCCGCGCAGGGCGAACTGGTCGTCGACCACCAGCACTTTCTCGATGCGGTGCTTGTGCATGAGGTCGAGCACTTCGTCATCGGAGGCGCCTTCGCCCACCGTCACCAGGCGATCCTTCTTGGTCATGATGTGGCTGACCGGGTCGTCCAGCCGCTTCTCGAAGCGCATGTCGCGGCTGGTGACGATGCCCACCAGCTGGTTGCCGTCGACCACCGGCACGCCCGAGATGTTGCGCTTGCGGGTGAGCTTGATGACTTCGCCGATCGTGGTGTTGGGGCCCACCGTGAAGGGCTCGCGGATCACGCCGGCTTCGAAGTTCTTGACCTGCTGCACGTGCGCCACCTGCTCGGCGACGCTCATGTTCTTGTGCAGGATGCCGATGCCGCCGAGCTGGGCCATGGCGATGGCCAGGCGCGCTTCGGTGACGGTGTCCATGGCGGCGGACACGATCGGCAGGTTGAGTTTGAGTCCGCGCGTGAGCCGCGTGGCCAGGCTGACGTCCTTGGGCAGCACCACCGAGTGGGCGGGAATCAGGGAGACGTCGTCGAAGGTCAGTGCTTCAACCTGGATGCGCATGCGGCGGGCTCCGGAGGAAAGAAGCGCGACAGTATAGGACGGGCCGGAGGCGCGGCGTTAGCGCGGGTTTGCGTCCTCCGAGGCCGGCGGAGCATGCGCCCCCCCCTCACGCTCGATTCCGCTGGCTGCGAATCCCGAATCCCGAATTCCCAATCCCGGCTCTCAAAGCAAAGCCAGCGACAGCCACGGCACGTAGGTGATGAGCACCAGTGCCACCAGCAGGATCAGGAAGAAGGGCACGCAGGCGCGCACCAGGCGGCCGATCGGCACCTTGAACCGGTAGCTGGCGATGAACAGGTTCATGCCCACCGGCGGGGTGAAGTAACCGAGCTGCAGGTTGGCCAGCATCAGCACGCCCAGATGCACCGGGTGGATGCCATAGCCGATCGCGATCGGCACCAGCAGGGGCACCAGGATCACGATCGCGGCGAACACGTCGAGCAGCATGCCGACCGCCAGCAGGAACAGATTCAGGGCCAGCAGGAAGGTGAGCGGGCTGCTGATGGCGCCCTGGATCCACTCGAACAGCCGTGTCGGCACCTCGGCATCGACCAGCCAGTTCGACAGCGCCAGCGCGGCGCCCAGAATGATGAGGATGGCGCCGACCATGCGCATCGACTCGGCCAGCAGGCCCGGCAGCCGATGGAACGCGATCTCACGTCTCACCAGCACGGTCACGACGAGCACGTAGAGCGCGGTGATTGCAGCCGCCTCGGAGGCGGCCAGTGCACCCGAGTAGATGGCCCCCAGCACCAGCAGCGGCAGCGGAATCTCCCAGGCCGCTTCGCGCGTTGCTTCGAGCACGCGCGACCAGGCGAAGGGCTGCGAGCGCGCCTGCAGCGCGCGGCCATGAAAGGCGGCATAGGCGCCCAACAGGGCAATCATCAGCAGCCCGGGCAGGATGCCGGCGATGAACAGATCTTCGATGGTCACCGACGGCGTCGTGCCGAGCTGGCCGGCGACGAAGCCGTAGAGGATGAGCGGCAGTGAAGGCGCAAACAGCAGTCCGAGGCTGCCGGCACTGGTGACCAGGCCGAGATTGAATCGCTCGTCGAAGCCGGCCGCCTTGAGCGCCGGATACAGCAGGGCACCCATCGCCACGATGGTCACGCCCGAGGCGCCGGTGAACGCGGTGAACAGCGCACACGCCACCAGCCCGACGATGGCGATGCCGCCGGGCAGCCAGCCGAGCAGCGCATCGGACAGCTTCAACAGGCGCTGCGGTGCGCGGCTCTCCGCCAGCAGGTAGCCGGCGACGGTGAACAGCGGAATCGCGGTGAGCCCCGGCATGCCGGCCAGGCGATGGAACTCGACCGCTACGACCGTGAGGTCGTAGCCGGCCTGATGGAATCCGATGAACGCAGCGCCGAGAATCAGCACGAACAGCGGCGCGCCCAGCAAGGCCGCAAGGATCAGCAGCAGCCAGAGCCCACTCACGTCGAGCTTCCCTCGCCAATCGGCGCCTCGCTCGGCGGACCGAGCGCGCTGGCGAGAACGAACCGCAGCGCAAGCACCGCGAAACCGAAGGGAATGATCAGCATGCCGGCCCAGCTCGGCAGGCCAGCGAACAGGGGCGTCGGCGCCTCGCGTTCGAGCTCGATCAGGCTCCAGCCGTACCAGGCCATCAGCCCACAGAGCGCGGCGCCTACCAGCTGCGCCAGCACCCACAGCACGCGCTGGCCGAATGGCGGCAGCAGGCGCGGCAGCAGGTCGAGCGCGAGGTGCCGGCGCTCGCGCGCGGCTCCGAGAGCGCCCAGCAGGGCGATCCACAGGACGAGCGTGCGCTGCGCGGTCTCGCCCGAGGTCCAACCGGTATCGGCAAACCAACGCAGCCCGATCTGAGCGACCGCGAGCCCGAGCAGCAGAAGCAGCAGCCCGGCGAGCACGCCGTCTTCAAGACGGTGCAGCGCGCGCAGCAGTCGACTCACGCGCTGCGGCTCACGGCGAGGACGCACCGGCGCGTCGGACCACGGCGTCCACCATCGAAGCACTCAGTTCATCGCGCTCCACCATGCCGGTCCGCACCGACAGGCCCACTTCGCGCCAGCGCGCCAGTTCGGTGGCGTCCGGGGTGAAGAACTCGATGCCTTCGCCGCGCAGGGCCGCGATCGCGCTCTCATCCGCGCGCTGGTTCTCGGCGTCGATCCGCTCCGAGGCCTTGCCGAAGGCGTCGAGCACAATCGCGCGATCCGCCTCGTCGATGCGAGCGAAGGCGCGATTGTCGAGCACCACAAAACCGACCACATAGGCCAAGGGCGCATCGAACACATGCTTCACCCGCGTGTGCCACTGCAGGGCGATGGCGCCCGCCGGGGTGTTGCCGACGATGTCGATCATGCCGGTCTGCAGGCTCGTGAACACGTCCGCCAGCGGCAGAGGGATCGGGCTGACGCCGCCAGCGCTGAAGGTGCGCTCGCTGATGAGGTCATTGCTCGGAATCCAGACCTTGCCCGCGCGCAGGTGCTCGATGCTCTGCAGCGGCTTGCTGCTCATCATGTAGGCGAAGCCGACGCCCGAGATGCTCAGCACCTCGAAGCCCTTTTCGCGGACGCCGTCTTTCAGCAGCGGGTCGACCTCACGACGCACGGCGGCGACCTGCCCGTGGTTCTCGAACAGGAAAGGCAGGCCATAGACCACGGCGTCCGGGTAGATGAGGGACAACTCGCTGCCGGTGAGGGCGCCGCCCTGCAGCTGCCCCAGGCGGATCTTGCGCATCACCGTGGCGTCATCGCCCATGACCCCGCCGGGGTAGTAGCGGAACTCGACGCGCCCCTCGGTGCGCTGCTTGACTTCTTCGGCGGCGGCGCGCATCTCGCGCAGCCAGCTGGAGCCTTCGGGGGCCAGCGTGGCGATTTTGAAGCTCTGCGCCTGCGCCAGCGGCGCGCACAGAGCGAACAGCACAATCAACAGAAAGCGCATGAAGGGCTCCAGATCAGAAATAGTTCTTCGAGTCGTCCAGCAGAGCGCGTGCCTGCGCCTGCGCCAGGGTGTTCATCAGGGTCAGACCCGGCGCGCGCGGATCGCTGTCGAGCACGCGCTGCAGCTGTTCGTCGTGCAGCTCCTGATCGAACACCAGCCGCGCGTAGTGCCGCGCGAGCAGGGTGCGCGCCATCAGATTGCGGCCCTGCGAGAGCTCGATCGCGCGCTCGAAAGCCGCCCTGCCCTGCTCCGGTCGCCCCCCAACCGCCGCCGGCCGCAGCGAATTCAGCACGCCGAGATAGACGTGCGGCATGCCTTGATCGAGGGCAGGCTCAAGCGCAACCGCGCGCTCCAGCAACAAGCTGACGCGCGGGATCGCGGCGATCGCCGCGTAGTCGTCGCTGTGGGTCTGGATGTAGCCGGCCCAGGCGCTGCCGAGTGCGTACAGCTGCGCGGCGGCCTCCTCACCGGAGGCCGCGCCGACCGCGGACTCCCAGACATCGAAGGGCGCCGCGATGGCGGCGCAGAGGCTCGCCTGGTCGATGCAGGTCGCGCGCTGGGCGTAGTCGAACGCGCGTTTCGACAGACGTGCGGCGCGTGCGGGCTCGCTGACGAAGTTGCCGGCATAGGCCCCATACAGACGCGCAGCCGCGCGCAGAGTGCCGGCGTTCTCGGGATCGCCTTCGAGCAAGCCATCCAGCAGCAGCAGGTACGCCGGCAGGCCCTCGGCCACCGTCGCGGGATCGTCCTGGTTGAGGATGCCGCGACCAAGATTGTCGGCAAAGCGTTCGCTGGCGCGATTCACCACCGAGGCGCAGCCGGCAAGCAGGCACACGCTGATCCCTAGCGCCACGGATTTGAGTAGAAACGAAGAAGCGATACGGATCACGGCGAGGCTCCCTGCCAGTCACCAGTGTCTACGGTGCAGACGACGCGAACATGACATGCAAAGCGCCCATCAGACGCTCTCCATCTCGCGCAGCAGGCTGGCTTCCCAGGTGTTCTGCATCAGGGTGGCTACGGTCATGGGGCCAACGCCACCGGGCACCGGGGTGATCCAGCTTGCGCGTTCGACGGCCGCTTCAAAGCCGACGTCGCCGGTCAGCGAGCCATCGGGCAAGCGGTTGATGCCGACATCGATCACCACCGCGCCCCGCTTGATCCATTCGCCGGGCACCAGCCCCGGCTTGCCCACGGCGACCACCACCAGATCGGCGGACTCGACGTGCTGGCGCAGGGTTTCGCGCGGGGTGAAGCGGTGGCAGCAGACCGTGGTGCAGCCGGCGATCAAGAGCTCCAGCGCCATCGGCCGACCGACGTGGTTGGACACGCCGACGATCACCGCCTGCTGCCCGCGCACGGGGCGATCGGTGTGGCTCAGCAGATGGACGATGCCCTTCGGGGTGCAGGGGCGCAGGCCAAGCTGGCGCAGGGCCAGGCGGCCGACGTTCTCGGGATGGAAACCGTCGACATCCTTGCGCGGATCGATGCGATTGAGCACCGCCTGCGCGTCGATGTGGGCGGGCAGCGGCAGCTGGACCAGGATGCCGTCCACTGCGGGATCGCCGTTCAGGCGATCGATCAGGCCCGCGAGCTCGGCCTGCGGCGTCTCGGCCGGAAGGTCGAAGTCGAAGCTTGCATAGCCCACGCGCTCGCAGGCGCGGCGCTTGTTGCGCACATAAACAGAGGACGCCGGATCTGCCCCCACGAGCACGACGGCCAGTCCAGGTGGCTTGCGGCCAAGAGCGACACGATCACGCACGCGACGGGCAAGGTCGGCAAGCAGTTCATCGGCAATACGCTTGCCATCCAGCAGGCGTGCGGTCATGGAATGGACCCGGCGGGAAAGCCGCGAATTATTGCACACGCCAGCAGCCGGGCCTGCACGGCACACGGGCTCCCCCAGCGCTCCCGCCCGCTACGACGCCCGCCAGAGGGTGGGTCTTGATCCACCCCGGCCTGCACGCTCGCGGCGGCCCGAACCCGCCTACACGACAACGCTGCAAAACCGCTGGTAATCCGCATAGCCCGGGAACGGTCGTCCCGGCGCGCACACGGCGCAGTCAGGATCCGGCGGCACGCCGATCTCACGAAAGCGCATCTGCAGGGCATCGACGCTGAGCACGCGGCCGTCGAGAACACGGCCAATGCCCAGCAGGTACTTCAGCGCCTCATTCGCTTGCAGCAGGCCCAGCAAGCCCGGCAGCACACCCAACACGCCGGCCTCGGCGCAGTTCGGGGCGTCCAGCGGTGGCTCCGGAAACAGGCAGCGGTAGCACGGCGATTGACCGCGGCGCGGGCCGGCCGCGAACACGCCCACCTGACCGGTGAAGCGCTCCACCGCGCCATAGACCATCGGCAGCCCGAGGTTCACGCAGGCATCCGACACCAGATAGCGCGTGGGAAAGTTGTCGCTGCCGTCAATCACCAGCTCAACGCCATCGAAGATGCGTTCGATGTTGTCGGCGGACAGGCGCTGCGCGCGCGTATCGAGATCGAGGTGCGGATTCAGGGCCAGCAGACGTTCGCGCGCCGAGTCGACCTTGTATTCCCCGACTGCGGCATCGGTGTGCAGCACCTGGCGCTGCAGGTTGCTTCGATCCACGCGGTCGTCGTCGATGAGGCGGATATGGCCAACCCCCGCCGCCGCCAGATACAGGGCGACCGGCGAGCCCAAGCCACCGGCCCCGACGATGGCCACCCGCGCACGCTGCAGCCGACGCTGGCCTTCGATGCCCACCTGCGGCAAACGCAGATGGCGATCGAAGCGCTCCAGGAAGTCCGGCGAGTCCTGCGCACCCGCCCAGGGCAGGCCCAGCGCGCGCCAGGCGCCGCAGCCGCCGCGAACCGAAGCCAGCTGCGTGTAGCCAAGGCCGCGCAGCTGCGAGGCCGCGCGCAGCGAGCGCATGCCGGCCGCGCAGATCAGCAGCAGCTCGCTGTGAGGCTCAGCTAAGCCGGCGATATCGGTCGCAAGCCGTGCCAGCGGAATCGCAATGGCCCCCTGCGGAAGCCCCGCTGCGCGCTCGCTGTCTTCGCGCACGTCAATCAGGACAGCGCCAGCCTGCTGCCGGGCGAGTGCCGCGGCGGGTTCCAGCTCCTGAATCACGCGCGAGCCCGGTATTGCAGCGCCGCGACGGTCGGCGCCACCCAGCCAGCGAACTGCCGAAGCAGCAGCTCCGGCTCGGCGGCGAGCCAGAGGACGCGCGCTCGCGAACTGCGCCAGGCCCGCGGCGCGTCCTGCGCAACAGGCATGGCGACGCCGAGCCGCGGAAGCCGCTCAAGCAGCACCGGCGCTGCGGCTGGCGTGGCGCTCAAGAGGACCAGATCGAAGCTGTCGAGCGCATCGCCGAGCGCGGCGTCGATGCGCTCCGCGTGCTGTGGCAGCGCCGGCCAGGCCAGCGACTCGATGCGCTGCTCGGCCAGCAGGGCCTGCAGCATCGGGCTGGCGACGTCATGCGTGCGACCCTCGATGCACGGGTCGCCGGCTTGCAGCAGTGCATCGCCAAAGCTGAACACCGCAACAGTGGGCCGCGGATAGACCTCGACGCGCGCATCGCCGGCTTCGGCAAGCAGGCCGATCTGACGCGGCGTGAGCGCGTCTCCAGGCCTCAAACCATCGCGGACCACACCCGCATAGACACGCGCCAGCGCACGTGGCACCGGCACCGCTTCAGTACGCAGCGCCGGCTGCGGCACGGAGTCGATCAGAGCCTGCAGCAGTACGTCCATGTGTCGGCTCCGCTCAGGACTTGCGCTTGACGAACTGCATCAGGCGCTTGCGCTTGGCCTTCTGGCGATCGCTCAGCTCCGGCTTGGGCTTGTCCTTGTAGGGGTTGTCGCCCTCACGGAACAGCAGCGCGATTGGCGTGCCCACCAGCTTGAAGCGCTTGCGGAAGAAGTTCTCCAGGTAGCGCTTGTAGCTGTCGGGCAGCGTCTTCAGCCGGGTGCCGTGGACAACGATGGTCGGAGGGTTGTGCCCCGCCATGTGCGCATACCGCAGCTTGGCGACGTGACCGCGCACCAGGGGCGGCTGAAAGGCCTCGAAGGCGGCTTCCAGCGCGCGATTGATCTCGGAGGTGCCGATCGTGCGCGTGGCGGATTCGTTGGCACGGTGGACTGCACGGAACAACTCGCGAAGACCGGTGCCGTGCTTGGCCGAGATGGTCACGATCTGGGCGTAGTTGACGAAAGCCAGGCGGCGCTCGAGGTCGGCCTTGCACTGGTCCTTCTGGTACTGGGTCAGGCCGTCCCACTTGTTGACTGCAATCACCAGCGCGCGCTGTGCCTGCAGCACGTGGCCCAGCACCGTGGCGTCCTGCTCGGTGACGCCCTCGCTGGCGTCGAGCATGAACACCACCACCTCGCTGTGCTCGATAGCCTGCAGGGCCTTCAGCACGCTGAATTTTTCGATGGCCTCGTCGACGCGCGCCTTGCGGCGGATGCCGGCAGTGTCGATCAGCCGGTACTTGCGGCCCTCGCGCTCAAGATCGACGGCGATGGAATCACGCGTGGTGCCTGCGACCTCGGAGGCGAGCACGCGCTCCTCGCCGCAAATGCGGTTCACCAGGGTGGACTTGCCGACGTTGGGCCGCCCCACGATGGCCAGCTTCAGCCTCTCGGTGGGGTCCTCAAGCGCAGGGTCGAGCTCGCCTTCCGCCGGGGCCGGCAGTCGGGCGAACAGCACGTCGATCAGCGGCAGCACACCGCGACCGTGAGAGGCCGCCAAGGGCAGCACGGCGTCGATACCGAGACGGGAGAATTCGGCCAGCGCGGTGTTCTCGTCGAGGCCATCGGTCTTGTTGACCGCGAGGATCACCGGCTTCGACTGGCGACGCAGACGGCGCAGGATCTCGCTGTCGTCCGGGGTGATGCCGGCACGTGCGTCGACGATGAACAACAGCACATCGGCCTCATCGACGGCCGCCCAGCTCTGGACTTCCGCACGCTCGCCGAGGCTGCCCTCTTGCGAGCCGATGCCACCGGTGTCGACCACCATGAAGGGACGATCGACCAGGCGACAGACCCCGTACTGGCGATCGCGCGTCAGCCCCGGCTGATCGGCGACGAGCGCATCCCGCGAGCGGGTGAGAACGTTGAACAGTGTCGACTTGCCCACGTTGGGGCGACCGACCAGGGCGACGAGAGGCAGCACGGGTGAATCCTTCAATGACAGTCGCGGACAAGGGGTCCGCGCTTTGGATAGCGGCTGCAAGTGTGCCGCAACTCCGGAAAACGCAAAACGCGCCGTGTTGCCACGGCGCGTTCCGCTCGTACCTGCAGCCGCCGGTCAGCGGACGCGGAAGGCCGCGATCTCACCGTCCGTGCTGGTCACGATCAGCAGGTCGTCAACGACAATGGGACTGCCGCGCAGTGCCTTCTTGCCGAAGCGCGCACGGGCAACGAAACGTCCATCGTCCATGCTCATCCAGTGAACATAGCCCTCGACATCCCCTACGGCCGCATACCCGGCGTGATACGCGGGGGTGCTCAGCCAGCGGTGAGCCAATGCGTCCTGCTTCCAGATCGCAGACCCGGTGCGCTGGTCAAGCGACCACAGGTTGCCGCGATCATCGGCCGCCAGCACCGCGTCGCCCGCGAGCACGACGCCGCCATAGACCGACATCTCACGATTCCACAGAGGGCGGGCATTGACCGCCTCGAAAGCGACCACCTGGCCGCGGTAGCTGCCGGCAAAAAGCAGGCCCTCGCGGAAAGCAATCTCGCCGTCTACGTCGCTCATGCGATCCAGATCGGTGCGACCCTCGCCGATGGAGACCGGTTGCTCCCACACGGGCGAGCCGTTCTCCAAGCGCAGCGCCACCAGGCTGCCATCGTCATAACCGACGAAGAGGGCGGTGTCGACGATCAACGGCGGGCTGTTGCCGCGCAGCGTCAGGCTTGGCAGAGCGCGGTCGAACACCCAGCGACGGGTGCCATCGGTGATCGAAAACGCGAACAGCCGGCCGTCGTTGGCGCGAACCACCGCCAGACCACGGCCAATCGTCGGCTGGGCAATCACTTCGGACGTGACCGGCGCACGCCAGCGCTCAGCGCCAGTGTCCGGGTTCAGGGCCAGCACCACGCCGTCCAAGGTGGTCATCAGCAGGGTGCCTTCGCCGAAGCCGGGCGCTCCTGCAAAGCGAAGGTCTTCAAACTCCAGCGACCAGACTTCTTGGCCAGTCTTCACGTCGATCGCGGTGACTTCGCCCTCCACGGTACCGAAGTACAGCTTGCCGTCGCCGAGCACGGGACGCTGGCGCAGACCCATGCGCCCTTCGCCTTCACCGAGCGAGCGCGACCATACGCGCTCCACTTCAACGGTCGCGTCGAAATCGACGAGTTCAGCCGGCGGCTGGATGTTCTCGCGCTTGCTGACGCGGGAGCCACTGCAGGCCACCAGACCCAGCACCAGCAGCGAAAGGCAGAGCGCGCGCCCAGCGCCACGCATACTCAAGACTCCTGTGGCGCGCTGGCGCCCAGGTCAGCGAGCTTCAGCTCGACCAGCCCGCGGCTGGGCTGGTTGGCATCGAGGTGCGTCAGTGCGTCCTGGTAGGCGCTGATGGCGTCTTCGTTCTTGCCCTGGGCCTTGAGAATGTCCCCGCGCAGCTCTGCGGCAAGGCCCGGGAAATCCGACTTCGCGGTATCGGCCAGCGTGAGCGCTTCATCCAACTGGCCTTGGGCCACCCGCACGCGGGCGAGGCGCAAGGTCGCAATCTGCGCGATCAGCGGCTCCTTTGCGGCAGCGCGCGCCTTGTCGAGTGCGGCAGAGGCTGCGTCCAGATCGCCCGCTTCAAGCTTGGTCTGGGCCACTTGCAGCTCAGCCAGCGCGATGTAGGGCGAATCCTTGAAGGTGCTGCTGATACCGCCGGCGACTTCGGCAATGGTCTCGGCCTGATCTGCCTCGACGGCTTTGCGCAGCGACTCGAACTGGTTGGCTGCGTCGTACTGGGCCTGCACCTGGGAGTTCTGGTACCACTCCCAGCCGAAGAAGGCGAAGAGGCCAACGGCAACGCCGCCGATCAGCGCATTGCCATTGTCCCTGAGCCAGCGGCGAACGCGTTCGCCGCGCTCGTGTTCGTCCATTTGTTCAATCGACATTCTGTTTTCCGTTGAGAGTCAACGTGCAGCGGGAAAGCGTGGGGTGATCGCCAGGATCAACCTGCCGGGATCGCGGGCGCCAGCGTGCCATCGGCGGCGAGTCTAAAGCGCGCGACGTTGGCGCGTCGAAACGGCGAAACATCGATTGCCTCCCCGTTCAGACGCAGTTCGACGCCACCTGCGTTCCCCAGGGAGACACGCAAACCGGCATTCAGGGGAAAAGAGCGCTCGGCACCCGCGCGAAGCAGAGCGGACTCAAGCACCTCGCCGTCGGCCGTGCTGACCTCGACCCAACTGTCCGCGCTGAGATTGAGCACCAGCGTCTCGGCAGAAACGGGCGTGTCCGAGGCCGGCGGCACCGTCGGCGCTTCAAGGACAGCAGCGGGCAGAGCGGCATTGGCAAGCTCCGCCCCCGGGGGTTTGGCCGGGAACATCGGTGCCAGTGATGCCATCACCGGAAGCTCGTGCGCGCTCGAAGCCCCTGCCGCTGCCGCCGCCGAATCCGTTTCCGGAGCGTCAACCGGCACGTCGAGCGATGTCAGCGTCGCCTGCTGCGAGGGCAGCTGGTTCGAGGTTGCCATCCAGATGAAGGGAACCACGATGGCCGCTGTGAGAAACACGTGCCCAAGGCGGCTGGTATAGCGCCCCAGCAAGGTGCCGTAGCGCGGCTTGACGTGAGTGACCAGGTTGGGAGCGGTCGTGCGGGCCACCGGCAGCAAGTCCAGAACGACCGTCGGCAGCCCCACCGCTTTCACATACGCGCTCAGGTAGCCGCGTGCGAACACGCCAGCGCCCAGCGAATCGAGACGATCTGCCTCAATGGCCTCGATGATCTGCACGCGTAGCTTGAGCTGCGCGGCAAGCTCGGTAACGTCAAGCCCCATGGCCTCGCGTCGCTTGCGAAGCCGGGCGCCAAGGGACGTCGCCCCGGTCTCGGCACCGATTACCGCGCGTTCGGGCGCCCCGGCGCCCTCATGCATGTGTCCGCTCATTGGATCGAAGGCTCCCCCTGGAGCATCGGTGCGGTTTCGTGGTCGGGATACTCCGAACGCAGGCGTTCACGGTACCGTTCGACGGCCTCCGTGTTGCCCAGTCCGGATTCGATGGCAACGCCCAACTCAAGGGCATCCGGCCCAGGAGTGGTCGCGGCCTCATGACGCTGAAGGAATGCGCGCGCACGCAGCAGATCGCCCGTCTTGACCTGCAGCCGAGCCAAGTCCAGAAGGACGTCCGGGTTGCTGGGCTCGATCTCAAGCGCGCTGCGCAGGTAGCGGTCTGCGGCGGGCAGATCGCCCGCCTTCAGCCGGCAGACGCCCGCATTGGTGAACACCAGCGCCGGCGTAGGATAGAAGGGGTCATCGATGGCTTTGGCGAAACGCGCATCGGCCTCGTCGAAGCGCCCCAAGCGGCAGAGGAACTGGCCGTAGTTGTTGTTGACCGAGCCGTCTTCGGGCTTCAGCTCAACCGCGCGCCGGTAGTGCGTCTCGGCGCGCTCCGGCCTGCGAATCTCTTCGTACAGCACGGCGATCACCGTGTGCGCATCGGTTGAACGCGGGTCCAGCTCAAGCGCCTTGGTCAGCCGCTCGAGAGCGATCTGCAGCTGACCGCGCTGCATGTAGGCGCGCCCCATCTGCACTTGGTTGCCCGCGGCGATAGCGTTGGGTGAATCCTCCGCCTTGCGCGCACCACCGCCAGCCGCGCAACCCGCGAGTGCGAGCACGCACGCTGCGATCAATGAAGCTTCAAGCCGCGGCATCACCCACTCCAGCTGTTTCGAGCTTGCGTCGGAACTCTGCCTGGCGGCGGGTTCGATCAGCGACCTGGCCCTTGAGCTGGCCGCAAGCCGCATCGATGTCGTCGCCGCGCGTACGACGCACCATCGTCAGCACCTGGTGGTCGAGGAGGATTTTCTGGAACGCCCGGATGTCTTCTTCGGTGCTCCGCTCGAAGCGGGTGCCTTGGAAGGGGTTGAAGGGGATCAGGTTGA
Organism: Lysobacterales bacterium; assembly: GCA_014946745.1. Taxonomy (NCBI): domain Bacteria; kingdom Pseudomonadati; phylum Pseudomonadota; class Gammaproteobacteria; order Lysobacterales; species Lysobacterales bacterium. The sequence continues at coordinate 1,362,883 of JADCRD010000001.1, read as the reverse complement.
CCTTGGCCGCGTCCGCGTACTGCACGACGTTGGCGAAGCGACGCATCAGGCGCGCCAGCTCACGTGCATGTTCGGGGCGGTCATTGACGCCACGCATCAGCGTGTATTCGAACGTGATGGACTCACGCTTCTTGCGCAAGGCGTAGCGCACACAGGCGTCCATCAACTCGGCAATCGGATATTTCTTGTTGAGCGGCACCAGCTCGGTGCGCAGCGCATCGTTGGGCGCGTGCAGCGAAACGGCCAGCGACACATCGGACTCTTCGGCCAGCCGGTCGATCATCGGCACGAGGCCTGCGGTGGACAGCGTGACCCGCTTGTTGGCAAGGCCGAAGCCCAGGTCGTCGCGCATGATCGACATCGCTCGCACAACGTTGTCGAAATTCAGCAGCGGCTCGCCCATGCCCATCATCACGACATTGGTGAGCTTGCGATTCTGATGGGCCTTGTTGCCGAGGTGCTTCGAGGCCGTCCACACCTGGCCGACGATTTCAGCCGTGGACAGGTTGCGGTTGAAGCCTTGCGTTGCCGTGCTGCAGAACTGGCAGTTGAGGCCGCAGCCGACCTGGCTGGACACACAGAGCGTGCCGCGCCCCTTGTCGGGAATAAAAACGGTCTCGATGGAGTTGGCGCTGTCCATGCCGAGCAGCCACTTGTGCGTGCCGTCGGTGGACGCCTTGTCGAACACCACGCCCGGTGGGCGGATATCGCAGTGCTGCTCCAGCTTGGCCCGCAGCGCCTTGCCGACGTCCGTCATCTGGGCGATGTCGGTCACGTGCAGGTGGTACATCCACTTCATGATCTGGTGGGCGCGGAAGCGCTTCTCGCCGAGAACCTCGACGAAGAAGCGCTCCATTCCTGCGCGGTCCAGATCAAACAGGTTTACGCGCTCCACCGGCGACACGGGCGCCGTGACGGCGGGCGTCGCGGTTTCCAGTCGTACGGGGATCTCGCTCATGGCCTGATCTCGCTGGGTTTCGGTCGAATCAGCGCGGGCACAGTTCGGTGGCGGCGAAGAAGTAGGCGATCTCGATCGCCGCATTCTCCAGACTGTCAGAACCGTGCACGGCATTTGCATCGATGCTCTGCGCAAAGTCAGCGCGAATGGTGCCCGGTGCCGCATCCTTCGGGTTGGTGGCGCCCATCAGCTCGCGGTTCTTGGCAACCGCACCTTCGCCTTCCAGCACTTGAATCATCACCGGGCCGGAGATCATGAACTCGACCAGTGCGTTGAAGAAGGGACGCTCGCGATGGACCGCGTAGAAGCCTTCGGCCTCCTTGCGCGACAGGTGCTTCATCTTGGCTGCGACGACCTTGAGCCCAGCCTTCTCGAAGCGGGCATAGATCTCGCCGATCACGTTCTTGGCGACCGCGTCGGGCTTGATGATGGAGATGGTGCGCTCGAGCGCCATGGTGAAACTCCCTGAGGGTTGATGTATCGGCGACATCCGCTGGCCCAGCGGCCGCGCGAGGCTCGCGCGAGGCGGGATTTCCGCCTGAAAACGCGGGCTTAGGACGAAATGGTCAAGTAGTGTAGCCGAAGGCTTGGACAATCGCACATTTTGCAAGGGGAATCGGCACGGAGCGTCAAAAACGTGACGCCATCGACGCACAGCCGCTCCTTGTCGCAGCGCAAGTTGACCTCGCTAGCACGCCCGCCTAGTCTCTCAAACGTTTGTTTTAATCAAGTGCTGGAGCCGTAGGTGAGCTTGAGCCAGTTCTCCACCAAGGAACGCCTGCTGAGCGCGGCCGAGCAGCTGTTTGCCGAACACGGCTTCGCTGCCACCTCGCTGCGACAGCTCACCGCCTGCGCCGACGTCAATATCGCTGCGGTCAACTATCACTTCGGCAGCAAAGAGAACCTGATCACCGAGGTGTTCCGCCGTCGCTTCGACGAGCTGAGCGCGCGACGGCTCAAGCTCCTGCACGAAGCCATTGCGCGCGACCCGCAGGACCTCGAAGCCATTCTCGCCGCCTTCATCGTGCCGGCGATGCAGATCGGCATGGAGGGCGAAGGCGCTGCCTTCGTGCGCGTGGTCGCACGCGCCTACGCCGAGAAGAACGAGCGCCTGCGTCAGTTTCTCTCCGACCACTACGGCCACGTGCTGCGCGAGTTCGCGCGCGCCATCCAGCACTGTCTGCCCGCCCTGCCGAAGCAGGACCTGTACTGGCGCCTCGACTACATCGCCGGCGCACTCACCTACGCCATGGCCGACTTCGGCCTGATCCGTCGCCAGCCGGGCGTCAGCGAGCAGGAACACTGCGCGCTGGCGGCCGACAACCTGCTGCGTTTCGCCGTCGCCGGATTGCGGGCTCCGCCCGCGCTCGGCTGATTCCTTCACCACCCCCGCCCCACGAGGTTCTTCCATGTCGCAACCCCTCCGCATCCGCAAGGTGGCCGTGCTCGGCGCCGGCGTCATGGGCGCGCAGATCGCCGCCCACCTCGTCAACGCCCAGGTCGAAACCCTGCTGTTCGACCTGCCCTCGAAGGAGGGTGACCCCAGCGCCATCGCTAACAAGGCCATCGCCAACCTCGGCAAGCTCTCCCCGGCTCCGCTGGCGCTGCCGCAGCTGGCCGGCGCGCTGGTACCCGCCAATTACGATCAGCACCTGCCGCTGCTGGCCGACTGCGATCTGATCATCGAGGCGATCGCCGAACGTATCGACTGGAAGAAGGACCTCTACGCCAAGGTCGCCCCGCACGTGGCCGCGCACGCGATCTTCGCCACCAACACCTCGGGCCTGTCGGTGAACGCGCTGTCGGAAGTGCTGCCCGAGCAGCTGCGCCACCGCTTCTGCGGCGTGCATTTCTTCAATCCGCCGCGCTACATGCATCTGGCCGAACTGATCCCGAGCGCGCATACCGACCAGTCCGTGCTGGATGGCCTCGAAGGCTTCCTGACCACGACGCTGGGCAAGGGCGTGGTGTTCGCCAAAGACACCCCGAATTTCATCGCCAACCGCGTCGGCACCATGGCGATGATTTCCACCTTCTATCACACCGCGCGCCTGGGCCTCGGTCTGGATGTGGTCGACACGCTGACCGGACCCGGCATCGGTCGTCCGAAAAGCGGCACCTACCGGCTGGCGGACGTGGTCGGTCTGGACACCCTGGGCCACGTGGTCCGAACCTTGACCGAAAGCCTCAAGGACGACCCCTGGCACGCGCATTACGTCGTGCCGGCACCGCTGGCCAAGCTGGTCGAAGCCGGCGCGCTCGGCCAGAAGTCCGGCGCGGGCTTCTACCGCAAGCAGGGCAAGGACATTCTTGTGCTCGACATCGCCAAAGGCGACTACCGCCCGAGCGGCGAGAAGCCATCCGATGCCGTGCAGGCCATCCTCGCCATCAAGAACCCGGGCGAGAAGCTGGGGGCGCTGCGCGCCAGCGACGATCCGCAGGCGCAGTTCGTGTGGTCGATCCTGTGTGATCTGTTCCACTACAGCGCCTACCACCTGGCCGACATTTCCAACAGCGCCCGCGAGGTCGATTTCGCAATGCGCTGGGGCTACGGCTGGAAGCAGGGTCCGTTCGAAACCTGGCAGGCCGCCGGCTGGAAGCAGGTCGCCGAGTGGATCCGCGAGGACATCGCCGCCGGCAAGACCATGAGCAATGCGCCGCTGCCGGCCTGGGTCTTCGACGGCCGCGACGGCGTGCACGGCAACGAGGGTTCCTACTCGGCCTCCGCCAACAGCATCAGCCCGCGCTCCAAGCATCCGGTCTACGCGCGCCAGGCGTTCCCGGACCCGCTGCTCGGCGAGACCGCCAAGCCGGGCAAGACGATCCTCGAGAACGGCGCCGTGCGCCTGTGGGACGGCGGCGACGACATCGCCGTGCTCAGCTTCCTGACCAAGGGCAACACGGTGAGCGACGCCGTGCTGGCCGGGGTGCAGGAAGCCATTGCCCGAGCCGAGCGCGAGCACAAGGGCCTGGTGATCTGGCAGTACAGCGAGCCCTTCTCCTACGGCGCTGATCTCAAGGGCATGGCCGGTTTCGTTCAGGCCGGCAACATCAACGCGCTGGAGTCGATGATCGCTAACTTCCAGGCGACCAGCATGCGCATCAAGTACGCGCTGGTGCCGGTGGTGGCTGCTGTACGCGGCATGGCGCTGGGCGGCGGCTGCGAGTTCCAGATGCATACCGCACGCACCGTGGCAGCGCTTGAGAGCTATATCGGTCTGGTCGAGGCCGGCGTCGGCCTGCTGCCCGCGGGCGGCGGTCTCAAGGAACTGGCGGTTCGCGCCGGCCAGGCCGGTGGCGACGTCTTCGACAACCTGAAGAAGGCCTTCGAGATCACCGCCATGGGCAAGACCTCAACCTCGGCGCTGGAAGCCAAGGCCATGGGCCTGCTGCGCCAGGACGACATCGTCGTGTTCAACGCCTTCGAGTTGCTGCACGTGGCCAAGGCCCAGGTGACCGCGCTGTCCGAGAGCGGCTACCGCCCTGCCCTGCCCGCCAAGGTGCCGGTGGCCGGCGACATCGGCGTCGCCACCTTCAAGGCGAACCTGGTCAACATGCTGTCCGGCCGCTTCATCAGCGAGCACGATCTCGAAGTCTCGACCCGTATCGCGACCGTGCTGTGCGGCGGCGAAGTCGACCGCGGCAGCGTGGTCGACGAGAACTGGCTGCTCAAGCTGGAGCGCGAGCACTTCTTCGCGCTGGCGCAGATGGAAAAAACCCAGGCCCGCATCGGCCACACCCTCACCACCGGAAAGCCGCTGAGGAATTGATTGGAGCCGGGATTTAAGAGCCGGGATTGGGGATTAGGGATTGGGGATTCGCTAGAGCAACGGCCGGCAAGCATCGAGCTTGCGGCAACCGGGCTCAGAGCATCCCCGCCCTGCATGACCCCGATCCCCAAGACCTCGGGATAAGGAAGCCCTCGAACGGCCGCTCCTAGAGCCCCTCTCCCCTGGTGGGAGAGGGGTTGGGGAGAGGGGGAACAGCCCGCCTCAGTCCCCAAGCCTCCCGCCCTCAATCCCGAATCCCCAATCCCCGCCTTCCACCGCGACCCATTACCCAAGGATCCAGACCATGTCAAACCGCCAGATCCAGGACGCCTACATCGTCGCCGCCACCCGCACGCCGGTCGGCAAGGCCCCGAAGGGCGTCTTCCGCAACACCCGTCCCGATGACCTGCTCGCCCACGCGCTTCGCCACCTCGTGGCCCAGACCCCCTCGATCGACCGCAACCAGATCGACGACGTCGTCGTCGGCTGCGCCATGCCCGAGGCCGAGCAGGGCATGAACGTGGGCCGCATCGCCGCCCTGCTGGCCGGGCTCCCGGTCGGCGTCTCCGCCCAGACCATCAACCGCTTCTGCTCCTCCGGCCTGCAGGCTGTGGCCCTAGCCGCCGACCGCATCCGCCTGGGCGAGGCCGATCTGATGATCGGCGCTGGCACCGAAACCATGAGCATGGTGCCGATGATGGGCCACAAGGTCGCCATGAACCCGGCGATCTTCAAGGACGAGAACATCGCCATCGCCTACGGCATGGGCATCACCGCCGAGAACGTCGCCAGCCAGTGGCAGGTCAGCCGCGACGAGCAGGACGCCTTCGCCTACGCCTCGCACCAGAAAGCGATGGCGGCGATCGCGGCCGGCGAGTTCAAGGCCGAGATCAGCCCCTACGAAGTCACCTCGCGCCTGCCCGACCTGGCCGGCAACACCGTGCGCCTGAAGAAGCTGCTGGTCGAGAACGATGAGGGTCCGCGTGCGGACACCACGGTGGAAGTGCTCGGCAAGCTGCGTCCGGTGTTCCGCGCCGGCGGCTCGGTGACCGCCGGCAACAGCTCGCAGATGTCAGACGGCGCCGGCGCGGTGATGCTGGCGTCCGAAAAGGCCATCAAGCAGTACGGTCTGACCCCGCTGGCGCGCTTCGTCGGCTTCGCCGTCGCCGGCGTGAAGCCTGACGTGATGGGCATCGGCCCCAAGGAAGCGATTCCGAAGGTGCTGCGCCAGGCTGGCCTCACCGCCGATCAGCTGGACTGGATCGAGCTCAACGAGGCATTCGCCGCGCAGGCCCTGGCAGTCATCAAGGACCTCGGCCTGAACCCCGACAAGATCAACCCGCTGGGCGGCGCCATCGCGCTTGGTCATCCGCTGGGAGCCACCGGCGCGATCCGCACGGCCACCCTGGTGCACGGCCTCAAGCGCCGCCAGCAGAAGTACGGCATGGTCACGATGTGCATCGGCACCGGCATGGGTGCTGCGGGCATCTTCGAAGCCGTCTGAACCGAACACGGCTGGTCGGGCGATTCCCGGCCAGCCGTCTGCGCACCCCTTGTCCCCACCGGAGAAGGGGATGCGCAGCGTCGGTTGAGGCGCCGTGCGGACCGATCGCCCACGAGTTCAAGCGAAACGGCACGACATTCATCCCTTCCAAAGCCCAAGGCCACGAATGCCCTGCCCTTCTCCCCACGGGAGAGGGCGACGCGCAGCGCAGGATGAGCGTCTGTTCGGAGCGCTCTCTCCAACACTCAGGGATGTGCTGCACGACGCCCGGTCGTCAAGGGAATCCGAAGCCAGTCAGCTGCTTGGCCTCAGCCTCCTCCCGCGAAAGCAGGGCCCGGCGAGAGCCGTCGACGCAAGCCATTGCTTCCGCCAAGCCGCCCACCGCCGGCTGAGTCCCCGCCCCCAAGAGAACCCCAGGCCTGTCACCCTTGTGCAGGCCCAACGCGCTGCCCAATCCTCGGGCCAGCCCATTCGGAGCCTGGGATAAGAAAACTCCTATTGTCAAAAACTGTCTCAGGTGCTGTAGTTCTCAGCCTGTCCGCGTGCACTCCTGAGCAGTTCCATGAACCGCCTATTCAACCTGACCAGCCCCTTCGGCGACGCCCTGCGCTTCGAGCGCCTCACCGGTCGCGAGGCCGTCTCCGAGCTGTTCGAGTTCGAGCTGACAGCCTCGTCTGAAGAGCGCGGCTTGGCCCCCACCGCAGCCCTCGGCCAGCCCTTCACCGTCGAGTTCGAAGTCGAAGGCGGCGGCAAGCGCTTCCTGAACGCGCAGTGCGTGGCCTTCCGCTCGGTCGGCCGCTCGGGTCGCAAGCACCTGTATCGGGCGACTCTACGCCCGGGCCTCTGGTACGCCACCCGCCGCACCGACTACCGCATCTTCCAGAAGCTGTCCGTCGTCGACATCGTCAAGGACGTGCTCGGCGCGTATCCGTTTGCCGTCAAGTGGCTCACCGCCGGCAGCTACTCGCCCTGGAACTACTGCGTCCAGTACCGCGAGACCGACGCCAACTTCGTCATGCGCCTGCTCGAACAGGAGGGCCTGTGGTTCTGGTTCGAGCACGCCGCCGGTGAGCACACGCTGGTCATCACCGACCACATCGGTCTGGCCTCGCCGTTTCCGAACTACGAGAGCATCGAGTTCTATCCGCACGACGTCAGCGTGCCGGACAAGGATCACCTGAGCTTCTGGGCCGATGCCGGTCAGGTGACATCCGGCAAGTATGTTGCGCGCGACTACAACTTCATCATGCCGGCGAGCGATCTCACCACCGACGATCTGCTGCCGGGTTCGCACCCGCACGCGAACTACGAGATCTTCGATTTCCCGGGTGAGTACGAGAACTTCGGCGAGGGCCTGCCGTTTGCGAAGGTGCGCATGGAAGAACTCCACGCCGGCCACCTGCGCGCGGCCTGCGAGGGCCGCGCGCGCGGTGTCGCGCCAGGGCGCCTGTTCTCGCTCAGCAAGCACGCCGTCGGCCGCTACAACCGCGAGTACCTCGTGCTGGCCTGCGACTACCAGTTCGCCGACAACGACTACGACGGCTCAAGCGGAGCCAGCGCGGTCGAAGTGCATATCAGCGCCGAGGTGCATCCCACCGACCAGCCCTATCGCCCCGCGCGGCGCACGCCCAAGCCGCTGACCAGCGGGCCCGACAGCGCGGTGGTGACGGGCCCGGCCGGGCAGGAGATCCACACCGACGAATACGGCCGGGTCAAGGTGCAGTTCCACTGGGACCGCTACGGAAAGAAGGACGAGACCTCGTCCTGCTGGATTCGCGTGAGTCACCCGTGGGCCGGCTCCGGCTTCGGCGGCGTGCACATCCCGCGCATCGGGCAAGAGGTGATCGTCGATTACTTGAACGGCGATCCGGATCAGCCCTTGATCGTCGGCCGCGTCTACAACTCGATGCAGCCGCACCCCTGGGGCCTGCCGGCCGCGGCCACGCAGTCGGGCTTTCTCACCCGCTCGACGCTCGGCGGCAACCACGAGACCGCGAATGCGCTGCGCTTCGAGGACAAGCGCGGCGAGGAGCAGGTCTGGCTGCATGCCGAACGCAACCAGGACATCGAGGTCGAGAACGACGAGACCCACTGGGTCGGCCGCGACCGCAGCAAGACGATTGACCGCGACGAGACCAGCCACATCAAGCGCGACCGCACGGAGACGGTCGACAACAACGAGACGATTACCGTCCACAACGACCGCAAGGAACGGGTCGACCACAACGAGACGATCAGCATCGGCGACAACCGATCCGAAGACGTCGGCAAGAACGAGTCAGTCTCGATCGGCGACAACCAGACCCACCGCGTCGGCAAGAACCGCACGCGTACCGTGGGCGACAACGAGTCGGTGACGGTCGGCAAGAACCGCAGCAAGAAGGTCGGCAAGAACGAGAGCGACAAGATCGGCAAGAACTGGTCGATCAAGGTTGGCAAGATGAAGACCGAGACGATTGGCATGGCTTCGATGCAGAACGTCGGGCTGGCCAAGATGACCAATGTGGGCCTGGGCTACAGCCGCAATGTCGGCGCCATGCTGGCCAGCGTGGTCGGGCTCTCGCGCACCGACACCATCGGCAAGAACCACACCTCGACGGTCGGCGACACCCTGACCTTCAGCGTCGGCGGTGGCTCCGTGCTGGTGATGGACAAGGACACGGTGATGCTCGAGGTCGGCAAAGCGAAGCTGGTGCTGCAGTCCGACGGCACGATCACCTTGGAGGGCGTCAAGATCGGCATCAAGGGCGAGACCCTGGTCGATATCGACGGCAAGAAGATCGACCTGAACTGACGGCGCCGACATGACCGTCATCGTCAACCAGTCCCTGTACCCCGTGCAGGCGGTGGAACGCCGCTTCTGGCACGGCAATCGCTATCACGCGGTTTCCGCCAAGGTCACTCTCGCCTTTGACGAGAACGGTCGGCTCAGCGGCCTACTTCGTGCGCCCGGCTTCGCGCTCGACGAAGTCTGGCGCGATCGGCCGATGCGCTCCAGCCTCTTGAATCCGGGCGACCTGATCCCCTTCAAGCCGAACACCGACGTGCTCGTACTTGGCACGGCTCGCCCGCCGGGCGGCAGGCCCGTTGCACAGTGGGACGCAGGCCTCGTGATCGGAAAGCGCGAGAAGCGCCTTCGCCTGTTCGGCCCGCGTGCGTGGCGTCACAGCCTGCTGTCCGGCTGGACACTGAGCCCGCCGGTGCCTACGTCGGGCGTGGAGTTGCTGTACGAGAACGCCTACGGCGGCGTCAGCGACGAGAGCAAGGATCAATTCGCCGAAGGGGAGTTCTACGCCGACAATCCCTTTGGTTGCGGCTACATCGGACGCGCCCGAGCCGACACGAACCGCGAGTACCGCGCGGCTCAGATTGAAGCCTGGGATGGCGCCATCAGCCGCTTCGGCAAAGACGTCCCCGTCGGTGGTCTGGGGCCGGTGCCTGGCTTCTTTCCCTCGCGCGCCCGCTACATGGGCACCTATGACAAGGCGTGGGAAGACCAGCACAAGCCAAACATCCCGCTGGACATGGACCTGCGCTACTGGAACGCCGCGCCGCCCGACCAGCAGGCCGATGGCTACCTCCGCGAAGGCGATGAAGTCACACTGCTCGGTCTTGCCCAAGCGCCGCGGCTCACGCTCGCAATGCCGCCCTTTACCGCAATGACGGTGGCGCACTTCGAGGACGGCCACGCAGAAGCGGCGCAGCTGCGCCTCGACACCGTGCTGATCGATCTCGACCGGAACCAGGTGTCGCTGCGCTATCACCGGATCATCGCCTGGGACGAGCGCATCGATCGCATCGATGTCCACTGCGCGCCCCACCACACGCTGTCGGGCGAGGTGGCCCATGGGTGATCCGAAAAAAGCGGAAGCCATCCGCGGTCACTTCGCGACGGTCGTGTCGCCTAGTCTGGCGATGACACCCTTCGGTAGCCGTCAGGTCCCCAGCGTACCGGCGGTGAGTCTTGAGTTCGCGGTGATGCCAGCCCTGCGGACGAATGGCAACAGCGCGCCGCTGTTCCTGCTGCGCTCGAAGGCCATCGATCCGATCACCGGCAAGACCTTCGTGCCGGCCGAGAGCCTTCGCAACAATCCGGTCGAGGGCAGCTTTGCGACCGCGCATGGCCACATGGGCACGATCAGCGGCCCAGGCATGCCGCCAACGCCCGGCGCCATCAATGCGGGAGTGCTCGCCGGCCCCAACGCCGACTGCAGCGCCCAGTTTGCCGGCCTCATCAACGCGCTGGCCGAGCAGATGGCGCGCGAGTTCATGGCTGACCCGCTGGGCTTTCTGGTGCGGTTCAACCAGGCCTCGGACGCAGCGACTCGCGCACGCTTGGGCCAATACGCGGAACAAGCGGGAGGCTTCCTGTCACGGGCCTGGGACTGGACCAAGGGCGCAGCCAGCAGCAGCTGGAACTACGTGGCCAGCGGGGAAATCTTGAGCGATGCCTCTGCCGCCGGTAGCTGGGTGGTGGACAAAGCAGGAGCCGCCTGGAACTACACCACCAGCGGCGAGATCCTGACCGACATCAAGAACGGCGCCATCAGCGCGGCCGAGGGGGCGCAGGCGCTCTACGAATTTGTTCGCGACGTCAACCCGCAGGACGTCATCGACGCCTGCAAGGAATGGCTGATGGAGATGCTGGGCGAGCTCGCCTGCAGCCTGGTCGGGGTGCTGCGCGAGCTGCTGCTTGATCCCCGCCCCATGTCGGAGAAGCTGGGCGAGATGCACGGCACCGCCAAGGCCGAAGTCGCGGTCACAGCCGCCCAGGTAGGCGCCGCCCTGGCTGCGGACGTGCTGGTCACAAAGGGCGCCGCCTCGGCGGCATCGCGTCTCGGCACCGTGATCCGCCTTACCGGCGGCCGGATGGACAACCTCTCGGACAAGATCTTCGACCGAATAAACGCACGTAGAGCCGGCACGCAGCGGCCCAGTCCAGACGCGCCGGCTGCGACACCCCAGACCCCTCCTGTCCGCCAGACTCCGCCCGCCGCCTCCCGCACACAGCGTCCGCATGACAAGGACGCTGTAGAAGAGGACGCCAATGGCCGAGCCAACACTGCATGCCCCATATGCTGAACGGCCACGTCAACCGCGCTGCGGGCAGCCTCGTGCTGTCCAGCGACGCCGAGCTCGACTTCGTCATTGACGCGCCGCTGCCGCTTGCCTGGCAGCGCAGCTACACCTCGAACAATCCAGATTCCGGCTGGCTGGGTCGGGGCTGGACCCTGCCACTGTCGTTCCGTGTCGAGATCGAGCCCGGCGCCTACGTCTTCATCGACGCCTTCGGCCGGCGCACGCGGTTCCCGCAGCTCGCCATCGGCGACGCCTTCTTCTCGCCCTACGAGCACACCACCCTCTCGCGCCCGCAGCGCAATCTGCTGGAGCTGCTGAGCCCCGACGGCCTGCGTCTCATTTTTGCGCTGGGCCCTGCCGACATCGCCAAGCTCAGCGAGCGCGACGCCGCCGAGGCGCGCGAAGCCGAGGCCTTCCAAGCCGCCGTCGCGCGCCTTGCGCAGCAGCAGGGCATCGACCCCGCGGCCTTGTCCGACGCCGGCGCCGACCAGCGCCCGCCGCAGGCCGACACCCTGGTGCTGATCGGCTTGATCGACCCCAACGGCCACTGGCTGCGCCTGCACTACACGCCCGACGGTCTGCCCCAGGTCATCGAGACCAGCGACGGCCAACACGTGGGCCTGAACTTCCGCCACGACATCGCCGGCCAGCAGACCCGTCTGGTCGAGGTGCTGGAGCTGATCGGCGCGCCCGATGCCGCAGGGCGCTTTGCTTCATCCACGCGCCTGGTCGAATACCGCTACAGCACCGAGGGCGATCTCAGCGAGGTCGTCGATGATCAGGGCCAGGTGGTGCGCAGCTTCCGCTACGCCGCCGGCCAGATGGTCGAGCAGGGCGAGCCCGGCGGCGTGTCGGTGCAGTACGACTGGGACCAGCTCTCGCCCAAGGGCCGCGTGCTCTGCGCCCGCAGCTCGCTCGGCGAAGTGCAGCGCTTTGCCTACGACGCGCTGACCCGCGAGACGCGGGTCAGCGACGCCGAGGGCCGCGTCAGCCTCCACCGCTACGACGAGCAACAGCACCTCATCGCGCTGACCGCGCCCGACGGCACGCAGACGCAGTACCAGCGCGACATCCACGGCAATCTGCTCAGCGTCACCGACCCGCTGGGTCGGGTGACGCGCCACAGCTACGACGGCCGCGGCAACCTGATCCGCGTCGAGCAGCCTGACGGCGCCGACTGGAACCTGCGCTACCACCCGCAGCACCGCAAGCCGGTGCAGATCACCGATCCGCTGGGCCAGCGCACCCTCTTCGAGTTCGATGCCCGCGGCAATCTGATCCAGTCGCAGACGGCCGATGGCGCGATCACCCGCTACACGCTCGATGCCCTGGGCCGGCCGGTGCATGTGCTGGATGCCCGAGGCGGCGAGTCGATCCTGCAGTACGACGCCGCCGGCCGCCTGATCGCGCACCGCGACTGCGTGGGCTCGACCACGCGCTTCGAGTACGACCGCCGCGGCAACCTGCTGCGCGTCACCGATGCCCTCGGCGGCATCACCCACTACCAGTACCAGCGCCTCAATCGCCGCGACCGCGTGGTGGCGATGACGCATCCCGATGGCGCGGTCGAGCGCTTTGCCTACAACCCGCTGGGCCGCCTGATCGCCCACCACGATCCGCAGGGCCACGCGACCCGCTACCTGCTCGACCCGGCCGGCCGCCCGCTTGCGCGCGAGAACGCGCTCGGCCATCGCCTGGCCTACCAGTACGACCGCCACGGGCGCCTTTCCACGCTCACCAACGAGAACGGTGCGCTGTACCGCTTCGGCTGGGACGCCGCCGACCGGCTGATCAGTGAGCAGGGCTTCGATGCGCGACGCATCGACTACCGTTACAACGCCGCGGGTGAGCTGATCGAATCCGCCGACGGCGTGCCCTATGGCGCCGAGTGGATGGCCCCGCGCGCGCCCGGCGTGCTGCGCAGCCACTACCAGCGCGATGCGATGGGCCGGCTGATGGAGAAGGTCGCGGTGCGCGCGGCAGAGCCCACCGGCACGCACGCGAGCTCGCGGGCGGGCGCAGGTGCTGCGGCGGCTGCCGGCGCATCAGCCATCACCACCTCGACCGCGCCCGCCGTTCGCAGCACCCGCGCCCGCTACGCCTACAGCCGCACCGGCCTGCTGGTGCAGGCGCGCAACGCCCAGGCCCGCGTCGAGCTGGCCTACACGCCCACCGGCCGACTCGCGCACGAGACCACCCACACCCGCGACGGCCGCGAGTTCCGCATCAGCCACCGCTACGACGGCCTCGGCAATCGCGTCGAGACCGTGCTGCCCGACGGCCGCGTGCTCAAGCCCGAGCTGTACGGCTCGGGCCACGTGTCCAAGCTCAAGCTCGACGGCGAGGTCATCACCGAGTTCGAGCGCGATGCCCTGCACCGCGAGACCGTGCGCACGCAGGGTGCGCTGCGCAGCTTCTTCGAGCGCGACGCAGCCGGCCGGCTGATCCGCCAGTTCGTGCGCCCGACCGACGCGAATGCGCCGACGCCTGAACCCAAGATCGCCCGCCACTACCACTACGACCGCAGCGGCCAGCTGCTGGGCATCGACGACCAGCGCACCGGCCGCAGCCTCTACCGCTACGACGCCACCGGCCGACTGCTGGCCGCGCAAGGCCCGCTGGGCGTGGAGCGCTTCGCGTTCGACCCCGCCAGCAACCTCCTCGATCCGAACCAGCCGCAGGATCAAGCCTCCGGCAGCAAGAAGACCTGGACCGAAGCCGAGTGGGCCGAGTATGTCCGCGAGAACATTCACGACCGGAACTTCAACCCGCTGCTGACGCCCGAGCAGCGCGCGTCCGACCCCAGCCAGTGGGGCGAGGCCAAACCCAACCGCCTCACCGTCTACGGCGAACACCGCTACCGGTATGACACCTGGGGCAACACCGTCGAGAAGCGCAGCGGCGGCCATCAGCGCATGCGCCTGCACTGGGACGCCGAGCATCAGCTGCGGGTGATCTGCGTCGAGCGCGGTGAGGGCATCAATCGTGCGGCGAACGAGGCGACGCGGTCTGCGTCCGCGGGCCCACAGACCCCAGCAACTCGCGCGCGCAGCGTTGCAACCACCTCGAGCGCAGGCGCAGGGGGCACGAGTCTCACTGCACTGGAAGCGCGCCGCAGCGGAGCCGCCCCTCTCGCTCCCGCCAGCGACTCGACCACCCGCGAACACTGGGCCTACGACTACGACCCCTTCGGCCGCCGCATCGCCAAGTACCCGATCAGCGAAGCCGCAGCGAACGCGTGGATCGAACACGGCGACGAAACCGCACTCGCCAAAGCGCTCAAAGCCCCGCGCCCCCATAGGGTGGGTCTCGACCCACCGCGCTCAACCACCCGCCACACGCAGGGCGACACGCCGGATCGCCCCACCCCAACACCACCCTCAAGCCCCCATAGGGTGGGTCTTGACCCACCGCTCTCATCCACCCGCCACGCACAACACCGCGGGCCAAACCCCAACGTCCCCACCCTCTTCTGCTGGGACGGCAACCGCCTCCTCGCCGAACAGAAAGGCGACACCCACCAGCTTTACCTCTACGAGCCCGACAGTTTCGTGCCGCTGGCGATCGTGCGCTGGACGGTGGCGAACGCGGACACGGCTGACGCATCTGGCACCACCGCAGGCACGCGCGCGACCAAGGGCCCGAAGCCCAGCGCGAACGCGGCCACGCAAAGCACAGCCAACGCGAACGACACTGACCGCAGCCCACTGCTCCCACCCGAACTGCTCAGCCTCAAAGACCGCCACCCCGAACAATGGGCCAAGCTCGAAGCCCAACGCCGCAAGCTCGCCCGTCAGCTCGGCCAATCCCCCGAACCTGAGGCCCCCACCCCGCCCAAGCCCGAGGTCTACCACGTCCACGTCGACCACCTCGGCACCCCGCGCGAGATCACCGACACCGACGGCCACCTCGTCTGGACCGCCAACTACGCCGCCTGGGGCAAGGCGATCACCTCAAACCCACCCCGGCGTATCCTCACCCGCCAGGGCAACACCGTCGCGGAGGTCATCGAGGAGCAAGTCGAACCGCTGGAATGCAATCTGCGCTTCCAAGGGCAGTACGCGGATGCGGAATCGGGGCTGCATTACAACCGGTTTCGGTATTACGAGCCTGAGGTCGGCCGATTCCAAAGTCACGATCCTATCGGTCTCTCGGGTGGATGGAATCTATACATCTTCGCAAGCAACCCAGTTAACTGGGCCGACCCACTTGGCCTAACCTGCGTTCCAGGTCTCATCCGCTACAAACCACGGGACGAACTTACTGCACAGGCTGGCAGTCGTCAGGATGCCATCGATAGAGCATGGGCGCTCGAGAAAGAGTTGATTTCCTTAACCGGCTCAGGGACGAGAAACTGGAGTCCGTCCGAAATTCAAGCAATTCTGAACGCACCCGTTGGCCACAGACCAGGAGAGCTGTCGAGCGTAATGACAAATCTCGGATATACAGGACACCACATAAACAGCGTGAAAAACAATGGAAGCCTAGGATCAAAATGGCAAGGCGACCCCAGAAACATCGTCTTTCTGGAGAACCCAAACCACCCAAATAGCACAAATATGCCGAACGCCTACAACGAGCACTTCCACTCACCTCAAGGCCATCGGGGCAGCACCCGAAACGTTTCAAGGGGAAGGCTAATCGATAGACAAGCAATGATCGACACAGCACGAAGAGGCTGCCCATGAACAGTCATGAATACTCCGCAGACTTCACACTGATCGCAGCCTCAGTTGAACGGAGAGCGAAAGAAACTCAAACCAACTCGCAACACTCCGACCAACGAACGCACCTGCAGGATCTTTTAGAATCACTGCCAGAAACGGGCCTGGACTTTGACATTGGCGGAAACGTGTGCCACTTCCTTGGAAAAGGGGAGATCGACCGCTGGCAGACCTATTTTGATGATATCCCCGAGCTCGCGAACGCAGATGCGGTCGTATTCGTGGTGCAACAAGACTTCAACCCTATCGCAGTGCTACAGGCCGGAAACGGCAAGGTGCTGGGCGGACTCGCCGGAGGCCCCTTAGTGTCATTCGGAAGATCGCTGACCGAGTTCCTGAGGTGTTTACGAGTCTGCGCGGAGACGCGAGGGCGTTTAGGAATGGAGCGGGTTCGACAGGATGACGGGTCATCGCGCGGCATAGAACACGCCCTCCTCGATTTTCCTGAAGTCAACCATGAAGGCTGGATGGAATACTTTTATGGCTAGCTGTCGGGCCAATCCAACTGCCAATCGCAACACGCTGCAAGGGTAGCTCTAAATGTCAGTTGCCGGATCATCACGCCCCTGCTGCAACGTGTACAGCTAGTGCTTCGTGTCGCCCTGCCGCCCGCCGAGCCCAGAACGCGAACACAATTGCTGTGTCGACACTGCGGGCAACCGATGCGGATACGGCCTGCTGCCCCGCCATAGTCTTGCATCGAAAGCTTCCAAACGCCCACGCCTGCAGAGGCTCACGGCAGGGTGTAGACCGCCCGCCGATGCAGGCAGCGAAACCGCGTGATGACGCGCGTCTAGACCGCTCGCACCGAATGCGCGGGGCAAACTTCAGAATAGGCGAGTTGCCGCTGACAAACATCGCTGAACGCGCAGATATCGGGCGTGAGGACGGTGAATTCACCGCTTCCGCATCAGCACCGGCATTGCACCGGCAGGAGCCTGAAAGCTGTTTCTGTAAGAACTCCGAAAACCGCCACCGGGCTTGTTCAACCACCGGATTAGATCGCGGCTGCGCGCGATCCATCCTTTAACGTTAGGCTACTGCGCGAAACGCTCACCATTGCATCACTCCGCCATACCTATGAATCGGAACGCGAACTAGGTCTAGGCCGTACTTGTTTCGAACATAAGCCAGGACAGCGTCACTGTCGCCCCGGGCAATCTCGCAGTCAGCAATCAGGCACGCGCCAGCCGCTTCTTCCTCTCTCACATTTACCAAAGCTTTGGCTCCAATCGATGTGGCAATAGTGGATGCCACCAAACGATCGAGCCGTGGGGAATGCGGATTGAGGAGAAAAGAGAAGTTGACGTTGTGCTTGTCGACCTGTCGCGAGACAATCGCGCCGTCGAGCTCGGCTCGATATCGCCAGAAGTCGCTCTCACCGAAGAAGTGGCAAAGGTATACTCGCCCTCCTTCGCCCCGATCAAGCAGATACTCAGAACCAAGAAGGGAGTTCTGAACTTGAACTTGATCGGACTCCGAGTCGAAGCCTTCACAGTGCACCCAAATGAGCCGAAGGGTTGTCTCCAGCTCGCGTCGCAGCTGATGAGCGCCGACCCGAATCAAGGATTGAACAGCTCGGTCTCTCGTCAATCCGAATGGGGCAAGCTGCTGAAGAGCAGCTGGTTCGACCTCAGGAAGAGCATTCAGAACACGGTCACTGTCTCGCTGCTTGAGTTCAATCGCATACAGGTCGGGGCCTCCGGCCCCACGAAGATCGGGAGTTTTTGCATCGGCTTCTATTGGCACTCGAGCAACCCGAACACCAAACCTATGGAGCAGTTCGATTGCGCCAAGAGTGAATTCATCCTCGGACATAGCCATGGCGTACTCCGATTGGCAACTCGACTGAGTATGCCCCGCAGCCTCACGCTGTACAAGATCCAGGGCCAAATCTTGTACCGAAGAATCTTGTATTCGAGCAGGAGTTCCAGAAGCTGCGCTTTGTGTTGAGGGCGGTTGGCTTCAGCCATCATTGACTCCACATTCGTAGGCGGAATAGCTCTTTGACAACTGACTGAATCTCCCGCGCGGCAACTTGCTGCGCCTCGTCGACGCGCTCGGGGGCATCACCCACTACCAGTACCAGCGCCTCAACCGCCCCGACCGCGTGGTGGCGATGACGCATCCCGACGGCGCGGTCGAGCGCTTTGCCTACGACCCGCTGGGCCGCCTCATCGCCCACCACGATCCGCAGGGCCACGCGACCCGCTACCTGCTCGACCCGGCCGGCCGCCCGATGGCGCGTGAGAACGCCCTCGGCCATCGCCTGGCCTACCAGTACTACCGCCACGGTCGGCTGGCCACGCTGACCAACGAGAACGGCGCGCTGTACCGCTTCGGCTGGGACGCCGCCGACCGGCTGATCAGCGAACAGGGCTTCGATGCACGACGCATTGACTACCGTTACAACCGCGCGGGTGAGCTGATCGAATCCGCCGACGGCGTGCCCGTCGGGGCCGAGTGGATGGCGCCGCGCGCGCCCGGCGTGCTGCGCAGCCACTACCAGCGCGATGCCATGGGCCGGCTGATGGAGAAGGTCGCGGTGCGCGCGGCAGAGCCCATCGGCACGAACGCGAGCTCGCGTGCGGGCGCAGGTGCTGCGGCGGCTGCCGGCGCATCAGCCATCACCGCCGCGACCGCGCCCGCCGTTCGCACCACCCGCGCCCGCTACGCCTACAGCCGCAACGGCCTGCTGGTGCAGGCGCGCAACGCCCAGGCCCGCGTCGAGCTGGCCTACACGCCCACCGGCCGACTCGCGCACGAAACCACCCACACCCGCGACGGCCGCGAGTTCCGCATCACCCACCGCTACGACGGCCTCGGCGATCGGGTCGAGACCGTGCTGCCCGACGGCCGCGTGCTCAAGCCCGAGCTGTACGGCTCGGGCCACGTGTCCAAGCTCAAGCTCGATGGCGAGGTCATCACCGAGTTCGAGCGCGATGCCCTGCACCGCGAGACCGTGCGCACGCAGGGTGCGCTGCGCAGCTTCTTCGAGCGCGACGCAGCCGGCCGGCTGATCCGCCAGTTCGTGCGTCCCACCGACGCGAATGCGCCGACGCCCGAACCCAGGATCGCCCGCCACTACCACTACGACCGCAGCGGCCAGCTGCTGGGCATCGACGACCAGCGCACCGGCCGCAGCCTCTACCGCTACGACGCCACCGGCCGCCTGCTGGCCGCGCAAGGCCCGCTGGGTGTCGAGCGCTTCGCCTTCGACCCCGCCAGCAACCTGCTCGACCCGAACCAGCTGCAGGGCCAGACACCCGGCAGCCAGAAGACCTGGACCGAAGCCGAGTGGGCCGAGTATGTCCGCGAGAACATTCACGACCGGAACTTCAACCCGCTGCTGACGCCCGAGCAGCGTGCCAGCGACCCCAGCCAATGGGGCGAGGCCAAACCCAACCGCCTCACCGTCTACGGCGAGCATCGCTACCGCTACGACACTTGGGGCAACACCGTCGAGAAGCGCAGCGGCGGTCATCAGCGCATGCGCCTGCACTGGGACGCCGAGCATCAGCTGCGGGTGCTCTGTGTCGAGCGCGGTGAAGGCATCAATAGGGCGGCCAACGAGGCGACGGGGTCTGCGTCCGCGGGCTCGCAGGCGCAAGCGCAAGCGCAAGCGCAAAGCCTGCGCAGCGTTGCAAGCACTGCAGGCTCAGGCTCAGGCGGCACGAGTCTCACTGCACTGGAAGCGCGCCGCAGCGGAGTCGCCCCTTTCGCTCCCGCCAGCGACTCGACCTCCCGCGAACACTGGGCCTACGACTACGACCCCTTCGGCCGCCGCATCGCCAAGTACCCGATCAGCGAAGCCGCAGCGAACGCGTGGATCGAACACGGCGACGAAACCGCACTCGCCGAAGCGCTCAAAGCCCCGCGCCCCCATAGGGTGGGTCTCGACCCACCGCTCTCGACCACCCGCCACGCGCAGGGCGACACGCCTGATCGCCCCACCCCAACACCGCCCTCAAGCCCCCATAGGGTGGGTCTTGACCCACCGCTCTCGACCACCCGCAACGCCCAAGAAAACAGGCCAACCCACAACGTCCCCACCCTCTTCTGCTGGGACGGCAACCGCCTGCTCGCCGAACAGAAAGGCGACACCCACCGTAAGCTCTCCCGTCAAGCGGACAAGGAATTCCTAGAACCTTCGGCTGCTTGGGCTTTGCGCTCGGCGGGTGTCATCCCGTCGAGGGCGTCATGGGGTCGTTCCTCGTTGTAGTCGAGCATCCACCACCACGCCGCCTCGCGGACGTCGTCCAAGCGAGAGAACAGGTGCTGGTCCAGGACCTCCTCGCGGAATGTCCGGTTGAAGCGCTCGATGTAGGCGTTTTGATTGGGCTTGCCGGGCTGGATGTACTGGATGGCCATACCTTGGGACTTCGCCCAAGCCACGAATGCTTCGCCGAGAAACTCAGGGCCGTTGTCGGTGCGCAGCACCTGCGGCAGCCCACGCTCGCGCTGCAGGCGCTCGAAGACGCGGATCAGGCGCTGCGCGTTGATCGAGGTGTCGACCTCGATGTGCAAGGCCTCGCGGTTGAAGTCGTCGATCACGTTGAAGGTGCGGAAGCGTCGCCCGCAGGTGAGCGCGTCGCTCATGAAGTCCGCCGACCACACGCTGTCGGGCAGTTGCGGCACGTACAGCGGCACGCGCTCGCGTTTGGGCAGACGGCGCTTGGCGGGGCGGCGCAGGTTGAGCTTCATGGCCTTGTACACGCGATAGATGCGCTTGGGATTCCAGTCGGGACGGCAGCGCCGCAGCAGGTCCGAGCACTTCCAGAAACCTCGGCTCGGCCGCTCGCGCACAGCCTCTGAAAGCGCTGCGATCAGTTCGGCATCGCGCACCGTCCAGTCCAGTGGCGGGGCGTACCAGGCCGAGCGCGACAACCCGATGCAGGCGCAGGACCGACGCAGCGGCAGGCGATGGGCTTCCGAGAGGAAACGCACCGCCTCGCGCTTCTGCGCCGGCGCTACAACTTTTTTGCGATCAGGTCCTTCATCGCCGAGTTCTCCAGCGCGAGGTCGGCGTACAGGCGCTTGAGGCGGCTGTTTTCCTCCTCGAGCTCGCGCACGCGCTTGAGCTCCGAGGCCTCCATGCCACCGAACTTCGACTTCCACTGGTAGTACGTCGCCACACTGATCCCGGCCTGCCGGCAAACGTCCTTGACCGGCATACCCGCATCGGCCTGCTTGAGGATCGAGACGATCTGCGTCTCGGTGAACTTTGACTTGCGCATCTGAACCTCCTGGCTGGGGAAACCTTGCCAGAAAGTTCTAGAAACCTGTGTCCGCAGTACCGGGGAGCTTACGCCGCACCGGCCAGCGCCTGAAAAATTCTTTCAACAAAAAAGGTCGAAGACCGCCACCGGCCTTGTTCAAGTAGCGGGTCAGATCGCAGCTGCGCGCGATCCATCCTTTAGCATTGGCTCTCAAGTTCGCGCAAGCGTGATGCAACTGTCTCCTGGTTTATGTGCGGCTTTATGAAGGACCATTGTTTGGCCGCCAAGCCACGGAAGGCGGCGGTAGCAATGACTATGCCGAAAAGAATTGAAGCAGCCGCTACAACGAACAGCATGAATCCGCCATCGAGGCGCAGAAGCAAAAAGAAGTAGACAGCCAATGCCAACCAAAGAACAACGCTGATCAGAACCCCACTAAATTGGAAGGAAGGCTGCGCTTCGATTTGGCGCTGCAACTTGTGAAGTAGCTTCGCTTCTTGGATATGAGACATCATTTCGCCTTAAGTGCAAACCAGCATTTGACGGGAACTGTCCTGACAACACCGCCGCATAATTCATGAGCCCTGCGGACGGACCTCGGAACAACATCTTCAGCATCAATCGCTTATGCCAGACATTCCGCCCATCACGTCCGCCTAATCTGGCAGCCTTTTCCGGCCTCGCGTTGACGCCGTGGGATCGTCGCATCGGGCAGTCGCAGCCGCAAGCTGAGCGAACTGTTTGTCACAGTGCCCTGCAAAGGACGCGAACATGTTCGGCGTCCAGATCGGATGCACTGCGCGGGGCTGCGAGCATGTCCACTGTCGCCCTGCCCCACCCGCCACCCCTGCTATCCTCCGCGGCCACTTGACTGCCCAGGAGATCGCCGTGAGCGTTCCCGCCCGGTTCCGCGCTTTCCGTATCCACGCCGACAGCGGCAAGCATCGTGCCGGTATCGAGTCGATCGGGCTGGAGGATCTGAGCCCCGGCGAGGTGGTGGTGAGGGTCGCGTTCTCTTCGATCAACTACAAGGACGCGCTGGCCGGAACCGGCAAGGGGCGCATCCTGCGCAAGTTTCCACTGGTCGGTGGTATCGATGCGGCGGGGCATGTGGTGGCCTCCACCGATCCGCGCTTCAAGGAAGGTGACGCCGTGCTGTGCACCGGCAGCGGCCTGTCGGAGACGCGCGACGGCGGCTATAGCGAGTACCTGCGCCTGGACTCGCAGTGGACGATCCCGCTGCCGGCCGGGCTCGACCTGCGCGAGGCGATGATCCTTGGCACGGCGGGCTTCACCGCGGCGCTGTCGCTCTACCGCATGGAGCAGAACGGGCAGACGCCGTCGATGGGGCCCATCGTGGTCACCGGCGCGACCGGCGGCGTGGGGATGCTGGCCATCGACATCCTCACCCGCGCCGGCTACGAGGCGCATGCGATCACCGGCAAGCTGCGGCATCTCGACTTTCTGAGCCGACTCGGCGCCCGCCAGGTGATCTCCCGCGAGAACCTGCACTGGGGCCAGAAGCCGCTGGAAAATGCGATCTGGGCTGGCGCCATCGACAACGTCGGCGACGAAATGCTGGCCGGGTTGACCCGTGTGATCCAGCCCTACGGCAACATCGCCAGCTGCGGTCTGGCCGGTGGTCATGCGCTGGCGACCACGGTGATGCCCTTCATCATCCGTGGCGTATCGCTGCTGGGCATCGCCTCGGCCGGCACGGCGCGGCCGATCCGCGAGGCGATCTGGGAGCGGCTGGCGGGCGACTGGAAGCCCGCGCACCTGGACGCGATCTGCACGCGCACCGTCGTCCTGGACGAGTTGGCGCCGGTGTTCGACACCATGCTGGAAGGCGGATCCTTCGGCCGCTCCTTGGTCTGCATCACGGATTGAACCCGGGCCCGGTTTGTGCGCCGCGCCGAAGCGGCTAGAATCGCCGGGTCAACCGGGCCGTGACACCACGCCCGACCCCACACCTGAAAGAGGCCCTGCATGGCACGCGTGCTGATCGTCGACGACTCCCCCTCCCAGCTGATGGGCATGAAGAAGATCATGGAGAAGCTGGGCCACGAGGTGATCAGCGCGGAAGACGGCGCCCAGGGCGTGGAGGTGGCAAAGCGCGAGCTGCCCGACCTGATCCTGATGGACGTGGTCATGCCGAACTTGAACGGCTTCCAGGCCACCCGCTCGATCTCGAAGGAACCCGCCACGGCGCACATCCCGATCGTGCTGGTCACGACCAAGGACCAGGTCACCGACAAGGTCTGGGGCCTGCGTCAGGGCGCCAAGGCTTACTTGACCAAGCCGGTCAACGAGGCCGCACTGATCAGCTTGGTGCGCGACCTGCTCGCCGGCATCACGCCGGAGCAGAGCTGAGCGAACTCAGCAGCAATCGAAGTTCAGGAAGGCCCGCAGCTGCGGGCCTTCTGCATTCTGGGTTCGAGGGTCAAGTCCCAGCGCGTGCAAATGAAGCTGCACGGTGCCGCCAGCACATCGCGAGGCGCTCGCGGCCAGCCGCCCTACCCCAGCCAAGGCAGCGCTGAAGAATTCAGCTTTGCTGCCCGCCACGGCCGGCGCGCTCGCGGGTCGAGCACGTCGGCGCTTGATCCAGCGGACGCGAGTCCGGATCTGCGCCGGGCTCGCAAGCACCGATCAAGTTGAGGATGGGACGTGATCCGTGCTTCCCCAGGTCGCGCCAGGTGAGGCCCACACCTGCTGCAGTCGTGCCGAGCTGTCACTCTGCAGGACGCCGGTGCCGCCCGCGGCGAGCAGCTGTCTTGCCCGCCGCGCTCAGCGCGCGGGCAGGTGTGCCAAGGGGTCGACCGGCCGCCCACTGCGCCGGATCTCGAAGTGCAGCATGTCGCGTGCCGCGCCCGAGCGCCCCATTTCGGCGATCTGCTGGCCGGCACGCACCTGCTCGCCCTCGGCCACCAGACGCTTTCGGTTGTGGCCGTAGGCGGACAGGAATTCGTCGTTGTGCTTGATGATCACCAGCTCGCCGTAGCCGATCAGGCCTGACCCGGAATAGACAACGACGCCTGCGCCGGCCGCGCGCACGGGCTGTCCAGCGCTACCGGCGATACTCAAACCCTGACGCGTCGGATCGCCGGAAACGAAGCGCCCAACGATCTGCCCCGATGTCGGCCACTGCCAGCGCACCGGGCCGCTGGGTGCCGATGGCGAGGGTCTGGGAGCCGGAGGGGCGTTGACCGGTGCAGGCGCAGTCGACGCTCCGGGTGTCGTCGGCGGCGGTGTCGGGGTGGATGCCACGGGCGAAGTCGTGGCGGGACTTGCCGGCCTGCTCGCGGCGCCGCCCGTTGCCGGTGTCGAAGGCGGAGCGGGTCTCGCACTGCCCTGCACAATGCCGCCTGCGCTGGCGTTCGGCGCGGGACGCGATCCGGTCTGCGCCACGGCCTGACCCGGCGGAGACAGCCGCAGTCGCTGGCCGGGATAGATCGTGTACGGCTCGCCGATACCGTTCCAGGCTGCGATCTGACGGTACTCCAGGCGGTGGCGGAAGGCGATGCTGTAGAGGGTGTCGCCGCGCTGCACGATGTGCACGCGCCCGCTGTCCTGCGGCGGCGCGCTGCCTCGGCTTGGGCCGCGCTCCTGACCGGGTCGATCGACCACCACCGCGCGCGGGGCAACGCCGCAGGCGGACAGCAGAGCCAGAAGCGAGAGTGCCGCGAGGCGCAGGCCCAGCGGCAGCGCGGACGAACCGCAAACGGTCGCAACCGGATCGATGGAAGCCGACGTCGAAGCGAGGCTGCGGGTCTCGCGCGCAGCCAGCGATGCAGGCGGCGTTGTGCAGCGAAGTGACCGGCTCATGCCATGCCTCCGAGCAGCGGCACAAACATCACTGGGCCCAGGTCATCCTGCTGCCAGCGCTCCTCGACCCAGCGCAGGCGGATCAGGCGCTGGCCGTCAGGGCCGCCAACCGGGGCGACGAAGACGCCGCCGGGCTTGAGCTGAGCGATCAGCTGCGGATCCACCGAATCGGCCGCGGCGGTGACGATGATCGCGTCGAAAGGCGCGTGCTCGGGCCAGCCCAGGCGGCCGTCGTCGAAGCGCGCACGCACGTTGCCGAAACCGAGCTTGCGCAGGCGCTTACGTGCGCTTCGCGAGAGCTCCTCAATGCGCTCCACGCTGCTGACCTGGTCGACCAGCATGGCGAGCACGGCGGCCTGGTAGCCCGAGCCGGTGCCGAGTTCGAGCACTGATCCCGGCAGCCCGAACTCGATCAGAGCCTCGGTCATGCGCGCCACCACCCAAGGTTGAGAAAGCGTCTGCGCACGGCCGATGGGCAGGGCAGTGTCCTCGTAGGCGCGCGAGGCAAGCGCCTCGTCGCAGAACAGATGACGCGGCAGCGTACGCATCACCTCAAGTACGCGCGGGTCGCGGATGCCCTGCTCGCGCAGGCGCTCGACCATGCGGTCGCGCGCGCGCTGCGAGGTCATGCCCAGGCCTAGGGCTTCGCGCGGCAGGCGCAGACCGGGGCTCATCGCCAAGGCTCCATGCACGGCCCCGCCCTCATGCGCGGCCCGGCAGGCCGTCACTCAGGGCGCTCACCCATCCCGAGACCTTCTCCAACGCCTGGTAGCGGGTGAGGTCGACGTGGATCGGCGTGATCGAAATGAAGCCCATGCGCACGGCGTGGAAGTCGGTGCCGGGGCCGGCGTCCTGCTCAGGGCCGGCCGGGCCGATCCACCAGATCGGGCGGCCGCGCGGGTCCTGCTGCGGGAGGCAGGCCTCAGCGCGGTGGCGATGGCCGAGACGCGTGACTTCGAAGCCGCGGATCTCGTCCCAGGGCAGGTCCGGCACGTTGACGTTGAGGATGGTGTCGGCCGGCAGCGGATCGGTCTGGAGGCGCTGCACGATCAGTTGGGCCGCGCGCGCCGCCGACTCGAAGTGGCGCCCACTGCCCTCGCGGGTCACCAGCGACATCGCCACCGCCGGATGGCCGAGAAAGCGGCCTTCCATCGCCGCCGCCACGGTGCCCGAATAGATGACGTCATCGCCCAGATTGGCCGCGTTGTTGATGCCGGAGACGACGATATCAGGGTCGAAGTCGAGCATGCCGCAGAGGGCCAGATGCACGCAGTCGGTGGGCGTGCCGGCGCATCGATAGGTGTGCTCGTCGACCTTGGAGACGCGGATCGGCTGGTCAAGGGTGAGCGAGTTGGAGGCGCCGCTGCGATCGCGGTCGGGCGCCACCACGGTGACCGGGCCAAGGGCGCGCAGCCCGTCCGCCAGCACCTTGATGCCCGGAGCGTCCACACCATCGTCGTTGCTGACCAGAAAGCGCATGAGGGGCCTCACTGCAAAGCCCGCAATCATACAGGCCGAAGCTGCCCGGCTTCCCCCTTCACGCGCGCGCCGCTATGTTGCGAATCATGTCGCGCCGCCCCGTCCAGCCCGCCGCCCCTCCCGCACGCGCCAGCGCGGACGACCTCGCCCTGTTTCACGAGGCGATTGGCCCCGTGCGGCGCATCGAAGTGGAAGCGCCGGCGGTCGAGGCACCCAAGCCCGCGCCGCGCCCGCGCTCGCGCGAGGCCGACGAGATCCAGGCGGGCAAGGACTTTCGGCTGCGGCCGTTCGAGTTCGCCGCCGACACCCTCGGCGACACTTTGGAGTACCTCGCCAACGGCCACTCGCCCAAGCTGATGCGCGACTTGAAGCGAGGCCGCTACGCCGTGCAGGACGAGCTCGACCTGCATCGCATGCACGCGGAGCTGGCCGACGAAGCTATCCGCATCTTCCTCGCTGAAGCGCGTGAACACGGCTACCGCTGCGTGCGCATCATCCACGGCAAAGGCCTGCGCTCGAAGGATTCCACGCCCGTGCTCAAGCTGCTCACCGACAAGGTGCTGCGCTTCCGCAGCGACGTGCTGGCCTATGCCTCGGCCAAGCCCTCGGAGGGCGGGACGGGCGCGGTGGTGGTGCTGTTGAAGCGCTGAGAGCGGGGATTGGGGAGCGAGGAGCGAGGAGTGAGGAGTGAGGAGTGAGGGTCGTCGCTCGCGGCTTGCTGCCTGCCTTAGCTGGGCTTGCCGGCACCGCGAGCTCGACGGGTCCCGCATAGCCCCTCTCCCCTTGTAGGGAAGCGGAAGAGAGGGCTTGTCGGCTGCCGGTGGCAGCCGACGCTCTCGGGAGCCCGAGCGAAGCGAAGGCAGGTTGGGGAGAGGGGAAGGAAATCCTGCGCGGGCGTTCAGCCCCCTCTCCCACAAGGGGAGAGGGGGAGAAAGCCCCGCACGCACAAAGCTGCAAGCGTCTCTCCACACGCGCGAAACGCACAGAGAGTGTTCGTCGCTTGGAGTGTTCGTCGCTTGGCCGGCACGGCCTGCTCGACGGGTCCCGCAGAGCCCCTCTCCCACAAGGGCTGAGGAGAGAATGCCGAATGGCTGGCACGGGCGCGTCGCGAACACCCAGTGTGAATGTCCTGTCCGCTATGGTGCAGGGTCTGACCTTCGCGAGGAGCCGGCCATGCGCAACAGCTTCGATACCCTCGACACATTGAGCCTCGATGGGCGCGACTATCGCATCCACAGCCTCGCCCGACTTGGCGCCAAGCACGCTCTGAAGCGACTGCCCTTCTCGCTGAAAATCCTGCTGGAGAACCTGCTGCGCTGCGAGGACGGTGTCAGCGTCACGCCGACGCATATCGAGGCTTTGATCGACTGGCAGCCGCAGGTCGAGCCCGACACCGAGATCGCCTTCATGCCGGCGCGCGTCGTGCTGCAGGACTTCACCGGTGTGCCCTGCGTGGTCGATCTGGCCGCGATGCGCGATGCTGTGGTCAAGCTGGGCGGCCGGCCCGAGCAGATCAACCCGCTGATCCCCTCAGAGCTCGTCATCGACCACAGCGTGCAGGTCGATGTGTTCGGCACGCCCGAGGCGCTGGATCTCAACGGCAAGATCGAGTTCGAGCGCAACCGCGAGCGCTATGCCTTCCTGCGCTGGGGCCAGAGCGCCTTCGACAACTTCAAGGTGGTGCCGCCCAACACCGGCATCGTCCATCAGGTGAACCTGGAATACCTCGCGCGGGTGGTGATGACCCGGGAGGTCGACGGTGTTATCGAAGCCTATCCCGACACCGTCTTCGGCACCGACAGCCACACCACGATGATCAACGGCATCGGCGTGCTCGGCTGGGGCGTGGGCGGCATCGAGGCCGAGGCCGCGATGCTGGGCCAGCCGAGCTCGATGCTGATTCCGCAGGTGGTGGGCTTCCGCTTGAGCGGCAGGCTGCCCGAAGGCGCCACTGCGACCGATCTGGTGCTGACCGTGACCCAGATGCTGCGCAAGCACGGCGTGGTCGGCAAGTTCGTGGAGTTCTTCGGCCCGGGCCTGGATCAACTGCCCTTGGCCGACCGCGCCACCATCGCCAACATGGCGCCCGAGTACGGAGCCACCTGCGGCATCTTTCCGATCGACGGCGAAGCCCTGAACTACCTGCGCCTGTCCGGCCGCAGCGGAGCGCAGATCCATCTGGTAGAGGCCTATGCCAAGCATCAGGGCCTGTGGCGCGATCCGGCCATCGAAGCCGAATACAGCAGCGTGCTGAGCCTGGACCTCGGCGAGGTCAAGCCCTCGCTGGCTGGACCGAAGCGTCCGCAGGACCGGGTGCTGCTGGAAGACGTCAAGCAGAACTACCGCGACAACGTCGCCGCGTTCGCGGCTGCCCGCAGCAAGCGCTCCGCTGAATCCAACGCGATGATCGCCGAGGGCGGCGGTGCAGCGATCGGCAATCGCGAGGTGCTGCAGAGCGGCAGCGTCGAGATCGAACTCAAGGGCCAGAAGGTGCAGCTCAAGGACGGCGCGGTCGTGATCGCCGCCATCACCTCCTGCACCAACACCAGCAACCCTGCAGTGATGCTGGGTGCCGGCCTGTTGGCGCGCAATGCGGCGAAGCGCGGCCTGAAGGTGCAGCCCTGGGTCAAGACCTCGCTGGGCCCGGGCTCGCTGGTGGTCACCGACTACCTGAAGAAAGCCGGACTGATGGACGACCTCGAAGCGCTTGGCTTCCACGTGGTCGGCTACGGCTGCACCACCTGCATCGGCAACTCCGGCCCGCTGCCGCCGGAAGTGAGCGCGGGCATCGCCCGCGGCGACCTCAACGTGGTCTCGGTGCTGTCGGGCAACCGCAACTTCGAAGGCCGCGTGCACGCCGAAGTGCGCATGAACTACCTGGCCTCGCCGCCGCTGGTGGTGGCCTACGCGCTGGCCGGCAGCGCCGACATCGATCTCAGCCGCGAGCCGCTGGGCACGGGCAGCGACGGCACACCGGTGTACCTGCGCGATCTCTGGCCCAGCAACAAGGAGATCGGCGATCTGATTGCGAGCACCGTCGGACCCGAGCTGTTCCGCCACAACTACGCCGACGTCTTCCAAGGCGACAGCCGCTGGAACCGCATCGAGGTACCCGACGGTCAGATCTACGCCTGGGACGCGGCCAGCACCTACATCAAGAGCCCGCCCTACTTCGAGGGCATGACGATGGAGGTCGGCGGCATCGAGGACATCCACGGCGCGCGCCTGCTGGGCCTGTTCGGCGACAGCATCACCACCGACCATATCAGCCCGGCCGGCAACATCAAGGCCAGCTCACCGGCGGGCCGCTATCTGCAGGCGCGCGGCGTGCAGCCCGCCGACTTCAACAGCTACGGCAGTCGCCGCGGCAACGACGAGGTGATGCTGCGCGGCACCTTCGCCAACATCCGCATCAAGAACCTCATGCTGGGCGGGGAGGAAGGCGGCAACACCCTGCATCAACCGTCCGGAGAAAAGCTATCGATCTTCGATGCGGCGATGCGATACAAGGCCGAGGGTGTGCCGCTGGTGGTGATTGCCGGCAAGGAGTACGGCACCGGCTCCTCGCGCGACTGGGCGGCCAAGGGCACGTATCTGCTGGGCGTGCGCGCGGTGATCGCGGAGAGCTTCGAGCGGATTCACCGCAGCAACCTGGTCGGTATGGGCGTGCTGCCGCTGCAGTTCCAGCCCGGAGAGAGCGCTGCCAGCCACGGTCTACGCGGCGATGAGGTGTTCGACGTGCAGGGTCTCGACGACGGCCGCGCGCGCACTGCCCGGGTGCGTGCGAGCCGCGCCGACGGCACGCGCACCGAGTTCAGCGCACAGGTGCTGCTGCTGACGCCGAAGGAGGTCGAGTACTACCGACACGGCGGCCTGCTCCACTACGTGCTGCGGCAGCTGGCGCGACGGGCCTGAGCGGCTGAGGTGCGACCGTCAGCGAGGCCCGCTTGCCGCGCGCTGGCTGAGTTGCGACGCGCGGCGCGGAACGCCGAGATGCATGGAGGCGTTGCCGTGTCCGCGCCCCCGTCGAGGCTTGCGGCACGTCGACGCGGCCAAGACTCGACACCTCGGTGCATCGCCAGTGCGCGAGTCGCACAGCCCCCGCTGGAACGCTCCGGCGGGGCTGCGATCAACCGCGCTGACGCAGGGCCTCGAACAGGCTGATGCCGGCCGCGACCGACACATTGAGGCTTTCCATGCCTGAGGCCATCGGAATCTTCGCGAGGTAGTCGCAGTGCTCGCGAGTCAGGCGACGCAGACCCTCGCCCTCGCCGCCCATCGCGATCGCCATCGGGCCCTTCAAATCGACGCCGTACAGACTGGACTCGGCCTCACCGGCCAAGCCGACGATCCAGATGCCGGCGTCCTTCAGATCCTTCATGCAGCGCGCGAGGTTGGTCACCCGCACCAGCGGTACGCGCTCGGCGCCACCGGCGGCGACCTTGCGCGCGGTAGGCGTGAGCGTGGCCGCTCGGTCCTTGGGCACGATGACTGCAGTCGCTCCGGCAGCGGCGGCAGAACGCAGGCAGGCGCCAAGGTTGTGCGGGTCCTGCACGCCATCCAGGATCAGCAGCAGAGGCTTCGCCGCCGCTTCAATCAGGCCTTCGAGGTCGCGCTCGTCGTAGATCCGGGTCGACTGCACGCGCGCGATCACGCCCTGATGCCGCGCGCCAGCGGCCTGGCGTTCGATCTGATCCAAGGGCACGAAGCGCAGGGCGATGCCCGCGGCCTTGGCGGTGCTGCCGATCTCGGCCAGACGTGGGTTCTTGGCCTTGCCGTCGATCAGCACCTCGGCGAGGTCCTGACCGGCTTCCAGCGCGGCTGATACGGCATTGATGCCGGCGATCCAGTCGCTCATCGGCTGACTCCGGCCTTCTTCGACTTCTTGCCGCCCTCGACCAGACGGAAGTCGATCTTGCGATCCTCGATCGAAGCGCGAAGCACCAGCACCCGCACTTTGTCGCCGAGCTGGTGCACGCGGCCCTGACGCTCGCCGCGCAGCAGGCGCTGAGCCGGATCGAAGTGGTAGTAGTCATTGGGCAGCTGGGTGACGTGCACCAGGCCGCTGATCTTCGACTCATCCAGTTCGACGAACAGTCCAAAGCTGGTGACGCCGGCGATGGTGCCGTCGAACTCGGCGCCGACGTGGCGCTCCATGAAGGCGCAGCGGTAGCGCTCGTCGACCTCGCGCTCGGCCTCCTCCGCGCGCCGGCTGCGCTCGCTGCACTGCAGGCTGAGCGCGGCCATGTCGTGCGCGGCGTAGAGGTAGCTGGTGGCGCGACCGCCGCTCAGTGCGTGCTTGATCGCGCGGTGCACAAGCAGGTCGGGGTAGCGGCGGATCGGGCTGGTGAAATGCGCGTAGGCCTCCAGCGCGAGGCCGAAGTGGCCGATGTTCTCGGGCTGGTAGACCGCCAAGGCCTGCGAGCGCAGCAGCACCGTCTCCAGCAGTTCGCAGTCCTCGCGCTTGCGGATTTTGCGCAGCAGAGCGGTGTAGTCGGCCGGCACCACTTTCGACCACTCCGGAAGCTTCAAACCGAAGCCCTTCAGGAACTCCAGCAGCTCACCGTACTTCGATTCGGGCGGCCGATCGTGCACACGGTACGGCGCGGGGATCTTTTTCTTCAGGAGGTACAGCGCGGCCTGCACGTTGGCCGCGATCATGCATTCCTCAATGAGCTTGTGCGCGTCGTTGCGCGGCTGCGGCGCGGCCTGGATGACTTCACCCGCCGGGCCGAGACGGAAATCGACCTCGGTGCTTTCGAACTCGATCGCGCCGCGGCGCTGCCGCTGCGCGGCCAGCACGTGGTAGAGCGCGTACAGGTTCTCGACATGGGGCAGCACCGCGCCCAGCTGCGCGCGCGCGCCCTCGTCCTGTTCGCCAACGGCGGCCCACACCTGGGTGTAGGTCAGACGCGCATGCGAACGCATCACCGCTTCGTAGAAGCTCGCCTTGGTGACCTCGCCGTCCGCATTGATGCGCATATCGCAGACGAAGCACATGCGGTCCACTTTCGGATTCAGCGAGCAGATGCCGTTGGACAGCGTCTCCGGCAGCATGGGCACGACGTAGCCGGGGAAATAGAC
This sequence comes from Lysobacterales bacterium, assembly GCA_014946745.1. Lineage (NCBI taxonomy): Bacteria > Pseudomonadati > Pseudomonadota > Gammaproteobacteria > Lysobacterales > Lysobacterales bacterium. The sequence continues at coordinate 1,330,241 of JADCRD010000001.1, read as the reverse complement.
CGAGGTCGCGCGCTTTTGCGCTTCGTCGTCCAGTGACGTGCCCGGACGCACGTAGTGCGAGACATCGGCGATGGCGACGATCAGGCGATAGCCGTTGCGGGTGGTTTCGCAATACACGGCGTCATCGAAATCACGCGCGGTCTCGCCGTCGATGGTGACCAGCGGCAGATCGCGCAGGTCCACGCGCTCGCCGATCTCGTGTGCGCCGACCTCCAGGCTGACGCCAGCCGCCTGCTCCAGCACGGTCTGGGGCCAGACGTTCGGAATGTTGTGACCGTGGATCGCCATCTCGACCGCCAGCGAGGCCGTCAGCGCCTCACCGAGCGTGGTCAGAATGCGGCCGATCGGCAGGCGGTGCGAGGACGGCGCCTGGGTGATCTCGCAGACGACGATCTGGCCGCTGCGCGCCTCACCGCGCGCGTTCAGCGGAATCAGGATTTCCTGATGGATGCGGCGATCGTCGGGCACCACGCTGGCGATGCCGTCGGCTTCCTGGAAGCGGCCGACCACACGCTGCGTGCGTCGTTCCAGGACTTCGACGATTGCACCTTCAGGGCGACCGCGCCGATCCAGCCCGGTGATGCTGACCAGCACGCGATCGCCGTGCAGCACCTGGCGCATCTGCATGGGCGGCAGGAACACGTCGTCGCCGCCCGCATCGCGGCGCAGGAACCCGAAGCCGTCGGCGTTCGCCAGCACCACGCCGGCAATCAGATCGAGTTTCTTGGCTGGCGCGTAGCCGCCGCGCCGATTCACCAGCAGTTGCCCGTCGCGCAGCATTGCGCGCAGGCGATTGCCGAGCGCATCGAAGCGCTCCGGTGCCGTCAGCTGCAGGTCCGCAGCGAGTTCCTCGGCGGTCACCGGCTCGCCCTTGGACTCCAGGTGGCTGAGGATGGCCTCGCGGCTCGGAATGGGGTTCTCGTACTTGCTGGCCTCGCGCTCGGCATAGGGGTCGATCACCGCCGGCTTCGGCAGGCGACCACGGGGTCGGGGCAGCACGTCGTCAGGCGAGGCGGTGCGCGAAGGTGGCGGCGGCAGGGGCGCGGGAGGCAGATCGGGCAGCCAGGGCGCCGGCTTGGAGGCCTTGCCGCGCGGCCTGGAAGAGGAGGCGGACGTACCGCCGGAGGACTTGGTGCCGGTCGCGCGACGCGGACCGGGTTTGCTTGGGCGTTTGCTCATTTGCGCATGGTACACCCCGACCAAAATATTCCTCGCCTGCCCGTTGACAGTCGAAGTCTCGATCCGTAAAGTGCGCGGCTCTTCGGGGCTGCAACGCAAGACGCGCACCGCAAGACACCTGCCCAGGTGGCGGAATTGGTAGACGCACTAGTTTCAGGTACTAGCGGGGCAACCCGTGGAGGTTCGAGTCCTCTCTTGGGCACCAGACAAACGCCAGAAGGCCCGCTCGGAAGAGCGGGCCTTCTGCCTTTAAGGGGCCTGACGCGCGCGACTTGATGGGCGAATCGCCGCGCGCCAAGGCGGTGTCGGCGGAGCCCGCGCAAGGCGCCGGGCTGTATGCCCCGACGCCCTACGCGCGCCGGATCAATGCTGCACGCCGCCCTCGCCGTGGACGTGGCCGTGCTCGATCTCTTCGGGCGTGGCTTCACGCACTTCCACGATCTCGATGTCGAAGCTGAGCTGCTTGCCGGCCATGGGATGGTTCAGGTCGATGTCGACCACGCTCATGCCGACCTTCTTGATGGTGATCGGACGCGGGCCCTGCTGTGTCTGCATCACCACGGTCTGGCCCACCGCCAGCGGCATGTTCTTGAAGTGCTTCTTCGGCACACGCTGAGTCAGCTCCGGGCGGTAGGGGCCGTAGCCTTCTTCCGGGCTCACTTCGGCCTGGACCGTGTCGCCGGAATCGCGGCCTGCAAGCGCCTTCTCGACGCCGGGGATCAGTCCGCCCTTACCGAACAACACGGCCAAGGGTTCACCGACGCCGCGCGAGCTCTCGACTTCGCGGCCGCCTTCGGACACGGTGTAATGGAAACGGACGACGCGGTTTTCTTCGACTTTCATGCTGGGGGTCTTCGCTGGTGAACGGTTTGGACGAAACGCGCAAGGATAGCGGGCGCCCGCGTCTGCGTCACGGCGCGCCACGATGGGCCCTCGGGCTCAGCCTGCTCGCGCTGGCGGCCTGCGGCTCCGCGCCCAAGCGTCCGCAAGCGCCTTCGCAGCCTGCACCGACTGCCGATCACGGCCGCGCAGGCGTCATCGGCCATGTCGCGCAGGATGTGCTGTTTCTGGCCATCTCGCTGGTCGGCACGCCGTATCGCTTCGGCGGCAACACGCCCGAGGGCGGCTTCGACTGCAGTGGGTTGATCGGCTACGTGTTCCGCCAGGCCGCAGCGCTCAGCCTGCCGCGGACCACGCGCGAGCTGCAGGCCCTGCGCGGCCGCGAAGTGCGACGCCCGGACCTCGCCTCGGGGGATCTGGTGTTTTTCGGCGCGCAAGGCCGGGTCAACCATGCCGGCATCTACGTCGGCGAAGGCCGCTTCGTGCATGCGCCGAGCAGCGGCGGCACCGTGCGCCTGGACGCGCTGGACGGGCACTACTGGCGCGATCACTACCTCGGCGCCAAACGCATTCTGTGAACGCCAGCGTTCGCAATACGCTGAGTTCACACGAATTGAAGTGACCGCGAGCGCCGCGTGCTGTAGTCTCCGCGCTGCCCCGAGGTGCCGTGCGCTCTCCCCAGGGCCTCAAGTTTCCATGACCGGCCGCAGGCCGCACGGAAACCGCCGGGTCCAGCCGCCGCCCTTTCCCATTCTCGGAGCTGTCCTCGACGCGGTGTTCGCGTCGACGGTCGCAGGCGAATCCTCGCCAGTCGATGTATCCCTTGAGCGCGGTTGCAGGGAGCGCTCGGGACCTTCACGGAACTCCCAATGTCGTTTGAATCCCTCGGGCTTGCGAGCCCGCTGCTGCGCGCATTGTCCGATCTCGGCTACACGCAGCCCACTGAAATCCAGCAGCAGGCCATTCCGCTGGTGCTGGAAGGTCGCGACGTATTGGCCGGCGCCCAGACCGGTACCGGCAAGACCGCCGCCTTCGCGCTGCCGCTGCTGCAGCGCCTCGCCGGTGGCCAGCCGGCCCAGGGCAAACGCCCGCGTGCACTCGTGCTGACGCCCACCCGCGAGCTGGCCGCCCAGGTGCAGGAAAGCATCCGCGACTACGGCAAGCAGCTGCGCATCCGCTCGACCACCGTGTTCGGCGGCGTGGGCATGAGCCCGCAGATCGACGCGCTGCGCCGCGGCGTCGACATCCTCGTCGCCACGCCCGGCCGCCTGATCGACCACATGGGCCAGGGCACTATCGATCTGTCGCACATCGAGGTGCTGGTGCTGGACGAAGCCGACCGCATGCTCGACATGGGCTTCCTGCCGGCGATCAAGCGCATCGTCGCCCGCGTTCCGCACACCCGCCAGACCCTGCTGTTCTCGGCCACTTTCGCTGACCCGATCCGCGAGCTGGCCCAGCAGTTCCTGAAGAACCCGTCGGAAGTGCAGGTCACCCCGCGCAACAGCACGGTGGCGATGATCGAGCACGTGGTCTATCCGGTCGACACCGCCAAGAAGCGCGACCTGCTGCTGCACGTGCTGAGCCAGGACAGCCGTCGGCAGACGCTGGTCTTCAGTCGCACCAAGCACGGCGCGGACCGTCTGGTCCGCCAGCTGGAAGCCGCCGGCCTTCGCGCGGCGGCGATCCATGGCAACAAGAGCCAGGGCGCGCGCACCAAGGCGCTGGGCGACTTCAAGTCCGGCCGCATCAGCACCCTGGTGGCCACCGACATCGCCGCGCGCGGCATCGATATCGACCAGCTCCCCGCCGTGATCAACTTCGACCTGCCGATGGTGGCCGAGGACTACGTGCACCGCATCGGCCGCACCGGCCGCAACGGCAGCACGGGTCATGCGATTTCGCTGGTCTGCCACGAGGAAGTCGGCCAGCTGCGCGACATCCACAAGCTGATCGGCCGCGAGATTCCGCAGGAAGTGGTGCCGGGCTTCGAGCCCACGCAGCCACTGCAGGTGAACCGCCCGGCTCCGCGTCCGAGCGGCGCGCCGAAGCCGCAGGCGCGGCGCGGCGGCGGCGCACGTCGCAGCGGCGGCGGCGGTCGCTCCGGCGCTCAGGGTGCAGGCGGCGGCAACGCCACGCCCAAGCCGCAGGGCCAGCCTTCGGGCCAGCCGCGTCGCGCCCAGGGCGGCGAGCGCAGTCGCTAAGCGCTGCCACATCGCTGGACACAAGACAGGCCCGCCACGCGCGGGCCTGTCACGTTTTCGGGCCCGGAAACACCGTGTGCGCTCGCCGCAGGGATCAGCACGTGTGAACGCGCGAACGCTCAACACGCGCTAACCTCGGCCAAGGCACCGGCGCAGACTCACCGCTCGCGTCAGCCCGCCCTGCGAATCACGAATCCACCCTCCCCACTCCCGGGTTCCCAATGCCGCGCTTCCTGCTCGCCCTGCTGCCGAACTTTCTGCGCCGTCACCTGCAGCGCCTGCGGTTTCCGCAGCTGGCGCTGGTCACCGGCGCCTTGTTCCTGGTCACTCTGTTGGTGCCGGACCCCCTGCCCTTCGTCGATGAGCTGCTGCTGCTCGCCGGCGGCCTGCTGCTGGCCAGCTGGAAGCAGCGTCGCGATGCAGGCCAGGACGGGGCCGCACAGTCGCCGCAGCGCCCGCCCATCGAGGGCGAAGCGCGGCGCGTCGACAGGCCCTGAAGGTCGATTCCGGCATGCCGCTGATCGACAGCCACTGCCATCTCGACGCGCCCGAGTTCGACGCCGACCGCGACGCGGTGCTGGCCCAGGCACGCGCGGCCGGGGTTGTCGCGCAAGTGATTCCCGCGGTCACTGCCGCAAGCTGGCGGGGGCTTCGTGCGCTCTGTGCACGCGAGCCCGACCTGTTTCCCGCCTACGGCCTGCACCCGATGTTCCTTGCAGAGCATCGACGCGAGCATCTCGACCTGCTCCACCAATGGGTTCAGCGCGAGCGGCCGGTCGCGGTGGGCGAGTTCGGCCTCGATTTCTTCGTCGAATCGCTGGAACCGGCCGAACAACATCACTACTTCGAGGCGCAGTTGGCAATCGCTGCCGAAGCTGGCCTGCCGGTGATCCTGCACGCGCGCCGCGCGGTGGAGGCCACGCTGATCGCCCTGAGGCGCTACCGCGGCCATCTTCGCGGCGTGGTGCACAGCTATGCCGGCAGCAGCGAGCAGGCGCGGCAGCTGTTCGAGCTTGGCTTCTCGCTCGGCGTCGGCGGGCCGGTGACCTACCCGCGCGCCCAGCGCCTGCGCGATCTGGTGGCACGCATGCCGATCGAGTTCCTTTTGCTCGAGTCCGACGCGCCCGACCAGCCGCTGATGCCGTATCGAGGACAGCGCAATCTGCCCTCGCGTGTGGTCGAAGTTGCTGCCTGCATCGCCAGCCTCCGCGGCGCGTCGGTTGAGGAGGTGGCAGAACAGTCCAGCGCCAACGCGAGAAGTCTCTTCGCGCTGCCGCACTGACCCCATCGCTCACGTCTGCCCCCGCCTCTCCCGATAGCGCGATGCAGCATCGAAAGTGAGCCCACGGCTTCCGCGGGCGCGCACGTCCGGGCAGGCAATGGACAATTCGCAATCGCGCTCCGAAAGTGATTGACAGCGATGTCAAATTGCGCAAAGTTAGCGTCCACGGCGCATAAAGACGCCCGAGGCTCGCGCGATGCGAGCGCAATCCAAGCGGTGGGAGGGACAACGTGAGTTCACTCAATACGGCCGGCTGCCTCGATCAGCCCGCGTCGCGAGCAACTGCGGCTCCGCAAAAGAGGTTTGGGGCGCACACGCTGCGCTACGTTACGGTCGCCGTCTCGCTCGCGCTGGGCGCAAGCGCTGCGGCGACGGAGTCCGCCGCCTTGTCTTCAGTCGTCGACCCCCAGCAATGGCCGCAAGGCCAATCCAGCGTGAAGCGCGAAGATGCGATTGAAGCCCGCGTCCGCGAGCTGCTGGAGCGGATGACGCTTGAAGAAAAGGTCGGCCAGATCATCCAGGCCGACATCGCCAGCATCCAGCCCGATGATCTGCGCCGCTACCCGCTCGGTTCGATCCTTGCCGGCGGGAACTCAGCGCCGGGTGGCAAAGCCTTTGCCACCGCGCCGGAATGGCTGGCTCTGGCCGATGCGTTTCATGCTGCCAACGCCAGCCGCGGCGGCACCGCGATTCCCCTGCTGTTCGGCATCGATGCCGTGCACGGCCACAACAACGTCGTTGGCGCGACCCTGTTCCCGCACAACATCGGTTTGGGTGCAGTACGCGACCCCGCGCTGGTGCAGCGCATCGCTGAAATCACAGCGCGCGAGCTGCGCGTCACCGGCGCCGAATGGACCTTCGCACCCACCCTGACCGTGCCGCGGGATGACCGCTGGGGGCGCACCTACGAAGGGTTCTCGGAAGACCCCGCCGTTGTCGCCAGCTATGCCGCCGCCGTCGTGCACGGTTTGCAGGGCGTGCCGGGCACGCCAGGCTTCCTTGGCGAGGACAAGGTCCTCTCGTCGGCCAAGCACTTTGTCGGCGACGGCGGCACCATGGATGGACGCGACCAGGGTGACACGCGGGTCAGTGAAGCGGAGCTGCGCGACATTCACGCGCCCGGCTATCCGCCTGCCATCGCAGCGGGTCTGCAGAGCGTCATGGCCAGCTTCTCCAGCTGGAACGGGATCAAGCTGCACGGTCACCGCGGCCTGCTGACCGATGTGCTGCGCGGACGCATGGGGTTCGACGGTTTCGTGGTCGGCGACTGGAACGGCCACGGCCAGATCCCCGGCTGCACGCCGACGGACTGCCCGGCGTCGATCGAGGCCGGCGTCGACATGTTCATGGCGCCCGACAGCTGGCGCGGCCTATACGACAACACACTCGTTGCCGCTCGCGCCAAGCGGCTCAGCCCCGAGCGGCTGGACGAAGCGGTGTCGCGAATCCTGCGCGTCAAGCTTGCTGCAGGCCTGATGGAAGCGCCCAAGCCTTCAGAGCGCGCGCTTGGCGGCCGCTTCGAGCTGATCGGCGCCGACGCCCATCGCGCCGTCGCCCGTGACGCCGTGCGGCGCTCGCTGGTGCTGCTGAAGAACGAAGCGCAACTGCTGCCTTTGAACCCGCGTGCTCGCATCGGCGTAGCCGGCGATGGCGCCGACAGCGTCGCCAAGCAAAGCGGCGGCTGGACCTTGACCTGGCAAGGCACCGGCACCCAGCCCTCCGACTTTCCGGGCGCCACCTCGATCTGGAAGGGCTTGAGCACGCAGATCGAAGCCGCCGGTGGCACAGCGGAACTGGCGCTGGATGGCCGCTTTGCAACGCGCCCCGACGTCGCGGTCGTGGTGTTCGGTGAAGACCCTTACGCCGAGTTCCAGGGCGATATCGACACCCTGGTGTACCGGCCCGACGACGAGCGCGACCTGCAGCTGCTGCGGCGTCTGCGCAGCGAGAACATTCCCGTGGTCGCGGTCTTCCTGTCCGGCCGTCCGCTATGGGTCAACCGTGAGATCAATGCGTCGAACGCCTTTGTCGCGGCCTGGCTGCCGGGCAGCGAAGGCGGCGGCGTCGCGGACGTCCTGCTGCGCGCTGGCGACGGCTCGGTTCAGCACGACTTCCACGGCAAGCTGCCCTTCTCCTGGCCCGCCCGCCCCGACCAGTACCGGCTGAACGTCGGCGATGAAGGTTACGCGCCGCTGTTCGCGTTCGGCCACGGTCTGCGCTACGGCGAGGCAGGCGAAGTGGCGGCGCTGCCCGAGGAGATCCAACTGGCAAGCACCACGCGTGCAGGCCAGTGGTTCGCACGCGGAAGCCTGGCGCCGGGCGCACGTTTCGAACTGGTCGATGCCGGTGGCGTGCAGCAGGTCGAGGGCAACGGGCCGGCCCGCAGCCGCTCGGACCAGCTCGCGATTCGAGCCGTCGACCATCAGGCTCAGGAGGACGCGCGGCGGCTGCAGTGGTCCGGCCCGGCAGAACTTCGCCTCAGCCTCGCGGATGCCGTGGACATCGAACGCGAAACCAACGGCGACGTGCGTCTGGTGGTGCGTCTGCGGGTTGACACACTCGGCGAACAGGGCGTGAAGCTTGGCATGGGCTGCGGTCAAGACTGCGGCGCGACATTGGACGTGGGTGCAGCGCTGGGCGCGCGCCTCGGAGAGTGGCAGAGGCTTGCTTTGCCCCTGAAATGTCTGCGCAACGCGGGGTTGGCCACGCAGCGGGTAGACACCGTTCTGCGGCTGTCTGCAGACAAGGGGACCGATGTGCGCATCGCCGGCGTCGAACTGGGCACCGACGCGGACGCAGTCGTGGAGTGTCCCGCCACCCGATAACCCCCTGAGAGGGGTTATCGAGGTTGCGGTAGCAGCACCGCATCGGCGTCGCAAGCCGATGCGTTGAGAACGCCCGCCGCGCCGCGTCGGGTGAGATTGGTAAAGACAACGGGCGTACGGGCGTAGACAGCCGCAGGCGCCGGGAGGGGTTCGACAATGCGCAGCACCAACAACCTGGGCCGGCCGACGCCGCGCCGTCACCGTCTGGCCGTCGCGACAGCCGTGGCACTCACCGCCGTGGTGCTTGCCGCACCTGTACTTGCGCAGGAGCCCACCGAAGAGGATCGCGCCAAGGAGCTAGACACGATTACCGTTACGGTAGACCGGCGCGAGCAGGACCTGCAGAAGTACGCGGGCACCGCCCAGGCCTTCAGCGGTGAGGAACTGAAGGCGCTCGGCATCAACAACGAGCTGCGCAATGTGCAGGTCGCCGTTCCTGGCCTCAGCATCGCGAACCAGGAAGGCAACGTCGAAATCTTCATTCGCGGCGTCGGCTCATCGAACAACACCGAGCTGGGCGACCCGGGTGCAGCGCCGCATATCAACGGCGCCTACATCGCGCGCCCGCGCGGCCTCGGCGCGATGTTCTTCGACGTCGAGCGCGTTGAGGTGAACAAGGGTCCGCAGGGCACCGTGCGCGGCCGCAATGCGCTCGGCGGCACCCTCAACATCGTCACCGTCAAGCCGCAGCTGGGCGAGACCAGTGGCTATGCACTGGGCGAGTTCGGCAGCCGCGACCACGTCGGCGGCGAGTTCGGCTTGAACCTGCCGCTCGGGCAGACGGCTGCGTTGCGCGTTTCCGGCTATCACGTCGAGAAGGAAACCTCGTACACGAACGTGGGCGACCGTTCGCTGAAGCCCGCCGGCTATCAGAACGAGGACGCCGCGCGCGTGTCCTTCCTGTGGGAGCCGAATGAGGCGCTGCGTGTTTTCGTGATGGGTGACTACGGACAGGAAGGCGGCACCGGCTACCCCGGCGCGAACATCTACGGCGCCGCGCTGCAAGGCTTCAACCCTGACGACATCGACCTGCGCGAGGTTGTGTACTTCGGCAACCAGGGCACGCTGGACTCGACCAACAAGGGCGTGATGGCGAGCATCGGCTACGACTTCGGTGGCCTGCGGGTGGAGTACAACACGTCGTACCGCGACGTGGACTACACCCAGACGAACGCCAACAGCGCGGGCGTCAACTGGCCGGGCCGCAACCTGACCCAGCGCCCGCCCGGCAGCAGCGACGGCTCGCGTCCGGACTACGACCTGTTCTCGACCAACTACTGGGAGACCCTGTCGAAGTCGCAGACCCATGAGCTGCTGGTGTTCTCGCCGGACTCCGCGCGCTTCCGCTGGACTGCCGGCGGCTTCTACTTCAACGAAGACCAGAAAGTCGGCCTGTTCTCGCTGGCTGACAAGGGAGTGTTCTACTCCGGCACCGAATTCACGATGCCGGACGTCAACGGCAAATCCTGGGCCGTGTTCGGCGATGGCACCTTCGACGTCACCGACACCTTCCGCCTGAAGGGCGGCCTGCGCTACACCGACGAGTCCAAGTACCGCTATGGCATCGGCGGCAACTGGACGATCGGCCTTGGTGCCGCGGACGGCTGCTGCTTCTCGGTGCGACTCGGCACGCCGGGCTTCCTGCCGGCCTTGACCCGTCGGCCCAACTTCGATGTTCGCAACATCACGACCAACGCGGATCGCGCGCGCTTCCTGCTGCAGGGCATTCTGGCAGCGGGCCGAAACGACACGATCTTCCAGCAGATCGGCCCGATCGCGAACGGCACCAACCCCAACGGCGGCTGCGTTGACCGGCCCGACACCGGCGGCACCAACCTCAGCTGCACACCGAACGGCTCGCACCCGTGGATCGCGCTCGGCATCCCTGCGCAGCAGGAGGGCAGCAGCGAGTTCAACTTCAACGACTGGCGCATCGGCTTCGAGAAGGACCTCTCGGACGATCACCTGCTATACGGCACGATCAGCACCGGCCACAAGTCCGGCGGTTTCAACGACAGCTTCGACATCAACGTCATCCCGGAAACCTACAAGCCCGAGAAGATCACCGCGTTCGAGCTGGGCTCCAAGCAGAGCTTCGATTTCCTCGGACGGCGCTCGACCTTCAACCTGGCCGGCTTCTACTACGACTACCGCGACCAGGTCTTCCAGGATCTGACCGCCATCGCCTTCAACCCCGAAACCGGAGAGGCCACGGGCTTCGCACTGGCCAACCGCAACGTCGGCAAGTCCGAGATCATGGGACTTGAAGCCGAGAGCATTCTCAGTCTTTCGCAGGACTGGACCCTCAGCCTGAACGCCCTGCTGCTCGACACCGAGATCAAGAGCGGCGTCGTGGCCGACGTACGCAGCATCGACTTCGGCCTGGGCGGCATCACCTCCGAGATCGATCTCTCCGGCAACGAGCTGCCGCTGTCCTCGAAGCTGACCTTGAACGCTCGACTGCAGCATGTGTTCGAGCTGGGCAACGGCCTGTTCGACTGGCAGATTCTCGCCAGCTATCGCTCGGCCTACTACCTGACCCAGTTCAACAACCGCGACGTCCGATTCGTGTCGAACACCTCTGGTGCCATTGCCCGCACCGAAACCGCGGCGGCAGCCGGCTTCCCGGATCGACAGAGCGCCTACACGACCATCAATGCGGGCCTGGGTTTCAGCCCGGGCGGCAGCAGCTGGCGCTTCGAGCTGTGGGGCTCGAACCTGCTGGGCGATGACGTCTCGCAGAAAGCGCTGGTCGGTTCGCAGCTGAACATCCGCTTCCTGAACGATCCGCGCACCTACGGCCTGCGCGTGCGCTACCAGTTCTAAGCGCCTGCTTGCAGGCTCCGAGTCTGGTCGCGTCGCTTTGATGCGACTAGCGGCGCGCGGCGTTCCTGCCGCCGCGCGCCGGTTCTGGCAAGCCGCCGCCGCGCGGCCCTTCGCGTTAGCCACACGGCGCGCAGCTCTCCCCGACTTCGCGCCGTTCTTTTCCGAAGCACCCCAAGGTCCACCGCGTGGGCCAAGGAGCCCTCGTGTCCGCACTCTCGACGCTGGACCTCGCCGTTGTCGCGATTTACGCGGTCGGCCTGATTGCGCTTGCCACATGGATCTCGCGTGAGCCGCGCGGGCACGAACGCACCGCCAGCGACTACTTCCTGGCTGGCCGCGCCCTGCCCTGGTGGGCGGTGGGCGCCTCACTGATCGCCGCCAACATCTCGGCCGAGCAGATCATCGGCATGTCCGGCTCGGGCTATGCCATGGGCCTTGCCATCGCCAGCTACGAATGGATGGCCGCGATCACCCTGATCCTGGTCGGCAAGTTCATCCTGCCCGTCATGCTGCGCTCGGGCATTTACACGATGCCGCAGTACCTCGAACAGCGCTACGACCGCAGCGTCAAGACGGTCATGACCGTCTTCTGGCTGGGCGTCTACATCTTCGTCAATCTCACTTCGGTGCTGTGGCTGGGCGCACTGGCGATCAACGCGCTCACCGGCCTCGACATGATGCTGGGCCTGCTCGCCCTGGCCGCGTTCTCGCTGGCCTACTCGCTGTACGGCGGGCTGCGGGCGGTGGCGATGACCGACATCGTGCAGGTCGTCCTGCTGGTGCTGGGTGGGCTGATCGTGGCCTGGATCTCGCTGGACCGCGTCGCAGAGGGTCAAGGCGCCTGGGTCGGCCTCGCCACGATGTACGAGCGCATGCCCGAGCGCTTCGACATGATTCTCTCGCCCGACAATCCGCAGTGGTCGAACCTGCCCGGCCTGAGCGTGCTGCTCGGCGGCATGTGGGTGATGAATCTGTCCTACTGGGGCTTCAACCAATACATCATCCAGCGCGCACTGGCGGCCGGCAGCTTGCGGGAGGCCCAGAAGGGCATTCTGTTCGCCGCCTTCCTGAAGATGTTGATGCCGCTCATCATTGTCGTTCCCGGCATGGCCGCGCTGTTCCTGGTGCCGGACTTAAGCGCCCCGGATCAGGCGTATCCGGAGATGATGAAGCTGGCGCCTGCCGGCATCCGTGGATTGATCTTTGCGGCTCTGATTGCGGCCATCGTCTCCTCGGTGGGCTCGATGATGAACTCGGTGGCGACCCTGTTCACCATGGATCTGCTGCGCCAGTTCCATCCGCACACCAGCGAGCACGGACTGGTGCGCAGCGGGCGCATCGTCGGCGCCGTGTCCCTGGTAATCGCGGTGGTCTGCGCGCGCCCGCTGCTCGACGGCTTCGATCAGGCCTTCCAGTACATCCAGGAGTTCACCGGCTTCTTCACGCCGGGTATCTGCGCGATCTTCCTGCTCGGAGTGTTTGTCCGGCAGACCACGGCAATGGGCGCGCTGGCCGCCGCACTGGGTTCGTTCCTGCTGTCGATCGCAGCGCGCGTTTGGCTGCCCGACCTGCCCTTCATGGACCGCGTGGGCTATGTCTTCCTCGCCTGCTGCGCGCTGGCACTCGGAATCTCGGCGCTGCAGGGCTGGAAGATGCAGGCGAAGTCGCAGCCTTTGCCGGCGGGCGGCTTCGCCACCAGTACCGGCTTCAACATCGGCGCAGCGCTGGTCACGGCCGTGCTGATCGTCATCTACGTGGGCCTGGGTTGAGGCGCCAGCATGTCAGCCCTTCCCTCACGTGGCCTGCTGTTGCACACGCCTGACCGCGCGTCGAACCTTGGGCGCGGGGCCGGTGCTCGCACGCAGGCACAGACTGTAGGGCACCCGGCGCATCGTCGCCTGTGCGGGATCGCGCATGCACTTCAGCAGCTCAGCGGCGGCGGTGGCGCCCATCTCGCGGGCCGGCTGATGCACGGTGGTCAGGGCCGGGAAGATCTGCCGCGCGATCGGAATGTCATCGAAACCACAGACCGAGAGCTCGCCCGGCACCGACAGACCGCGCTCCAAGGCCACCCGCACCACGCCTGCCGCCATGTCGTCGTTGGCGGCGAAGATCGCAGTGGGCGCGTCTTCGAGATCGAGCAGGATGCGCGCTGCCTGCATGCCCGAGTCGAACGAGAACTCGCCCTGGACCAGCAGCGCCGGATCGAACTCAAGGCCGGCTTCGAGCAGGGCCTCGCGGTAGCCATCGATGCGCCAGATCGACGCACCATGCGCTGCGTGCCCGCGCACATGCGCAATGCGCCGATGACCCAGAGCGATCAGATGCGCAGTGATGTCACGCGCCGCCTGCTGCTCGTCGAAGGTGACGCCGCAGCCTTCGGCGCGCTTCGGCGAGATGCAGGCGAACGGCACGCCCTGCGCATGCAGATGCGCGAGCAGCTCATCGTTGTCCGTGAGCGGAGGCGTCAACACCAGCCCACCGGGGCGCGACTGTGCGATCAGCGAATCGACTTCGCGCACCAGGTCTGCGCGGTCGAAGCGCAGGGGGCACAGCAGGGTCTGGTAGTGCTGGGCCTGACAGGTATCCAGCACGCCGCTGATGATCTCCATCAGATAGCTGTCAGACGGGTTGTCGTAGACCACACCGATCAGATACGAGCGGCTCGCCGCGAGGCTTCGCGCCGACGGATCGGGTCGGAAGTTCAGCTTCTCGATCGCCGCGCGCACGCGCAGCTGCGTCTCCTCGCGCACGTTGGGCTCGTTGTTGATGACTCGCGAAACCGTCTTGGGCGATACGCCCGCCGCTTCTGCAACGTCGTCGATGGTGACGCGACCCGCCATGCGCTTGCTTCCCCTGTTGCACTGCACCGTCCGACGGACAGCACTGCGTGTCCGCAAGCATACCCGCGCCGCCTCGCCTGCGCGCCGGTCAGGAACCCTCGCCCATGAGTCTGCTTCTTGAGAACCGCCGCAACCCCATCATTGCCCAGCAGATCCGCTGCCTTGCTGCTGACATCGGCGGCACCAATGCCCGCTTCGCCACCGCCGCACTCGGCGAGAACGAGCGCGTCCGCCTCGGTGCCCAGCGCAGCTTGAAGGTTGCCGAACATGAGGGCATCGAGTCGGCGCTTGAAACCTACCTCCGCGAAAGCGGCGAGCCAGTGCCGGAACGCGCCGTGCTTGCCGTTGCCGGTGCGGTGCTGGACGATCAGGTGATTCTGACGAACAGCCGCTGGAGCTTCTCGATCCGTGCACTCAAGCAGCGGATCGGCTTTCGCGAACTGCAGGTCATCAATGACTTCGCGGCTGTGGCTTGGGCCGTACCGGGGCTCAGCGAAGCCGATCTGCATCCGATCGGCAATGCGCCTGGCGCGGCCTTCGATACCGCTGCCGTGCAGGTCGTGTTGGGCCCCGGCACCGGACTGGGCGCCGCGGCCATCCGGCGCGATGCGCGCGGGCTCGCGGTGCTGGAGACCGAGGGCGGCCACGCCAGCTTCGCTCCGCACGATGAGCGCGAGATCTTCATCCTGCGCTTTCTGCAGAAGCGCTACGGCCGCGTGTCCTACGAGCGGCTGCTCTGCGGCGAGGGCCTGGTGAATCTGCACGACGCCTGCCTGCACATGGCGCGCGGGCGCGACCAGCGTCTGCCCGACTCTGAGGCGGTGGTCGCAGCCGCACGCGCCGGCGATCCGGACGCGCGCAGCGCCATCGATCTGTTCTGCAGCATCCTTGGCCGCTTCGCTGGCGACGCCGTCCTGCTCTACGGCGGCTGGGCGGGGGTCTATCTCGCGGGCGGTCTGCTGCCGCATGTGCTCGATGCCCGAGGCGAGGCCCTGTTCCGCACGGCCTTCATCGACAAAGGCCGGTTCTCGCCGCTGCTCTCGCGCACTCCGACCTTCCGCATTGGCGCGGCCGATGTGGGAACCCTTGGCGCCGCGCGCGTGGGGCTGCTGGGATGAGGTCCTTGTCGATGATGCGTGCACTGCTGATTTCGGCCGTCGCTGCGGCGGGTCCCACACAGGCCAGTGCTGCGCAGGCCGACGTGCGCGAGATCCGCCGCGCTGCGGAAGCCCTCGTGGTGGACGGCCGGGCCGACGAGGCCGACTGGTTGAAGGCGGAGTGGCGGTCGCTGCCGCATGTGCTGGTCGGCGCGCCGCCGCGCAGCGAGGATGACTTCTCGGGTCGCTATCGACTGCTCTGGCGCGAGGACGCGCTCTATCTGCTGGCCGAGATCCGCGATGACGTGCTGAGCGATGGCGAAGCCGATCCCCTGAAGAACTACTGGGCCGACGACGCCCTGGAAATCCTCGTCGATCCGGACGCCAGTGGCGGCGACCACAAGACCAAGCACAGTGCGTTCGCGTATCACCTTGCGCTCGACGGCCAGGTGGTCGATATCGGCGACGACGGCCAGCCGCTGCTGCTCAACGAACACGTCGAATCCGTGTGGCGACGCAGCCCGGAAGCACCCTACAGTCTGGTGTGGGAAGCGCGAATCCGACTCTATCCCGACCCCACTGGGCTGAAGCCCGGAACGCCCTGGCCGCCGCAGTCCTTGCACGCGGGCGATGTGATTGGCTTCGCCCTCGCCTGGTGCGACAGCGATGCCCCAGGCGTGCGCAGCCGTTTGGTCGCCGATGTCGACGTCGAAGCCGTGGACGGTGATCGCAACCGGCTGTATCTCGACGCCGGCGTGTTCGGCCGCATCCTGCTCCTGCCCTGACAGGGCCCCCCAATGGACTCTTCGCCCGCTTCCGCCCAGATGCCCGCTGACCGCCAGGCCACACTGCGTTGGCGCGAGCGGCTCGGCTACGGCGCTGGCGACCTCGGTTTCAATCTGTACTGGACAACGATCGCGTCGTTTCTTGCGGCGTTCTACACCGACGTCTTCGGGCTCGGCGCGGCCGCCGCGGGCACGCTGATGTTCGTCACCCGCCTGCTCGATGCGATCACTGACCCCTTGATGGGCGCGATAGCGGATCGCACACGCAGTCGCTACGGCCAGTTCCGTCCGTGGCTGCTGGTCGGCGCACTGCCGCTCGCGGTGATGGGCGTCGTCGCATTCACCACGCCGGATCTGGGCGACACCGGCAAACTGATCTGGGCCTACCTCACCTTCAATGGGCTGATGCTGGCCTACACCGTGCTCAGCACGCCCTACTCCGCGCTCAGCGGCGTGATGAGTGCGAGCAGCGAAGAGCGCACCACATTGAACAGCCTGCGCTTTCTGTTTGCGTTCGGCGGCGGCGCGCTGGTCAACAAGTTCACCCTGCCGCTGGTAGAACACCTGGGCGATGGCGATCCGCAGCGCGGCTGGCCGCTGACGATGGCGCTGTACGGCGTGATTGCCTGCGTACTGTTTGCGCTGACCTTTGCCAGCACCCGCCAGCGCATTACGCCGCCGCCCAGCCAAGCAAGCTCGCCTGCCACTGATCTGCGCGATCTGCTGCACAACCCGCCGTGGCTGATCCTGTTTGGGCTCGCCATGCTGATCATGCTGACGATCACCCTGCGAGCAGGCTCGGCCTATTACTACTTCACCTACTGGCTGAAGCGCCCCGACCTGCTGCCCAACTATCTGCTGGTGCAGATGCTGGCCTACGCCGCCGGGGCCGCGCTGGCCCCTCTGCTGATCCGCCGGTTCGACAAGGCGCGACTGCTGGCGGCGCTGATGCTGATCGTAGCGCTGCTGTCGACAGTGTTCTGGTTCGTGGGGCCCGAGGATATCGCGCTGATCTTCGCGCTCAACATCCTCATCAGTTTGGCGCTCGGGCCCAAGTCGCCGCTGACCTGGTCGATGTACGCGGACAGCGCCGACTACGGCGAATGGAAGCACGGTCGCCGCGCCACGGCGATGACCTTTGCTGCTGCCACCTTTTCGCAGAAGCTTGGCGGCTCCTTCGGTGCAGCGGTGCTGCTGTGGGTGCTGGCCGCCATTGGCTACGCCGCGAACAAGGCCCAGAGCGGTGCATCCGAGGCCGGGATCCAGCTGCTGCAGACCCTCGTGCCCGGAGTGTTTGCGCTTCTCGCTGCAGGCCTCGCCTTCGCCTATCCGCTCAGCGGCGCGCAGCTCAAACAGATCCAGCAGGACCTGCAGCGACGCGACGCCGACACCCCCCACTGAAGCACAGCCGCATGCACGCCAACACCCTGATCCGCTGCCTTGAGGATGCTGTCGAGCTGCACTGCCCACGGCAGATGCCACGGGCCAGCACCTTTCTGTGGAACCGCAGCCTGCTGCTGCAGCTGAACTGCCGCGGCTATGCCAGCGCGCTGCACATGCAGCCCGAGCCCGGCAAGTACGCACGGGCGCCCGTGCTCGAAGCGACGACCTTCCTGCAGCCCGAGCAGCCGCTGTACGCTCATCATCCGGGCCGCTTCGTCTACATCGTCGACGAAGACAGCGGCACGCTGTTTTCGCTGCCGCATGAGCCTGTGCGAGCGCCCGCCGATCGCTTCGTCTTCCGCGCCCGCCCCGACGGCGTCGACTGGGACGTCGAGCACGGAGAGCTGCACTGCCGCTGGTCCGTCGGGCTGCCGCCCGCAGACGCGGTGGAGCTGTGGACGCTGCAACTCGACAACCGTGCGGCCAGGACGCGGCGGCTGCGGGTCTGCCTGTACTTTCCACTCGGCTACATGAGCTGGATGAACCAGTCGGCGCGCTACTCGCGCGAGCTGGGCGGCATCGTCGCGCGCTGCGTTTCGGGCTACCAGAAGCGCGAAGACTGGCCGCGCATCGCCCGCCTCAAGGACCACACGGTTCTGCTTCATGCGCGCCAGCCCGACAGCTGGGAATGCCGGCAAGCGGTGTTCGAGGGCGAGGGCGGCCTGCACGCACCGGACGCCCTGCGCGCCTCGAACCTCGCGGGCGGCGAGGCGCTGTACGAAGTGCCGGCGGCCTGCCTGCAGTACCGCATCGAGCTGGCGGCCGCGGGCTCGGAAGCGCTCCGCTTCGCCTTCGGCCCGGCGCACGACGAGACCGAGATTCGCGGCTTGCGCGAGCGCTATCTGAGCGGCGACGGCTTCCAGCGTGCCCTGGTCGAACGCAGTGCCGCGCTGGCTCCCGCGCGCGAGGCACTGCGCGCGCAGACACCCGATGCGCCATTCGACGCCTTCGTCCAGCCCTGGCTGTGTCGACAGGCGCTCTATCTCGGTGAAGCCAACCGCTTCTGCACGGACCCGCAAACCCGCAACTACCTGCAGGACGCGATGGGGCTCGCCTTCCTGCAGCCGGAGGCCGCCCGCGCGCATTTTCTGCGCGTGCTGGAACAGCAGGAAGAGGATTTCGGCCTGCCCGACGGCATTCTTCTGCACCCCGATGCCGAGTTGAAGTACATCAATCAGATTCCTCACGCCGACCATGCGCTCTGGCTGCCGATCTGCCTCGCGGTCTGGCTGCAGGAATCGGGGGACTACGCCTTCCTGGAACACACGGTGCGCGATCGGCTCGGTCGAGAGATCCGCGTTGCCCAGCGGGTCGAGCGCGCGCTCCACTGGCTGCTGCAGCGGCGCGATGGACGTGGCCTCTGCCTGATCGGCCACGGCGACTGGTGCGATCCGATGAACATGGTCGGTCACCTGGGCCGCGGCGTGTCTGGCTGGCTGTCGATCGCGCTGGTGCATGCGCTGCGCGTATGGGCCGAGGTCTGCGAGGGCTCTTCGGATCTGCTGGCGGCGATTCCAGCAAGCGCTCTACGCACGGAAGCCGACGCGCTTGCCGCCACGGTGCAGACCTGGCTCTGGGACGGCGACTGGTTCGCGCGCGGCATCACCGATCACGGTCGACGCTTCGGCATCCAGGCCGATGACGAGGGCCGCATCTTCTTGAACCCGCAAGCGTGGGCCCTGCTCGCCGGACTGCCCTCGATCGATCAGCAGCAGCGAATGCTGCGCGCGGTCGACGCGCACCTTCAGTCGCCATCGGGCCTGGCGCTCTGCGACCCGCCCTTTACGCGACTGCACGAGGACATCGGGCGGGTGACCCAGAAGTTTCCGGGCTCGGCCGAGAACGGTTCGGTGTACAGCCATGCCGTCGCTTTCCACATCAACGGCCTCTACGCCCGTGGCGAGGGCGAGCGCGCCTATGCCCTGCTGCGCCAGCTGTTGCCGTGCGCGGACTCAGAAGCCGCGCTCGCGCGCGGCCAGCTGCCGAGTTTCATCCCCAACTACTACCGCGGCGCGCACAGGCTGTATCCGCAGACGGCTGGACGCAGCAGCCAGCTGCCGAACTCCGGTGCCGTGGCCTGGCTGCTGCGGGCCGTGGTGCAGGGCCTGTTCGGCCTCAAGGGCGATCGCGAAGGCCTGCGCTTCGCGCCGCAGCTGCCGGCCGCATGGAACGAGGCGCGAGTGACGCGACGATTTCGCGGTGCCGAACTGGAGATTTACTACCAGCGCCATGCCGGGCCGCTCACGGTCAGCGTTGACGGCGAAACGCTGCCGGAGGCAAGGCTGCGCGGCCTTCAGGCAGGACGCCGCTACCAGGTGCAGGTTCGAGTGCCCTCGCCATGAGTTCGCCCAAGCTTGTGGTCTGCATGGGCGTCAGCGGCAGCGGCAAGAGCACGCTGGCGCGCGCGCTGTCGGCCTGTCTCAACTGGCCCATGCTCGAGGGCGACGACTTCCACAGCGATCTCAATCGCAACCACATGGCCTCCGGCAAACCCCTGACCGAAGAGATGCGCGAGCCCTGGCTGGCTTCGATCTGCAGCGGCCTGCGCGCGCGAAACAGCGATTGCGTACTGGCCTGCAGCGCGCTGCGACGCAGCCATCGCGATCGCCTGCGCAGCGTGGGCTGGAACACCCGCTTCCTGCTGCTTGAGCTGAGCCCCGACAACGCCCGCGCCCGCCACGAGCGACGTCGCGGACACTTCATGCCGTCCAGCCTGGTCGACAGCCAGTTCGAGGCGCTCGAATGGCCACTCGGCGAGCACGATGTCAGCCGTCTGGACGCTCGCCTGCCCGTGCGCGAGCTGGTGACCTTGGCGCTGATCGAGATGGATCAGGCGACAGAGGACAGGTGAGACCTCTCGCCTGACTGCCGCCGATCCGGGACAGCCGCGCTCACGCCAAGCGTGAGGGCGTCTGCTCCGCGCCTTCGCGAGAGACCGCCCCTGCCACCTTGGGCGCTGCCTCGCTTCGCAACAGCTTCTCCAGCAGCTTGCCGACCGCTGCAAACGCGAAGCTTGCGGTCACATGCGTCGCTGCGCCCAGCCCGCCGCCGCAGTCGAGGCCCAGGCTGTCGCCGCCCTCCGGGCGCAGCCCACAGACGCTGCCGTCCGCCTGCGGATAGCGCACGTTCTCGCGCGAAAACACCGCCGACACGCCGAAGTAGCGGTCGCGGTTCTTGGGGAAATTGAACTCAGCGCGCAGCTTCTTGCGCACCAGCGCCAGCAGGGCGTCGTGTTCGGTGCGCGAAAGGTCGCGCACTTCAATCAGGGTGGGATCGGCGCGCCCGCCGGCGGAGCCGCTGACCACGATCGGGATCTTGCGGCGCCGGCAAAATGCGATCATCTCGACCTTGACCCGGAAGGCATCGCAGGCGTCCAGCACCGCGTCGTAGCCGCGCAGCAGCAGCGGATCGAGCGTCGAAGGCGTGAGGAACTGGGCGAGCGCATCCACCTGGAGGTGCGGGTTGATGCGCTTCAGGCGCTCGGCCAGCACCTCGACCTTGAGCCTGCCGAACTCGCCATCCAGCGCATGCAGCTGGCGATTGACGTTGCTGACGCAGATGTCGTCGGCATCGATCAGGGTGAGCCGCCCCAGCCCGCTTCGCGCCAGCGCTTCCGCCGCCCACGAGCCCACGCCGCCGACCCCGACAATGCACACATGCGCTCGCGACAGGCGCTCGACGCTGCCCACGCCG
The DNA here is from genome assembly GCA_014946745.1 of Lysobacterales bacterium. NCBI lineage: Bacteria > Pseudomonadati > Pseudomonadota > Gammaproteobacteria > Lysobacterales > Lysobacterales bacterium. The sequence goes on along the minus strand of JADCRD010000001.1, from coordinate 1,309,224 downwards.
TACAGACGATCGATACCGGAGAAGCGCGTGCGTTCGGCGATGGCGTTCATGGGCAGGCAGCGCTCCGGGAGGGTGTTCGCGGCGGCGCGCGAGTGTAGTGCCCGGGCGCGCCGGACGACAGCGGCGAGCGCAGGCCGGGAGGTATCGGGTAGGGATATTCGCTGGCGCTTCGCGCTATGTTGCATGCGCTGAACGCCGCAGCCGGCAGGCCACCTTGATCGGGGCACCTGCGGTCGCTCCACGCGCTGCAGGAGACTCCCCGAAACGATGCGCAAGCGCGGCCGCCCAGTTCATCCCGATGTGCTCACGCCCGCGGAATGGCGCGTGGTCGACGGCGTGCGCCATGGCCTCAGCAACCCGGCGATGGCGCGACGCCTTGGCGTGGGTATCGACGCGGTGAAGTTCCACGTCAGCAACGCGCTGCAGAAGCTTGGACTGCGCAACCGCCGGCAGCTGCGGCTGTGGCGCGGCGTGCGCGGCGTGGTCGCCCCGATCACACCCTCAAGGAGATCCGACGACATGCCTGCACACACCCTTGGCCCCCTTGCCCAGATCGCCCGCGGCGTCAGCGACATCCACGCCGCCGAGCTCTGGTATCGCGATGTGCTTGGCCTGCCGCACCTGTTCACCTTCGACACCCTGGCTTTTTTCGACTGCGGTGGCGTGCGGCTGATGCTCAGCCAGACGCCCAGCGGCGGCGAATCGCTGCTCTACTTCCGCGTCGAGCGTCTGCACGAGCACTACGACGCCCTGCTTGCGCGCGGCGCCAAGCCGCTTGGCGCGCCGCATCGCGTGCACCGACATGCCGACGGCCGCGAAGAGTGGCTGGCCTTCATCGAGGACAACGAAGGCCGACCGCTGGGCCTCGCAGAGACGCTTCAACCGGCCGAGTGAGCGCGCGCTCTGAATCTCCGCGCCACGGCCTGAGCTCATCGGCACACTGCGCTGTCTCCGCTATCCTTCAGGTCCTTCCACACATGCCCACCACATGAAGATCCTGCTGTCGCTGATCGTCGGCCTGCTCGCCGGCGCCATGCTTACCGCGACGTTTCTCAGTCTCGGCAACATCAAGAAAGGCTCGCGTCCGCACACGGCCGCGATGGTGACCCTGAAATACCAGCTGGGCGAGGCGCGCAAGGCCGTCGAGGGCGGCTGCAGCGCAGCGGATGGCACACGTCAGCTGCAGGTGATGCGCGGCATGGCCGACGACGTCGAGCCCTTGTTCCTCGAACAGGGCTTCGAGCCCGAGCTGTTCGGCCGTCACGCGCAGCAGATGCGCGATCGTCTCGACGCGGCCCTGGCCTTGCCCGGAGACGCAAGCTGCGCCCAGCGCAAAGAGGCCTTGACGGCGGTCCATAACAGCTGCGACAGCTGCCACCGCGACTTCAGCCGCGGCTGATCGGGCTCACACGCGCTGGACTGCACCCCACCGCAGCTGAACGCTGAGCCGGCGAGCTAGCCGGGGTTCAGGCGCCGCGGTTCAGGTTCAAGCCCCGGGCCGCGCGGCGCTCAGCGCGGGCCCGATCCCGCTCAATGCGAAGAGGTTCCCCATGCGTACTCGACTACTGATCACCGCCGTGCTCGCCCTTCTGCTTTCCGCCTGTGTCAGCACCGCGCCGCGCAGCTACGGGCCCAGCGACGGCTACGCACGCTGCTACGACTGCGGCCAGGTCGAGCGCATCGACAGGGTGTACGGCGAGCGCGAATCCACCGGTGCCGGCGCCCTGCTGGGCGGCATCATCGGGGGCGTCCTCGGCAACCAGGTGGGTGGCGGTTCGGGCCGCAAGGCGGCAACCGTGGCCGGCGCGATCGCTGGCGGCGTCGCCGGCAACGCGCTGGAGAAGGATTCACGCTCGGCGCCACGCTACGAACTCTATGTCCTGATGGACGATGGCCGCCGCATCATCGTCACCCAGCCGGAGTTGAACGGCATCCGCGAAGGCAGCTATGTCGTCGTCTCGGGAAACCGCGCGCGCTTGCAGTAAAGCCCACTCACTTCCCTGCTGCCCACTCAAGCCCCGCCGCGCCGCCGCTCGGCGGGGCTTGCTTTTGCAGGGGCCACCGCTACAGTGCGTCGTCGCCGGCGTCCCGCTTTCCGCAGCCGGCCATCTACTTTTTCGGGGACGTTTTGCGGTGTCGATGAGCTTGCTGTGGCCCGCATGCGGCCTACCGATCCTGCGCAGGCGCGTGTCTGCATGACTGCGCGCCCGCTGCTCGACACCCGCATCGAGATCGAAACCCCCGAGGGCATCCGCCTCTATCTGCTGCCGGCCGGCATGGCGCCGCGGGCGATCGCCTGGGTGCTCGATCTGGTTCTTCGGCTCATCGTGCTGTGGCTGCTGGGCCTGGGCCTGTTGTTCATGGGGCGCGCCGGCAGCGGCCTGCACATGATCGCGATGTTCGCCCTGATGTGGCTCTATCCCGTCCTGTTCGAGCTGTTCTGGCGTGGCCAGACGCCCGGCAAAAGGGTGCTCGGCCTGCGCGTCGTGCACGCCGACGGTACCCCGGTAGGCTGGGTGGCATCAGCCACGCGCAACTTGCTGCGCACCTTCGACATGCTGCCTTTCGGCTACGCGGTGGGGGTGGTTTCCAGCCTGCTCGACGGTCGCAGCCGCCGGCTGGGCGATATGGCCGCCGGCACCCTCGTCGTGCATGTACCCCCGCCACCGCGGGCGCATGCGTCGATCGGCGCAGCGCCTGTCGATCCGCCGCCGCTGCAGCGTGGCGAGCGCGAGGCCCTGATCGAGTTCGGCGAGCGCCACGCCCAGCTCAGCGCCGAACGGCAGCTGGAATTGGCCGGGCTGCTGCAGCCGCTCAGCGGTCGCGCCGGCGAAGCCGGCCTGCAGCAGGTGCTCGGCATGGCGGCAGCGCTGACCGGCCAGCGCGGGAACAGCCGATGAAGCAGGCGCAGTTCGAAACCCTGCATGCGGCCGAGTGGCAGCGCCTGGAGACCTGGCTGAGTACCGGCCCGCGGCGCGGCCCACTCCAGGCAGCCACGCCACCGCCGCTGCCCAATGCGCAGCCGGTCGAAGCGCTGGGCGATCTGGAGTTTCCGGCCGCCTATCGACGGCTGTGCCAGCAGCTGGCCCTGGCCGAGCGCCGCGGCTATGGCCAGGCCCTGATCGAGCGCCTGCGCAGCCTGGCCGAACGCGGGCATCTGGCCCTGTATCGCCCGCCGCGCGCGCGCTTCGGCCGCATCGTCGACTTCTTTGCCCGCGAGTTTCCGCAGCGCGTGCGCGCCTGGCGAGGAGTGATGCTGGCGGCGGGCCTGCTCTACTTCGGTCCCTTCCTGGTCTGCCTGGTGCTTCTGCAGTACCGGCCCGAGCTGGCCCCGCTGATCATGGGCCATGAGCTGCTCGGCCAGATGGAATCGATGTACGACCCCGCCGCCAAGCACACGCGGCTGGGGCGCGACAGCGGCTCGGATCTGGAGATGTTCGGGTACTACATCCTCAACAACGTCAGCATCGGTTTCCGCACCTTCGCGATGGGCCTGATCGCCGGCATCGGCGCGGCCTTCGCCCTGGTCTTCAACGGTGTCTTTCACGGCAGCGCCGCCGGCCATCTCACCGCGATCGGTTTCGGCGACCCCTTCTGGCGCTTCGTATCAGGCCATTCCGCGCCCGAGCTGCTGGCCATCGTGCTGTCGGGTGGGGCCGGCCTCAAGCTGGGTCTCAGCCTGCTCATGCCCGGCCAGCGCACGCGCCTGCGCGCCTTCAAAGAAACCGGCATCGACGGCGCACGGATCATCCTCGGTGTCTTCGCCATGCTGGTGCTGGCGGCCTTCATCGAAGCCTTCTGGTCGTCGATCGGCTCGATTCCTGCGCTGGTGAAGTACAGCGTCGGCATCAGTCTCTGGGTGCTGTTCCTCGCCTGGCTGCTGCTGGCCGGGCGCGGCCGTGGGAGCCTGCATGCGGATTGACGATCTCTCCGTGGTGCTGCGCCCGCGCTCGGGATGGGAGGCCGTGGAGCTGGGCTTCGCGCTCACCCGCCGGCATGCACGCGTGGTCTGGCTGAGCTGGCTGGCGACCACCCTGCCCGTCTTCGCCGCGCTCAATGCGGCCGCGTGGTGGCTGGACCTGATGTGGCTGCCGCCGCTGCTGCTGTGGTGGCTGAAGCCAGCCTTCGAGCGCGCGCCGCTGTATGTGCTCTCGCGCGGCGTGTTCGGCGCCGCACCCGGCGTACGCGAAACCCTGCGCGGGCAGTTCCACTTCGCCCGCTCGATCTGGCCCTGGCTGCTGTGGCTGCGCCTGTCGCCCTCGCGCGCGCTGCTGATGCCGGTCGATCTGCTGGAGGGTGTCAGTGGCCCCCTGCGGCGCGCGCGCCGCCAGGCCTTGGCGCGCAATGCCAGCGGCACCGCAGCACTGGTGCTGCTGGTCTGCGCCAATGTCGAGGCCCTGCTGGCCTTGGGCCTGATCGGCCTTGCCCTCTCGCTGACCCCGATCGAGTTCATGGAGCCCGCCGCCCAGGCCCTGTGGGAAACCCTGTTCGAGGCGCCGCCGCTGTGGGCGCAGCTGCTGCTCAACCTGATCTTCTGGATCGGCGCCAGCCTGATCGCGCCCTTCTACGTGGGCGCGGGCTTCGCGCTCTACCTCAACCGCCGCACGCAGATCGAAGCCTGGGACATCGAACTGGGCTTCCGCCGGCTGGTGGCGCGGGTCTCCGGCAGTGGACAGGCGCTACTCGCGCTGCTGGCGCCGCTGCTGTTGCTGCTCAGCCTCTCGCTGGCGGCACCGGCGCAGGCACAGGACGAGGCCGCAGCGGACGCGCCCAAGGTCGAAGAGGCGTTCGATGACTCCGAGCCCAGCCTGCGCACCCGGCCCGAAGAGCCCACCCGCTACGACCATGTCGGCCCGGGCGGATCGAGCGATATCAAGCCGCAGGGCGGAGATCGCCTGCGCCAGGTGTTCGCCCACGAGTATCGCGAGGGTACCGACGCATTCGTGGTGCAGGCGGCCGAGGTCTACGAGCAGGACGCCCTGAGCCCCGTCGACACGCAGACGATCTGGGTGCCGCGCGAGCAGCCGCAGGCGCGCCGTCAGCAGTCGAACCTCGATCTCGGCTGGCTGCACAGCCTGGGTCGAGGGCTCGCCTTCGTGATGGAAAACATCCTCTGGCTGGTCGCCGCGGCCCTGCTGGTCCTGCTCATCGCCACCCACCGGCGCTGGCTGCCTGTGCTGGGCGTGCAGATCGAACGTCGCAGCGGCCCGCGCCTGCGTCACGAAGACGCCGCCCAGGCGCCCGAGCCCCTGCCCGAAAACCTGCTCGAAGCCGCCCAGGCGCTGTGGGCGCAGGGCCAGCGCCGCGCCGCCCTGGCGCTGCTGTACGCCGGCGGCGTCGAGCGCGTCGTCGAAGCCACCGGCGAGCCATTGCCGCCCGGCAGCACCGAGGCCGACTGCCTGCGGCGCGCACGGCGCCTCGGCGCGCAGGGCTTTGGCGCGGTGTTCCCGCGGATCGTGCAGCGCTGGCAGTCGGCGGCCTATGCCAACCGCTTGCCCAGCGAGACGGAGTTCGTGGAGCTGGTGGACGCCTGGCGACGCAGTGAGGCCGATCGGGCCGAAGGCGCGCGCGCATGAGCCGCAGCAACCTTATCGTCGCCGCGCTGCTGCTGGTGCTGGCCGCCTTGGGCGTGTGGTGGTGGCGCACCTTCGAGCTGAAGGAAGTCACCCGCGCACTGCCGCTGAGCGGCGAGGCGCGCATCAACCCCCTGTACGGGCTGCAGCAGGTGCTGCGCGCGCGCGGGCTCACCGTCAACACGCAGGCGGTGTTCCGCGCCGATGCGCTGCCCAAGCCGCCGGGGCTGGTGGTGATGAGCGGCGATTTGCGCGGGCTGTCGTGGAGCGCGAGCGAACAGGTGCTCGCCTGGGTCCACGGTGGCGGCGAGCTGGTCGTGGCGCTGCCGCCCGGTGAGGAGGACTCGGCCCCGCTGCTGGACTTCTTTGATCTGTTCACCGTGCCGGGCTACACCTGCATCGAGTGGGGCTATACGCCACCGCCGGCTGCGCTGAAGGCCGCCAAACGCGCCCGCGGCGGTGCGCCCGAGCTGCCCACGCTCGACGACCTGTTCGACCTCGACGCCGTGCGCGGCCTCGACACGCAGTGGTGCGCCTCGCTGCGCCTGCTGCCGGGCGAGGACTTCGACGACGCTACGTTCGACTGGAGCTGGGGCAATGCCCAGGACGGCTGGCTGCTGGCAGGCCTGCCGCATGGCGCCGGCCGCGTGGTGTTCGCCAGTGATCTGGACTTTCTGAAGACCCGCGCACTGCGCTCGCACAGCCATGCCGCCCTGGCCTGGCAGGTGCTGGCGCCGGCGCTTGAGGCCGAACCGGAAGTGCTGCTGATCTACTCGGCCGACCTGCCGCCGCTGCACGTGCTGATCGTCCGCCACGGCTGGCCGATCCTGCTGCCGTTGCTGCTCGCCCTGCTCATGTGGCTGTGGCTGCGCAGCCAGCGCTTCGGGCCGCTGCAGCCGGAAGTCGCCCAGCCCCGTCGGGCCCTGCGCGAGCACCTGCGTGCCGCCGCCGAGCTGGCCCTGCGCCGACGTCACGGCGCGGCGCTGCTCAAGCCCTTGCGCCAGCGCGTCCTGCAGCGGCTGGCGCTGGCTTCACCCGAGATCGCCGCACTGCCCGCCCGCGATCTCGCCCAGACCCTGGCCACGCGCCACGGGCTTTCCATCCCTGCCGTCGAACAGGCCCTGTTCGGCCTCGGCATCGACCGCCCGGCCGCACTGGCCGAGGCGGTGCGCACCCTTCATCGACTGAGCACTCGCCCATGAGCACCGAAACCCCGCCCGCCGCCGCGCCCGTGCCCACCCTTGGCACCGCCGAGGCCTCGACCATCGTCGCCGCCATCCGCGAGCAGATCGGCGGCGCCTTTTACGGCCAGGAACAGGTGCTGGATGAACTGCTCGTCGCGCTGATGGCCGGCGGCCACGTGCTGCTGGAGGGCGTACCTGGCCTGGGCAAGACCCTGCTGGTGCGGGCGCTGTCGGCCTCGGTGGCGTGCAGCTTCGCGCGCATCCAGTTCACGCCCGACCTGATGCCCAGCGACGTCAGCGGCCACGCCTTCTACGACCCCAAGACCGAGGGCTTCCGCATCCGCCGCGGGCCGGTGTTCACGAATCTGCTGCTGGCGGATGAAATCAACCGCGCGCCGGCCAAGACCCAGGCCGCCCTGCTCGAAGTGATGCAGGAGGGCCAGGTCACCATCGAGTCGCGCAGCTTCCCGCTGGCGCCGCCCTTCATGACCATCGCCACCCAGAACCCGGTCGAGCAGGAAGGCACCTACCCGCTGCCCGAAGCCCAGCTCGACCGCTTCCTGCTGAAGATCCTGATGAACTACCCCAGCCACGCCGACGAAGTGCGCATGGTCGAAGCCGTCAGCACCGGCCGCATCGCCCATGACTTCGACCTCTCGCGCGTGCGTCCGGTGGCGAAGCCCGAGACCCTGCTGGGCCTGCAGCAGGCGGCGGCGCAGGTGCGCGTCGACCCGGTGGTGCTGGATTACGCGGTGCGCATCTGTCGCGCCACCCGCGAATGGTCGGGCCTCGCCATGGGCGCCGGCCCGCGCGGCAGCCTTGCTCTCGTGCGCGCCGCGCGCGCCCAGGCGCTGCTGTCGGCGCGCGATTTCGTCACCCCCGACGACCTGCGCAGCATCGCCAAGCCGGCCCTGCGTCATCGCCTCAGCCTGTCGCCCGAACTGCAGATCGAAGGCCGCCGCATTGATGACGTGCTCGACGCTCTGCTGCTGAAGGTGGAGGCGCCGCGGCAGTGAGGCCCACCCGCCTGCTGGTGCTGGCGCTGGCCTTGCTCGCCCTGCCGGGCGCGGGCTTCGCGTTCGGCCTGATCGGCCCCGGCCCGCTGCTGGGCGCCAGCGTCGCGCTGTTGGCGCTGGCCGCCATCGATCTCGCGCGCCTGCGTCTGCTGCCGGTGCCCGACGTGGAGCGCCGCCTGCCGCGCGTGGTCGCAGTAGGACATCCCTTGAAGGTCGAACTCGCACTGGGCGGTGGGCTGTCCGGCCAACGTCTGGAGATCTTCGACCTGCACCCCGCGCAGTGGCCGGTGCAGGATCTGCCGCAGCGCCTCGCCCTGCCCGAGCAGGGACGCAGCGTGCTGAGCTACACGCTTCATCCCCAGCAGCGCGGCGCCGCCCATTTCGACGGCTGCGCCCTGCGCCTGCACGCGCCCTGGCGGCTGTGGACACGCCTGGTCACGCGCCCGCTGCGCAGCGCAGTTCGCGTCTACCCGGACTTCGCCCGCGTCAGCCATCTCGCCCTGGTGGGCACCGACCGCGCCAGCCGCGTCATCGGCGCGCACCAGCACCGCCGTCGCGGCGAAGGCACCGAGTTCCATCAGCTGCGTGAGTACCGCACCGGCGACAGCCTGCGCCAGATCGACTGGAAGGCCACCCGCCGCGCGCAGAAGCTGATCTCGCGCGACTACCAGGACGAGCGCAACCAGCAGGTGGTGCTGCTGGTCGACACCGGCCGCCGCATGCTCGCGCACGACGGCAGCCTCAGCCACTTCGATCACGCCTTGAACGCCAGCCTGCTGGTCGCTTTCATCGCCCTGCGCCAGGGCGACTCGGTGGGCCTGATGGCCAGCGGCGGCGACACGCGCTGGATGCCGCCGGCGCGGGGCCTGGGCGCGATCGACCGCCTGCTCGACACCGTCTACGACCTGCAGCCGCAGCCTGTCGCCACGGACTACATCGAAGCCGCCATGCAGCTCGGCGCACGCCAGCCGCGCCGCGCCCTGGTGCTGATCGTCACCAATGCCCGCGACGAAGACATCGAAGACCTGCTGGCCGGCGTGCGCCAGCTGCAGCGTCGCCACCTGGTCTGCGTCGCCAGCCTGCGCGAGGCCATGCTGGATGAGCTGCTGGAACAGCCGCCGCAGCGCGTCGACACCGCGCTCGAAGCCAGCGCCGCCGCCCAGTACCTCGACCAGCGCCAGCGCGTCCACACCGCCTTGCGCGCCCAAGGCGCCACCGTCCTCGACGTCACCGCCACCCAGCTGCCCGGCGCGCTGGTCGACCACTACCTGTCGATGAAGCGGGCCGGGCGGCTGTAGGCCCGCGGCACGGTCCCCAAGGCTCAGGGCTGCAGCGACGATGCTGCAAAGTCCTCGCGTCTTGAGTCAGCGTCCGCGACGCGGCGCGCAGTCAGCAACGGCAGGATCGTCAGCAGGCTGCGCATGGCAAGGCCTCCGTGCTGCGGGGTTCGGATCGGCGGCGAGGCGTGGCGACGGGGCGGCTCGAATCGATCGGCGGAAAGCGCAGCGGACGGAACCAGGAAGACCTGCCGAATGCCGCGCGGATCGAGCGCGGCGATGCTCCCGGGACCGCAACCCGGCCGGCGGTGAACATGCGGCGGCGGCAGGTGATCAGTCACCCTCGAATCCATCGCTCAGCAGGGCCGGCTCGGCATAGCGGTACACCGAGCCCTGGGCAAAGAAGTCCACTGCCCTGCGCACCGCGGCGATGAACAGGGTGCCGTCAGCATGGAAGTGAACGCTGCCGCCGAAGCCTTCGTTCGCGCGCGGGTTGAGGTGGGTCAGCTTCTGGGTCTGGGTCCAGCTGCCGCCGACCCGCTCGAACACATAGGTGGCGCCCGGCCCGTCCGGCCCCGGCAGGTCCTCGCAGCCCAGAACGATACGATCGACGCTCAGCGCGGGCGAGTTGCAACCGGTTTGGGAATTGATGTCGGCGGGCAGCAGCGAGGCCTCCGGCAACCAGCTGCTGCCGCTGCGACGATAGACCTGCAGCGGTCGCGCCGCGCCGCCCACAGATGACACCGCAAGCAGATCGCCAGCCAGGGCGATCCTCCAGCCGAAGCGTTGCTCGGCCACATTGCCGACCAGCGCACTCTGCCAGGTCCAGACCCCGCCGCTGCGCACATAGGTGCTGACCTGGCCGGAGTCCGTCGCCGGCGCGTCGGCGGAGTGGTCGTTGAGCACCAGCAGGTCGCCAGCAAGCTGCGGCGTATTGCAACGGCCAGGCAGCACCTGCGTCTGCGTCCAGCTGCCGTCGGCAGCGCGCTGCAGCACCCAGGATTCGGTGGTGAAGCGTCCGCAGACGATCGCGGTTCTGCCGTCGAATGCCAGCCCCGCGCCGAAGCCACCGCTGGCCGCAGGAAAGGTGGCGATCAGCTGCGCTTCCAGCGTCCAGACACCTGCGCTGCGACGAAACGCATAGACCGTGCCGGCTTCGTTGACGCCCGCCACCGTGCGGTTGGGCGCGCCCACCAGCAGCACATCCCCCCGCAGAGCGATGGCTGAGCCGTACTGATCGCCGACCGCGCCATCCGGCGCCAGCAGACGCTGCGGCTGCACATAGTTGCCGGCGCTGTCGCGGCGCAGGACATAGGCCGCGCCGCGGCCCTGCTGCAGGCCCACATCCTCTTCGGGCGCGCCGATTACCAGGGTGTCGCCATCGCTGTCGAGGGCGTAGCCGTAGATGGCATTGGTCAGACCCTGGCCAAGATCCAGCCTGCGCACCGTGCGCGGCACCGGATCACCGAACTCGCCGCCGCGGCCGACCATGACCACACCCTCGCTGGGGTTGCCATAGACCTCGGAGCCGGGCGCGCCGACGAACAGGGTGGGGCCGCTGCGGTCGATCGACACGCTGCTGCCCATGGCGTCGTTGCGAGCGCCAGCGGCGTCGAAGCGCTCGGTGGTCGAGAGCACGCTCTGGAAATTGTTCGCGAACTGCATCACCACCGCCTTGCCGGCAAAGTTGTCGGTGACATCGCTGTCCGGCGCGCCCAGCACGGCCCAGTTGCCGTCGAGCGAGAGGCTGCAGCCGAAGCAGTCGTCCGTGTTCGAACTGAACAGCTGGCGCGGCGTCCAGACGCCGCTGCTGCGGGTGTAGCTGCGCACATGCGCGCCGGCGCTGTTGCGGTTGCGCTGCGAGGACACCAGCAAGCGGTCGGGCGTCGCAGGATTCGCACCGCTGATGGCTACGGCGTGGCCGAAACCGATGCTGTTGGCGAGCTCGGCGTCGGGTTCGAGCAGCCGCGCGGCCTGGTTCCAGGTGTCGCCGGTGAGCTCGAACACGTAGGCGGCGCCGGCATCGGTGAACAGCTGGCCGTTGCCGCTATGGGTCACATCGAACCCGGGCGAGCCGACCGCGATCGCGCCGGCAGCAATCGCGACCGAGTGGCCGAAGCGCTGCAGCGCCTGACTGCCGTTGGGCGTCACCTGGGTCGAGTTCCACGCGCCGGCTTGGTCGCGACGCAGCACACGCAGGAAGCCCGAGCTGAAGTTGGGGTTGCTGACGCTGGTGGCCGGGTGGCCGAACACGGCGATGAAGCCGTCGGTAGCCACGCTCTCGAACAGGTCGCTGCTGCCGGCTGAGAACTCGGACTGCCACTGGCCGGACTGCCAGCGGTAGATGCGTTGCTGGGTGCCGCCGCTGCTGGGGCGATACAGCAGGGCCAGGGTGCCGCCGCCCAGCGCCAGCTTGACCAGGTTTTGCGGCGCGCCCGTATCGAAGCTCAGCACCTGCGCCTGCTCGGTCCAGACACCCGCGCTGCGCACGTAGGTCCGCACCATTGCGCGACGCAGGCTGAGGACCGCCGTGAGGTCGGAGACCACGGCGAGGTCGCCGTCGACCGCCACTTGGCTGCCGAAGCCGCGGGCCGGGGCGCCTTCGCCTGAAGCCTCGGCTACCAGTGTCTGGCGCAGGCTGTAGCTGGCTGCCTGCACGGGGAGAGCGACCAGCGACAGCAGCAGGGTCGCGATCCAGAAGAGAGAGGGTGTGCTGCGCATGGCTCGGCGTCCGCAGGGTGGTCCCTCTGCAGCACGGCAAAAGCCGGCGGCAGGGCTCACTGCCACGCCCGGACTCCAGTGCGCGTGGTACGCAACGGCGCTTTCCGCGAGACCCTGTGCGATCACGGCGCGCTTCGTGGGCGGCTGCATCGGCCATCACGTGCTGGCGGCCTGTTGGCGTTCGCGGCAACCGGGTCGCGCTGCATTCGACACCCAGGCTCACGCCGATTCGCGGCTTGCCTGAGCCCGAGCCTCACTCGAAGCCATCGCTGAACACTGCGACCGGCGGTTCCGCGAAGACGTAGACCGCGCCCTGGTACTCGAACGTGGACGATTCCTCCGGGGCTGCGACCACCAGCGAACCGTCTTCGGCGAAAGCCATGACGCTGCCGAAGTACGACTGCGTCACCGGGCTCGAGGCGACCAGTCGCTGCGCCTGCTGCCAGCTGCCGAGCTGCCGCTCGAACAGGAACACCGCGCCCTGCTGGTTGACCGTGACCGTGTGGACGATCGCCGCGACCGCGATCCGCTCGCCGCGCACCGCGACGTGCTGCACCGCTTCGTTGGCGCCGAGGCCGGACGGCAGCAGGCTCGCCTCCGGGAGAAACTGCGTCCCGCTGCGTCGGCGCACGACCACCGGCGTGTTTGGCCGGTAGCTCGCGACGGCGAGCAAGCCCCGGTCGATCCCGAGGTCGTAGCCGTAGCCCTGCGGGCTCGGCGTGTTGCTGCCGTTGTCGGAGGTGCCGACGAACTGCCACTGGCCGCCCTGGAAGGCGAACGTGCGGACAAGCCCGGCCTCCACGCCACCGAGGTTGCCGTTGGCGTTGTGCGAGCCGATCACCGCCAGCCCGTCGTCCCAGCCGCCGTCACTCATGCGCGAGGCCGCGGCGGCCAGCCCGAAGGTCCAGCTGCCGTCGGGCTGCCGGGTCGCGATGTCGACGCCGACGTCGGCGCTCGACCCACCCGGCGGCGGCGGGCAGATTCCGCCGATCATGGCGCGCGTGCCGTCGAATTCGATCCGCCGACCGAAGGCGCGGCGCTGGGTGCTGTTGCAGGGCGAGAGCAGCACGCGCTCGACGTTCCACACGCCAGCGCTGCGGCGGTAGACATAGACCGCACCGGCGTCCACGCCATTGGTGTCCACGTTCGGCGCGCCGACCAGCAGCAGATCGCCGTGGACCGCCACGCCCTCGCCGAAGAAATCGGCCGCGAAACCCTGCGGATTGCCGATACGCGTCGGCGGCGCGTAGGTGCCATCCGGGTGTCGACCATAGACATAGACCGCGCCCACCGCGGGCAGCGCGCCGGATGCCTCGCCAGGGGCGCCTACGACCAGGGTGTCGGCCTGGGTCGACAGCGAGCGGCCGAACAGGGCGATGGTGAGTCCCTGGCCGAGCGGGAACACGCGCTGTAGGGCAGGAAACGGCGTCCCTGCGCTGCCGATCGACATCAGCACGGCGCCCTGGTCCGTGTTGCCGTCGACATCGGTCAGAGGCGCGCCGACCAGAACGGTCGGGCCCTCGCGGTCGATCGCGACCGCAAAGCCGGCGAGCGCCTCGGCCTGCGCCGCCGGATCGCCGCGCTGCACGAAGGTCGCCGCGGTGAAGTTGGCATTGAAATCCACGCCGTAGACCACGCCCGCGTTGACCGCGCCCAGATCGAAGCGCCTCGCGCCGATCACCGCGACATCGCCGTCCAGACTGATCGTGGCGCCGAACTCCTGCGCCGCCTGGGTCACCGGCGGGGTGATCGTGAACGACGACACCCAGGTCTCGACGCTTCGGCGATACGCATACACCCGGCCGGCGCCCGCGTTCTCGTAGCTGGCGATCAGCATGCGGTCGGGCGTGGCTTCGTTCAGCCCGCTGATCGCGACTTCCATGCCGAAGCGACCGCCGGCGCTCGGCGTGGGTGCGGTGAATCGACTGGCCTGGCTCCAGGTGGATTGCGTGAGTGCGAACACATAGGCCGCACCGGCGTCATCGAGTCCATTGACCGGCTCGGTTTCCGCGCCGACCAGGGCGGTGCCGGCAGCGAGCGCGACTTGACGGCCGAAGCCGGCTTCGAGGATCGACGGCGTCGCCGTCAGCGTCGAACCGGTGTCCCAGGTGCCGGCGCTTTCGTCGAGCGTCATGGTGAAAACCCTGCCGCGACCACCCAAGCCCCCGGGGTCGCCCACCAGGGCGCGTGGGCCGGCGATGGCGACCGAGGCTCCGTAGCTGCTCCCCGCTGCGGTAGCGCCGAACTCCGACACCCATCCGGTAGCGGTGGCTCTCAGAACGCGCACGCGTCGACCGCCGCCATTGGCGATCTCGGCGCCGTAGATCAAGCGCCCTTCGCTGAGCGCCAGATCATCAATGGACTCGGTCGCCACCCGCCGATCGAGCTCAGGCGCACGCTGCCAGACGCCGGCGACGCGCCGGTAGCCGCGCAGCAGGGAACCCATGCGTCGCTCGGCCACCACGGCGAGATCACCGTCGATGGCGACCTGTCCACCCATCAGCAGATCGGGTGCGCCCTCGCCCCGTGCGGGCGCGCGCAGCACCTGCTGCTCGCTCAGGCTCTGTGCCGCCGCCAACGGCGAGGCCAGCAGGCCTGCCGCGCTGAGCAGGGCGATCAGGCCGATGCGCCTGCGCGCAGATCGGCCAGCCGCGCCGCAGGATACTGTCGCTGTCGACGCGACGCGCGCTTGCTCACCCACCCCTGTGGGCCGGCTCATGGCTCGAAGCCATTCGAAAAGAGATCGATCACCTGGTAGGCAATGCAGGCCGAGTACTCGCTGGACGCGCCGTCGTCGGGGCCGCCGCGTTCAGCCGCGATCGCGGTCAGGAACCGGCCTTCGAAGTTGCTGGTCGTGGTGACGTTCGCGGTGAAGCTGGTCGTGCCGTCCTCGGACGATGTGCCGTTGCTGATGGTCGCCACCACGGCGCCGACGAAGTCACGCCCCTCACCATGGCCGCTCGCATCGCAGCTGCTCGAGCGATACACGGTGATCTCGTAGCTGCCGTTGGCCGACTGAAGCGTGCCCGACACCGAGCCGGCATCAATGCCGCCCGCGGCGCTGACGAGGACCGGGTAGTTCTGGCCACGGTTCCCCGGTGTGCCGGTGTCGTTGCGGATGGGGTTGACGCCATTGGGGTAAACGTTGATGCCGAGCTCGCCGTTGGCGTAGGTGCTGTTCAATCCGTAGTCGGCGATGCCCGCGTCGCGCCCCACACTGATGCCATCGCCGGCGTTGTAGGCGACGCTGTTCTGCCGCAGGAAAAACCGCTCGCCAGCGCTGAACCGGATTCCGTCGTTGCCGTTGCCGGCCGAGCCCTGCATGCCGGCCTGGGCGCGTCCGACGAAGTTTCGGTCGATGCTGGCAACCGACAGCGCGCCGTCGACGCGGATGCCGAAGGAATCGTTGTGCCCGATGAAGTTGCCGTCGATGGAATCGGACTGCCCGTTTTCGACCTCGATGCCGATGCCGTTGCCCACGTCGCCCGTGCCGTTCTTGCTGAGGCCGATGAAGTTGCCCAGCACCCTGCGGCCGGTTCCCGGCCCCAGGCGCACACCGGCGACGCTCGCCCGGCCGATGATGTTGCGGTCCGCTGGATCGATCCCGCCGATCCGCGTGCCGGTGGCACCGTCGACCGTGATGGCGTACTGCGGAACCGAAGGCTCGAAGATCGAAGTCCCGGTGTTGAAGGCATTGCCGATGATCGTCGCGCTTCCGGCGCCGCTGACCCGGATCTGCGCCTCGGTCGCACGGTAGAAGGCAAGGCCGCGGATGAAGACCTCCTGGCTTGGTCCGGGCGTGAGGTTGAGCGTTCGCACGCCGTTGCTCGCCAGCACCACGCAATGCACGCTGTCGTCGCCATCGGCGTCCGAGTCGCCGAGCGTGTTCTGCGCGCTGCCTGGCTGCGAGAACCCGTCGATGGACAAGGTGGTGCTGATGGTCGGCAGCGGCGTGGCCAGGCTGATGACGCGCGGGCAGACGCCGGCGAGGTTGAACTCGATGGTTTCCGCGACAGCGGTGACGTTCGCGTCGAGAATCGCCTGGCGCAGCGTGCCGGGACCCGAGTCGGCACTGCTGGTGACGGTGAGCGTGTCGACGTCGCTGATCGTGGCCTCGCGCGCGCCGCGGTCGACGCGGCTGCCGATCCGGCGCGGACTGCCGGCGAAATCGAAGCTCGGCAGGCCGCCGGCAATGTTGTTGCTGCCGGAGTTGATCAGCGGTGAGCCCGCCTGCGGCACGAAGGCCGCGTCGAACATCGGATCGATCACCAGATCGTTGTCGAACTCCGGTGAGGCGCTGCCACCGCCGATGTAGGCGAAGCCACCGTCCAGCGCGTTGTGGTTCACCGTAACCACACCGTCGACGATCACGATGCCGCCGGACGTATACGTGCCATCCAACACGTTGTTGCGCACGCGGACGGTACCCACCGTGCCCGAGACACGCACGCCCTCGGTACCGCCGACGAAGGTGTTGTTGTGGATGTCGGCGACGAAGGGCGCACTCGCGGTCGACCGGTCGAGTTGGAAGCTGCGCTGCAGCGAGCCGGCGACGATGTTGTTCTCGACCCGCACGTTCTTGTCGCGCACGCGCACGATCGGACCGAAGTCGTTGCTGACGAACCGGTTGCGCTGCAACCTGATGTCGCCCACCACGCTGCTGCTGTTGCCCAGGTCCTGCAGCACCACACCGTCGAGGCGATCAAAGGTCAGGCGCTCGACGGTCAGGTCGCTGTCGAGCGGTTTCAGCACGATGCTGTGCTGGCCCGGGGTGGCGCTCATGATCCGGCTCGATCCAGGGCAGTTCGACTGCAGCAGGCAGTTTTCCGTCCAACCGCCGAGCACGCTCAGCCTGCCGTTGATGACGAGATCGAGGCTGCTGGTCAGGGTGAACGTGCCCGCGCGCAGGCGAACCACGTCGTCCTCCGCGCTTTGCGCAGCCGAAGCCAGAGACTGCAGCAGCTCCTGGGTGGTGTCAGCACACCAGGTCGCCGCCTGGACAGGCCCAGCCAGCAGGGCGAACAGCGGGAACACGGTGGCGGCAGGTACGGCGGACAGGCGCATCGCAGGCTCCTTCAGGCAGCGGATGCCTGTTGAAACGCGAAACGCCTAGATCAGGGCTCACGTGCACGCACAGCGCCTCGACCGGGCGCTGAGCAATCACGCCGTGGTCGAAGGGCTCCGAAGCAGCCGCGCGCTTGCGCCGCCGCCAGCACGCGCGAGCGCATCGAGAAGCCCTGGAGCAGTCGCTCTAGAGGGTCGGCTGATGCGCCTGTCCGACATCGCCGATCAGATCGAACCCGCGTTGGCGGAGGACGACGGCATGCGACTGAGCTGCGACATGCGCCGCGACCTGATGCGGATCGTCATCAATGCCCGCGACGAAGACACCGCGGACCTGCTGGCCGGCGTGCGTCAGCTGCAGCGTCGCCACCCGGTCTGCGTCGCCAGCCTGCGCGAGGCCATGTTGGATGAGCTGCTGAAGCAGCCGCCGCAGCGCGTCGACACCGCGCTCGAAGCCAGCGCCGCCGCTCAGTACCTCTCGACCAGCGCCAGCGCGTCCACACCGCCTTGCGCGCCCAGGGCACGATCGTGCTCGACGTCACCGCCACCGAGCTGCCAGGCGTGCTGGTCGACCACTACCTGTCGATGAAGCGGGCCGGACGACCGTAGGGCCGGAACACCGCCGCCCAGGGCTCAACACCGCAGCGCCCATTCAGACCGACCATTGCCTTCGGACTGGGCGGCCGGAGGTCGGCACTCAGACGAAAGCACGCCACAAGTAAAACGCAAGGGCGATTGCCCAAAGCGCAAACACGACGAGCAGAACACTCAGCAGCAAGCCCGTTGCCGCGGTAGGCCAGAACCTGTGCCATCCCGATGCGCGTGCCAATAGCCCGAAAAACGTACCGCCGTTCAGCACCGGGAACGGAAGAAGATTCAGTGCGGAATGCTTGGCTGCGACCACACCGAACACCAGCAATGCTGGCGAGTCTTTCAGGAACTGTTCTGCGCCACTGAGCATTCGCTGCGCCTCGGAGAACGGCGAAACTGCCCCAGTCAGGAGTTGCTGAGGCAACTCGGTGAACTCTGTCACTGCCTGCTCCGAGAGACAGAGCCAAGAGAGAACGAACACCGAGAGAGGCCCAAACAGTGAAAGCAGCAAGCGCTGGTGCAAGGGAGCATTCTCAAAGGCGGTGGTTGGAGAATCGGCTGACGCATCGGCGGCGTCGGCAAACCTCACGAAGCCTGAAACCGGAAACAGACCCAGACGAACGCGACTCGACCAGAACACCGTCGGCCCAACGCCAAACGACAACTGTAGAACCGGAATCCTGAAGGCGTTGGCCAATCCAAAGATCGCGTAGAGTTGAAGCAAGGAACAGGTGGTCAACGCGACGAACAATAGAAGCATGGGGGATCCATCTTTATCGAATGTCTTGGGCTGAGGACCGAGCTGAATTTTGAGGTTGCCAAGCGTGGGCACCCGAACGAATGGCACAGCTTCGCGGATTCCATCCTGACAAGAGCCATTGCGCTCGAAGAAGCTGAATACACGAATGCAGCCGCCTGCTGAAGCGCACCTGATTAGCTGCCAGGTTCTTGGTTGTTGCCAACACCGAAGTTGACGTATCAGCCTCGCTGCCGAACCTTGCGCGACAAACCAAAACAGCAAACTCGATCTGAATGCATACCAGTGCCGCGAAACCCAGGTAACGAATTACGCCGGCCGAGCTGATGAATTGACGGTGTTCGTCTCAAGCGACATGGCTTGCTGCCCAGATGCCAAGACAGGTCAATCCCATGGCGCCAGGTACGATAGATTTCCCACGCGAGCGATAGCGCCACAAGCAAAGCGCCGGGACCAAAATCGCAAGATCGACGAGAACGCCAGCTTCTAGCAGCTCTGGAATTGACCAGCTGTCCAGCGAAGCGATAGCCATGCTTCCTGCGACAATGACCGCCGCAGCGAGCAGCAACCAATGTGCACGCAGGTGCTGTTGTACTGACTCACAGTGATCGAGACAACGACTCCCAGCAACTCACGCTTGAGCCACGCAGCAGCTCAAGTCGCACAGCGTTTGGACTGTCCGCTTGAGTGAGTCGATGGGACCACTGCCACGCCAAGGTTACTCAGATTCGCCCTGGCATGACGAGGCCGCTTCTGACAGCGAAGTCAGCACCCACGCGCCCTGCTCACGCCGATACACGTAGTTGCGATTTACTCCGCCAATGCACTGCCTGAATGAGAGAGTCGCGCCATCTGGCGCGTATATTCCGGCTGCTAATTCGGTGCAGCGGACAGACCTGCAAGTGGGAACCCAACTTGCTTCACTACCAGCCGGTGACGGAGTCGTGGAACATCCTGCAAGAACCAAAGCCAAAACTGGAATCAAGAATCTCATGGCAACCTCTGATGGGCAAAACACATGAGCTCAGCGAACGCATCAATCGCGAAGCGAGTGACTGGTCCGCTTGAGTGATCGAATGAACTCCCCCCGCGTCGCCACTCGGCCCAGTTGGGCCAGACTGAGGGCCATGGTCCTCAGAGATCGGAATCGCAGGAGGAGTCCGCCATGCATGCTATCGCCATCGCCCCGAACAATGCGACCGCTTCGTCTGCCGCGCGTGTCGCCGTAGACTTCGCCAAGTGATGTCTTCGAGCTGACCTTGGCCGATTCCAGAGCTCGGAACGTCGAGCGCGAGCGGCACCCACAAATTCGACGCCCTCTGCACGACTCTTGGTATCGAGCACCGCCTGACGCGGCCGAAGAGCCCTCAAACGAACGGGATGGTCGAGCGCTTCAACGACCGGATCTCGCACGTGCTCAACACCAACCGCTTCGAGTCAGGCGTGGGTTTGGGGCAGACCCTCGACCGTTACGTCTGGCTCTACAACCACCACGTGCCGCAGAAGGCACTGAACCAGCACACTCCGGCTCAGGCGCTGAAGCGCTGGCAAAGCACCCTCCCGGAACTCTTAACTAAGCAGGTGCGTGATCGTCAGGGACCTGGCAGTTGGGCCTCAGGCTAGAGCAGCGAAATCTGCTGCGCAAGCCAGGACCGGAATTTGGCTTCTGACAGCGGATCGGGAACATGCCCGCATTCGTTCCATCGACGGTCGATGACGGCACTCCAGTCGTCCGCGATTTGAACTAGCGCGGGATGCCCTCCCAAGAACTTCGAAGCGGTAGCCACGTCCCCGACGCGACCATAGAGCTCCTGAATTGAGCATTCCTGTGCCAAGTAGCGCTTTGCCGCGTCAATCATCCGTCGAAATTCGCGAATCTCGGTCGTCATCTTCTTAAAGCCAAGCAAGATTAGACGGAAACCGTCACGACAACACCGCCGAATAACCTGGAGCTTCGTGGCCGGGCGCAAGAAATTCAGTCTGCAATTCAATCGGTTGGGTCAATCGCCACACCGATCACGTCGGCTTAATCAGTCGGCCTAATCTATCGGCGTTTCGCGTTCTCGACGGCTGGGGGATGCTGGCACCGATGGCGTTGAGGTTCAAGCCGGTATCGGCGGTTGTGGCTGGCCTGGCGGTGTTGCCCGCGCAGGCCTTAGAGACTGCGCGTCCTGGGCATGCCTGGGCGGGGACCGCTTTGAGTTCAACACGCCCGCATCAGCCAATACGCCTCTCGCTCGCCAACTCGCTCGAAGCCGTGGCGGGCGTAGAAGCGCTGGGCGCGCGCATTCACCTTGAGCACCTGCAGTTCGACGCCGCGCCCCAGGGCGCGGGCTTGGCCCAGAAGGTCGACAAGCACTGCGCTGCCCAGGCCTTTGCCCTGCGCCTGCGGGCACAGGTAAAGGCGAGCCAGGAACAGATCGGTGGGGCGCCAGCGCAGGGCGCGCAGACCCTGCACTTGGCCGCACTGGAGGATGAAGTCCTGTTCGCCGGGGTTAAAGCTCTGGGCGTGGCGTTGGCGCTGCTCGGCCTCGTTCCACGGCCCCCAGGTCTGCTCGACGTAGCTGCGCATGGCTTCGCGCGTGAGCGTGTAGGCGAGCTCCTGCTCATGCAGGGCGATCGGGCGCAGGGCGTAGCAAGGGCGTGGGGCCGTGCTCATGGGTTCGACGCATGGAGAGTGCGGACAAGGCTGCCGCGATTCGCCTCCCCTGAACAGGGCGAGTGACGGCGCTCGCTGGCTTCGCTCGATCTCCCGGTCCGTGCTGATCGCCAGCCTCGGCCCAACGGCGTCAAGCTCGCATCGGCGCAGAGCGCCTGCGCTCGAAGGGCGCGAGGAAGGGGCCCGTGCTGCCGCTTCGAGGCCTACGCCCGCCTGCCGTTTTCATGCTTCTGTAATGCAAGGCGCGTGCTTGATTCATGCCCGGCGGACGCGCGCGTCATCGCCTTCCGACTTAAATGTCGCCGCACCGGGGCAGCCTTGCCCCCTATCCCCAGAGGTTCTACATGTTCCGTTCCAGCTTCGCCTTGATCGCTCTGTCCCTGGCTGCCAGCGTGTCGGCCAAGGCCCCCGTCTACAACGCCAACGTGACCGAGGCCGAAGTGCTGGCCGCGCAGACCGCGTGGTGCAACGCTCTGGTGTCGATCAGCAAGACCGGCGAGGAGCAGGGTGCGGCCGCTGCCAAGACGCTCGCTGGCCAGGTTCTGGACGCTGCCTACGGCTACAACCTGGGCCCGGTGCTGTTCAAGCCGACCCTGACGGTAGCGCCGCAGACCTTCCGCACCACCCGCGAAGGTGCTCTGGCCTACTTCGTCGGCGGCGACAGCAACTTCCCGAACGACACTGGCTTCGCGCTGAAGGGTTGGACGGCCTGCCGCGCCGAGAATGCCGCCATCCACATCAACGGTGACGTCGCCACCACCATGGGCAACGTGTCGATCACCAACAAGGACGGCACCACCACCACCGTCGACAAGACCTGGACCTTCAAGAAGGACGATCAGGGCGCACTGCGCATCGTGGTTCACCACAGCTCGCTGCCCTTCTCGGGGTCCTGATGACTGTGTGAGGGTTCTGCGCGATCGTCTTGCGCTGGAACCCTCCACCTGCTCCGAGCCCCTTGCGGGCCGGGCGCTGACAGACTGACTTGCTCATGATCCGCACCCGGCTCGCCATCGCGTTTTCTGCCCTCGCCCTGCTGGCGCTGGCGCAATCGGTGTTCGCCTGGTGGGCGGCCTCCACGGCCGCCCACCACGCCGAGCGCAGCGTCAACGCCACGCGCATGCTGGCGGAGTACCTCGAAATTTCGGGCAACAAACAGCGCCTGAAGGTGTGGTTCGCCCAGCGCATGCTGGCCAACGACCCCGCGCCTGACGTTCGCGATGCGCTGATGGAGTCGATGCTCTCAAGCCTCGAAGCCCTGCGTGAGCTGGCGGAAGCGGCGCCCGCCGAGACCCGCGTCATGGAGCGCCGCGAGGTCGAGACCGTGGCGCTCAACATCGCCACGATGGACGCGGCCATCCAGGCCGCCGAGCTGCCTGGCGCTGAACTGACGCCGGCAGAACAGTGGCGAAGAACGCTGCTCGCTTTTGACGAGCTGGCGGGCCGCGACATGCGCATGCTGCTACGCGAGGCGGTCAACCGCCACGAGAGCGCAAGCCTGGAAGCCTCGGCCGAGCTCTCGAAGGCCCTGGCGCGCGTCCGCCAGTACGAGCTGCTGCTGGCGTTCAGCGTCTGTGCCCTGGCCTTCGTTCTGGTGGCCTATTTCGTACGCCGCCTGGATCGCCCCTTCGCCGACCTCACCCGACTCAGCTCGGCGCTGGCGGCGGGTGATTTCAGCGCGCGCAGCCGGGTCAGCGGTCGCGACGAGTTCGCGCGCATCGGCTCCCTGCTCGACTCGATGGCCGAGCGTTTGGCAGCCGCACAGTCGCGCAGCCAGCAGCTGCAGCAGCAGCTGGATGAGCTGGTGGCCGAGCGCACCCGCGCACTGAGCCACGCCTACGAAACGCTGCTCGGTATCGAGGCCCGTCGGCGACAGTTCTTCGCCGAGTTGAGCCATGAGCTGCGCACGCCCGCCACGGTGATCCGCGGCGAGGCCGAGGTCGCACTGCGCAATCGTGGCGACCGGGAAGCGCAGAGCGAAGCGCTCGCGCGCATCATCGACGCCACCAGCGAGCTGGGTGGGCGCATTCAAGATCTGCTCGACGCGGCGAAAGGCGGCCCGCTCGAGTACGCGCTGAATATCCGCACGGAGCGACTGCACGACATCGTCGATGCCGCGGTCCAACAGATGCAGGCGGTGGCGGAACATCGCGATCTGCGGCTGGAGTTCGACACCCGCACGGCGCAGGCCGACTGCTGCGTGGATGCCGACCGCGAGCGGCTGCAGCAGGCCTTGGTGATTCTGCTTGACAACGCGCTGCGCTACTCGCCGGGCGGCGCGCGGGTGAGGGTCGAGATCGCCTCCGACAGCGAGCACTGGCTGATCAACATCGACGACGAGGGCCCCGGCATGAGCTCGGCCGAGCTGGAGCGCGCCTTCGAACCGAACTACCGCGGCGCCGCGGGTGTGCAGCACGCGCCGCTAGGCCAAGGCCTGGGCCTCGCCATCGCGCTGCGCATCGTGCAGGGTCTGGCCGGCAGTATCGAGCTGTTCAATCGTGAGGGCGGCGGTCTGCGTGCGAGCATTGCGCTCCCTATCAGCCCGGCCGAAGGCAACGCATGAGCAAGACCCTGCTGATCGTCGAGGACGACACCCGCGTCGCCGACTTCCTGCTGCGCGGTCTGCGCGCCGAGGGCTATACGCCCACCGCAGTCGGCAGCGCCGAGGACGCCCTGCCCCTGCTGCGGCGCGGCGGCTTTGAGCTCGCTCTGTTCGACGTGATGCTGCCCGGCCAGTCCGGCATGGAGCTGTGCCAACAGATTCGCGCTGAATGTCTGGCCCTGCCTGTGCTGATGCTGACCGCGATGGGCAGCGTGCAGGAGCGCGTCGCTGGTCTGCGCTGCGGCGCAGACGACTACCTGACCAAGCCGTTCGCCTTCGACGAACTGCTGGCCCGCGTCGAAGCGCTGCTGCGTCGACCGCCGCAGTGGGTCGAGCGCGCCGCCGAGCTGGTCGTGGGCGACCTCGTGTTCGACCGCCGCCGCATGGAAGTCCGCCGCG
Organism: Lysobacterales bacterium; assembly: GCA_014946745.1. Classification (NCBI taxonomy): domain Bacteria; kingdom Pseudomonadati; phylum Pseudomonadota; class Gammaproteobacteria; order Lysobacterales; species Lysobacterales bacterium. The sequence goes on along the minus strand of JADCRD010000001.1, from coordinate 1,285,381 downwards.
ACGGCGTCGAGCTGCCGCTGACCGCGAAGGAGCTCGCCCTGCTGGAGCTGCTGATGAGCGCGCCCGGGCGACTGTTCAGCCGCGAGCGCATTCTGTCCAACGTCTGGGGCATCGATTCCGACCCGCTGACCAACGTCGTCGATGTCTACATCCGCCGTCTGCGCAGCAAGCTCGACAGCCCCGGCCAGACCTCGCGCATCACCACCGTGCGTGGGCTTGGCTATCGACTGGATCCACCGCAGCCCGACGCCGCTTCGGGCTGAGACCCCGCCCTAGTCCACCAACACCCAGGAGCGCTTCATGGCTCAAGTCTCTCGCGTGCCCGCCCGTCGGGCGCTTCCGCTTGCTCTGAGTCTCGGCCTGAGCGGCCTCTCCTTGCCTTTTGCGTGCGCGGCTGCGTCCGACCCCGCGCTGGCCAACGAAGTCGCGGCCCTGCGCGCCGAGCTTGCGCGCCTGCAGACTCGACTGGAGGAACTGGAGGCACGCAGCGCCGAGAGCAGCAGCCGCCCAGCGCAGACCCTCGCAGACGCCGCGACGGCCCGCGCGACGGCCGATGCGGAGACCGTCGCCGAGGTGGAAGCAGGCCCCGGCCTCGATATCGCCGATGACACGGTGGGCCGCAGTTTCGGCATCGGCGGTCGTCTGCACTACGACGTCTATGCCCACAACGAAGGCGCTCGCGCAGCCACTGGCGGCGGCGAGTTCCGACGGGCCCGGGTCAACTTCGACGGCGAAGCGGCCGGCTGGAGCTATCGTCTGCAGGTCGAGCTGTCCGGCGACGCGGTCGATCTGCGCGACGTCTACCTCGAGCGCGCGCTCGGTGGTTCCACCCTCACCCTCGGCCAGTTCAAACCGCATCGCTCGATGGAAGAGCTCGGCAGCTCGAACGATCTCAGCGTGATGGAGCGCGGCTACACCAGCGCCGCCGGCCTGTTCGCCGATCGCCAGTGGCAGCAGGGCGTCGGCGTGCTCACCCCGCTGCGTGCAGGCTCGCTCGGCCTGTCGGTGTTCAGCCTGCTCGAGGACGACACCGCCCGCAACGAGGGCTGGGGCGCGGCCGCGCGCGCCACCTGGGCACCGCTGCGCGAGGACACGCGGGTGCTGCACTTCGGCCTCTGGGGCAGCCAGGAGCGCGGCGGCCGCAACACGCCATCGGTGGACATCGGCGCCGCCTTTGCCGGGCGTCGCGGGCCCTCGGCGCTGATCTTCAAGAGCGCGCAGGGCAGCGACTTTGACGTGCGCAGCGCGGGCCTTGAATTCGCCGGTCGACTGGGCGCCTTCCACTGGCAGTCCGAATGGGCGCGCGCCTCGGTGGCCGGCCCGCTGTCCGAAGGCGAGCTGGACGCGGCCTACCTGCAGGCGGGCTGGGTGTTCGGCGGCAGCGGCCGCGAATACGAGCTTGACGAAGGGCTGTTCGGCGACATGCAGGACATCGGCAGCGGCCGCTGGGAGGCCGTGGCGCGGGTCGATCGCATCCTGCTGCGCGACAGCGACTCCATCGAAGCGCGCCGCCTCGTGCTGGGCCTCAATCGTTACGTCACTGACGAGCTGCGACTCATGCTGAACTGGGTCCGCGGCGAGGATCGGCGCATCGACGACCGCGCCGGCCAGCTTGGGCTGCGCCTGCAGTACGTCTTCTGAGCGGGCGCTTAAGCCTTCGCCCGCGGCATCGGCGCGACGGCGCATCCACGCGGCCTCGCGGGAACGCCACGGTGCAGGCGCGCAAGGCCGTCCGGGGCGTCATGCGTCTGTCATCAAGACTTAATCCGCGCCGGTCCCGCGGTTCATCCCGCGCGAACTCACGCATCACTGGCGGCAGCGCGAAATGCGCGCACCGCGCTCACACCGAATCGATCGCGGCCACGCTTCGCTGCCGCGAGATCCCGCGGCATCCACGAGGCCAACACTCTCTCCCTCATGAGGTCCACATGCATTTCCTGAAGCCTGCTCTGATGCTCGGTCTGCTTGCCACCGCCGGCAGCGCGGTCGCCGATGACGCCTGGTTCGTGCGCGCCGGCGTCCACAACGTGGATCCGAAGTCCAACAACGGCAGCTTGGCCGGTGGCACGCTGCAGGCGAGCATCGGCAGCGACTTCCGCCCGACGCTCGCGGTCGGCCGCTTCCTCAACGATCGCTGGGCGCTTGAACTGCTCGCCGCCCTGCCCTTCGACCACGAAGTGCGCTTGAACGGCGCCAAGGCGGCGGACTTCAAGCACCTGCCGCCGACGCTCAGCCTGCAGTACTACCTGGGCGAGGCCGGCGGCTTCCGCCCCTTCATCGGCGCGGGCCTCAACTACACCTGGACCTTCGACCAGCGCGAGACCGGGCCGATTGCCGGGACCCGCCTCAAGATCGGCAACTCGGTGGGCGCGGCGGCGCAGGCAGGCTTCGTCACCGAGATCACCGACACCTTGCACCTGGTCGGCGAAGTGCGCTGGGTGGACATCGACGCCAGCGTGTCGGTGAACAGCACCCGCGTCGGCACCGTGGAGGTGGATCCGCTGGTCTACGGTCTCTCGCTCGGCTGGCGCTTCTGAGCCGCACGAGTGTCCGGGAAGACGAGCTTCTGACAAGCCAAGCGTCTGAAAGGCCAAGCAGCTGGCAAGCCGAGCTGCTGAAAAGCAGTGCACCGCCTTGGTGGCTGACGAGGCCGTGCAGGCCCAGCCGCTTCATGACTTGAACACCCCGCTCGGCCGAGTTTGGCGTCTGCCGCTCGGCCGAGCCTGCTTTGGGCGCTGCAGCGTCTCGCGCAGCGGCGACACGCGAGCCTGCCCCGGGGCGAGTCTCTGCCCTGCGCTGCGGGCACCCCGCGTTTCGACCCTGCTGAGCGCCGATGCAAGACCGCGACGTGAGCGTGCAGCCGCGTCGAAGTTCCGGTTTTCAGGCGACGCCCGAACGGCTTGACGCGCGCACTCGCCGCGCGGACGGGTTGGATTGCACGGCAATCGCAGCGCGCCCTCTGATTTTCTGCTGCAGCACGACCGGCGCGCGGATGTTGCAGCGCGAAGCAGTCACCCCAGCGCCATGTTCCCGCAATCCTCAAGGTCTCTACTGCGCATCGCCGGCCGGTTTGCGGCAGCGCAAAACAGACCGCAGCGCAGCACGCGGTGCGCAGACCGGAACGCTGTGCGCTGCGTCATGGAATCTCGTTGACGCTGTTCGCAACCCGACGCTAGCGTACGGCCCGGCCTTGGGGGGAACGCCTGCAACAGGCGCCAGGCCATTGTTGGTCGAGTGAACACAAGCGGGGCGAGCAGCCCTGCGTCGCACACCACAACATCGAGGGGAACATCATGCACAAGCGACTCCGCGGCCTTGTCCGCACCGGCCTGCCCGCGTTGGGGCTGGCTGCGCTCAGCGCCAGCGCCTTCGGCAGCACCCTGAACCAGAACGTCAGCTGGACGGTCGACCGCGCCGGCACCACCGCCAAGTATCGCGTGGTCGCCTACGGCGATTCGATCTACGCGGGCTACAACGGCTCGGTCAGCAATGCAGCGCGCTATGCGGCTCCGACCGTTCAGTCCGAGTACCTTGCGGCGCAGTGGAACGCGGACATCGAGAACATCCGCCGCACCAAGTCCGGCGCGATTGCCTCCGACGTCTACCAGAACAAGATCGTGGCCGAGCGCAGCTTCATGCAGGCGGCCTCGACCCGCGTGGTGACCTTCGAGATGTGCGGCAACGACGGCCTGCAGGCGCGCTCTGCCTTCAAGTCGCAGACCGGCACCTGCAACTACAGCGGCCTGACCAATGCCGTGAACCAGTGCAAGACCTACGTGGCCGCGGCGATGGACTACATCAACACCAACGCCCATCCCAACACCCGGCTCAAGGTGATTAGCAACCTGTACTACCCCGGCTTCAACGCCGACAACGTGCAGAGCAGCTGCCGCGACCCCAACACCGGCGCCACCGTAAATCTGCGCGACCGCTTCCTGCCGGCACTGGTGACGATGAACTACTGGATGTGCGAGTACGCACGCCAGAAGGGCTTCCAGTGCAATGACAGCTTCGCCCAGTACATGGGCGCGGACTACGACAGCAACGGCGACGGCCGGGTCGATTCGGACGCGCTGCGCTACGTGCCCGGCGAGAGCGAGGCCGCCTACGTCGCCCGCATCACCGGCAGCCTGCGTCCGACCCTGCGCGATGCGAACACGCACTTCGTGTCGGCCAGCACCAGCTTCGACTACATCCAGTCGGACGACGTGCATCCCACCTTCACCGGCGGCACCGTCAGCGCCGGCCTGTGGGGCGGCAGCACCGGCACCGGCGCGGCGCGCTACACGAGCTTCAGCGGCGGCCGCAGCCCGATCTGGAACCAGCTGGGCCATGAGCGCATGGGCTGGGGCCTGTCGCAGTACAACCCGGTCGCGCCCTGAGGCGCGGCCGAGTTAACCCAAGGCCCATGCCGTCTCCGCAGCCGCCGTCGAGCACACCGCAGCCCGCCTCAAGGGGCGGGCTGCGCGTGTCTGTCGCCCGCGATGCCCGCGCCAAGCGCAGGCAGCTCGGGTGGCTGCTGCTGGCCGTTGCGGCGATCGCCGCGGGGCCGCTGTGGCTGCTGCTCGACGCCACGCGACAGACGGCAGAGATCTCCGCCGGCGACACATCCGCAGCCCCACAGGTGCTGCATGCCCCTGCCACACCTGACGCGGCGATGCCTGTTGCGACGCCTGCCGCCGCCGAGCCTGCCGCTGCGCCGCGCGTCCACGCCCCGGCGCCGCTGGCGCCCGTCGACGACACCGTTCTGCCCAGCCTCGATCCGAATGACCTCGCCGCCTATATCCGCCCGGGTGACCCCGAGCCCACCGGCGCCGAAGTGATCCGCGCGCTGCACGAGGCCGGCATCCGCGAAGGTCTGGGGGCCTTCAACCCGCCGGGCACGGTGCCGCTGATGCCGGGCATCGTGGTGCCCGATGACTTCGTGCTGCCGCCGGGCTATGTGCGCCACTACCAGGTCACCGATGCCGGCGAGATGCTGCCGCCGGTGCTGATGTTCTCGCCCGACCATGACTGGCGGGATGGCAACGGCCGACCGCTGCCGGGTGATCGTCTGGTGCCGCCGGAGATGGCCCCGCCCGGCATGCCGATCCATCCCCTGCCCTTGCCCCAACCGCCCCAGGGTTGAGCGCGTGACCGGCCCTGAACGCCGCGCGCAGCGGCGAACGTTCTCGCTGTGCCTCTGGCGGCAGCGGCGCCGAAAGCTGCGGCTCACGCCAGCGCGCGCCGGCACGCGAACGCAGCGACGCGACGGGCAGAGCGCCGCGGTGCGCACGCTGTGCTGAGCCCCGGATCGCGAGCGAGAACCGCCGCGTCACTGCTGGCGGCCATCGCCCTGAGCGCGCTGCTGCTGGGCCTGTATGCGCGGGGCGGTCTCGCCTGGCCCTTGGGCTTCGTGCTGCTGGTGCCCTGGCTGTGGGCGCTGCAGCGCGCATCGAATGTCGGCCACGCGCTGCTGCTGGGGGCGGCGATGTCGGTCGGCTACGTGCTCGCCGCCCTGCACTGGTTCGCGCCCGCGGTCGCCAGCTACACGGGCTGGCCGCTGCCGCTGGCGTTGACGGTGCTGGCGCTGTGCGGGCCGCTGCTGCAGCCGCAGTGTGTGGCCTATGCCTTGACGGGACATCTTGTTGCCCGCCGTTACGGTCCGATGGTGGCCGTCCTCGCGGCGGCCTCCGCCTGGGTCGCGAGTGAGGCCCTGCTGCCCAAGCTGCTGGGCGACACCCTGGGTCATGGCCTGCAGCCCGCGTCGCTGCTGCGGCAGTCGGCGGACCTGTGGGGTGCCGCGGGGCTCAGCTTCCTGCTGCTGCTGGTCAACGCGGCCGTCATCGAGGCGCTGCGCCGCGCACGTGCCTCGCAGCCCGCGAAGCACTGGCTGAAACCGCTGGGTCTCGCGCTCGCACTGCCGCTTTCGCTGGCGCTGTACGGCCTCTGGCGCACGTCGGACGCTGGGTTCGATCCCCCGGCAGACGCAGCGCGGCTGCGGGTCGCGATGGTGCAGTCGAACATCACCCACTACGAGGATCTGCGCCGCGAGATCGGCGCTTATGCGGTCGTGCGCAAGGTGCTGGACACCCACTACGCGCTGTCGGACCGGGCCATCGCCGAGCAGCGGGCCGATGCCCTGCTGTGGTCGGAGACGGTCTACCCCACGCCCTTCGGGCATCCGCGAAGCGCCGACGGCGCGGAGCTGGACCGCGAGATCGAGGCCTACGCGCGCAGCCGCCGGGTGCCGCTGGTGTTCGGCACCTACGACGTCGACGGCGCCGGCGAGTACAACGCCGCCGCCTTTCTCGACCCGGAGCGCGGCCTGCTGGGCTACTACCGCAAGACGCATCCGTTTCCGCTCACCGAGTACGTGCCGGGCTGGCTCGACGGCGCTGCCCTGCGTCGCGCCCTGCCCTGGGCCGGCACCTGGCAGCCCGGCCACGGCCCGCGCGTGATGCCACTGCGCGCCGCCGACGGCCGCGAGGTCAACGTGCTGCCGCTGATCTGCCTCGACGCCGTGCATCCGCAGCTCAGCATCGACGGCGCGCGGCTCGGCGCGCAGGCCATCCTCGGGCTGTCGAACGACGCCTGGTTCACGCAGTGGCCACAGGGCGCCGAGCTGCATCTGGCGGTGGCCAGCTTCCGCAGCATCGAAACCCGCCTGCCGCAGCTGCGCGTCACCACCAATGGCATCAGCGCGGTGATCGATGCGCGCGGCGAGATCGTGGCGCGCACGGCGATGGGCGAAGCGGCCGTGCTGGTGGGCGAGATCGCTGCGCACGATCCGCCGCCGACGCTGATGCTGCGGCTCGGCGACTGGGTCGGTCGCGCGGCTCTGCTGTTGCTTGCGCTGCTGGCGGTGCATGCGCTGTGGCGAACGCTGGCGACGCGCTGGCCGCGCGCGCGCCGCGCTCCGATCGCAGACCTGCTCGCGGGCGATGGCCTGCCGGTCCTGCTGCTGAGCCGCTTTGCCCGCGCCTCGATCGGGTGGGCACAGGGTCTCCTCGCGCTTGGCCTCGTCTGGATGGGCGTTCGGATGCTCACGATCGACGGGCTGCAGGTGGGTTCGCTGCGGCCACTGCAGCACTTCGGGTTTGCCGTGCTCGCGCCCATCGTCGCGCTCTGGGCCCTGCAGCGTGCGTTCGCGGCTCGCGCCTTCCTGCGCGAGGGCCTGCTGCGCATCGAATCCGAAGCGCGTCGCATCGAAGTTCCGCTGAGCGCGCTGGCCGCAGCGGAGACGTGGCGACTGCCCCTGCCCTCGCCCGGGCTGCAGCTGCGCACGCAGGCCGGAGAGCGTCTCGACCTCGCCCTGCCCTCGTCCCACGACTTCATCGCAGCGCTGCTGCAGGCGGGCGCGCCCTCCACGGCCGTGGACCACAGCACACCAAACCTGCTTCAGCACTGGGCCGAACAGCGCCTGCGCAGCCGACATCGCTGGCTCGATGCGTCCTGGCTCAAGCTGGGCCTGTTCCCTCTGCTGCCCGCGCTGGTGGCCTTTCATCTGCACCAGGTGATCGCCTTCGGCGGGCCTTTCGGCGAATGGCTCACGTTCGGTTTCAGCGCGTGGTTCAAGGCGCTGCTGCTGTGGTGGGCCTCGTGGGTGCTGGGGCTGAGCCTGTGCGCAGCAGCACTGCGCGCACTCGTCGAGGTCGCGGCGCTGGCGGCGCTGGCGATCCAGCGCCTCGCGGCGCCGAAACCTGCACCTGCCGCGCAGCTCGCGACCGGCCCCGACGCGTGGCCGCTGCGCCAAGCGATCGAATGGAGCCTGCGCGCGATCCACTACCTGGGCGTGCCGATGTGGCTGCTGCTGCGCGTGCTCTGAGCGCGAGCGACCTGGAGGCTCCGGCCGGCGTCACGCCGCGATCTCGGCCGCGTCTGCGCCCTGTGCTCGCATCCCCGGTGTGCCTTGCGCATCATGAAGGTGCCGCGCGCTCGACTTCCGCCACCCTTCGGAACCCTGCATGTCCCGTCCTTCGCCCCGTTCGTCTTCGATTCCCCCTTTCTGGTTGAACCTGCGCTCGATCAGCACCTATCCCTTTCGCGGCGATGCGCTATTCACCCTGCTGCTGTTGAGCGCAGCGGAGCTGTTGACCGGGCTGCCGGTGCTGGGCTTCTTCATCAACCTGTTCCTGCTGCTGTGGGCCTACAAGTACGCCTTCAGCGTGCTGCGCGACACCGCCCACGGCCGCATGGAATCGCAGGTCGGCGTGCTCGAGTCGCCCGACTCGGTGGTGTTCAAGTTTGTCGCGCTGAACATCCTGATGCTGCTCATGCTGCTGCCGCTTGCCTACGCCTTCGGTGCAGTCGGCGCCGGGCTCGGACTGATCGTGATCACCTTCGCCCAGCCCGCGGCCACGATGGCGCTGGCGATGGACGAAAGCCTGGCCAACGCACTCAATCCCAGCACCTGGTTCGCCTTGATCGGCCGCATCGGCTTGCCCTATGGGCTGCTTTGGCTGCTGCTGCTGGTGTTCCAGGCCAGCGCGGCGAATGCCGCCGACTGGCTCGACGCCTGGCTGCCGGGCATCGTCGCCACGGTGCTGGCACAGGCGCTGTTTCTGTGGGGCCTGTTCGGCACCTTCCACCTGATGGGCTACCTGATCTACCAGTACCACGAGCGTCTGGGTTTCGAGCCCGACGGTCACGTCCACGCCGCCGAGGTGCCGCGCAATCGCGAGTCCGAGCTGGTCGCCGCGGCCAGCGCCCGCGTGCGCGAGGGTGACAGCGCCGGAGCGCTCGCCGTGCTGCGCGAGGAGATGCGCGAGCGCGCGCTCAGCCTCGAAGCTCATGAGCTGTATCGGCGGCTGCTGCGCGCCGAGGGCGACGCTGCGGAGCTGGCCCGCCATGCTCGGCAGTATCTGTATCTGCTGATGGTCGAGAAGCAGGACCGCAAAGCGTTGGCGCTGGCCCGCGAGTGCCTGGACGCAGACTCCGCCTTCGCGCCCATGGAAGGCGCGGACGGCCTGCGCTTGGCCGAGCGCGCCGAGCAGCTGAGCCAACACAAGCTCGCCGCCGACATCCTGATCGGCACGGCGCGCAGCCACGCTCGCGAAGCGGTCGGCACCGAGGCCGCCCTGCGCGCGGCGCGCGCGCTGCGCGAACGCTATGGCCGCGACGACCTGGCGCAGCAGCTGCTGACGTTCGTCCACGGCCAGACCAAGAACGAGGAGCGCCGCGCGCAGCTGGCAGCCGCGCTGGGCTGATGCAGGCGAGCGCCGCGCCACAGGCGACGCTTGCGCGATGCGTAGCGGCAGAACCGCAGGCCGCGGGGCATGCCCATGCTCCGCGCGGGTGCGAGCAGACATCTTGTGCCCGTCCGCCCCGCACTCAGCGCCCCCGGGCGTAGAGGTCCGGCTCACCCGGTGGCCGCGTCTTGAAGCGCTTGACGCCCCAGTCGTAAGCCTCCGGCGCCTCACGCACCCGCGCCTCGACCCAGGCGTTGTAGCGCTCGGCCGCAGCCACACCGTCGCGCCCGGGAAACTCCGGCAGCGGGGCTTCGAAGCGCAGCGCATAGCGCCCGTCCGGCAGCGGCCGGGCCCAGGTCGGTACGATGGCGCCGCCGGCGCGGCGCAGCAGAGTGGGCATCGAATCCAGGGTCGATGCCTGCACCCCGAAGAAGGGCGCGAACGTGTTGCGAACCCGCACGTTGACATCGGGCGTGTAGACCACCGCGTCGCCGCGGCGCACGGCCGCGCAGAAACCGTGCATATCGCTGCGCGCGAGCACGCCGCCCAGGTGCTGGCGGCGACGCGCGTTGATCTCTGCGTCCACGCCGCCATCGCGAAAGGCTCGCACGATCGGCCGTACCGGCACGCCCGCGAGCTCGCGGATCGCTCGCATGTGCAGTTCGCTGCCGTGGAAATGCGCCCCCAGCAGAATGAGGCCGCGCCCCTGCGCCAGGGCCCTCTGCAGGTGCTCCAGACCCTCGATCTCATAGAGATCGGCGAGGCGCAGATCGTTGGCGTACCAGGCCACGCAGGCATCCAGCAGGCCCTTGAGATTGGTGACCAGGGCGCGATGGGCCAGGGCCTCGCGCGCCTCGGCCGACAGCTCGGGGAAACACAGGGCGAGGTTGGAGCGGGCGATGCGCCCGCGCTTGGCCGCCAGCCTGGCCGCGAGCGGCGCCAGAAGGCGGGCCAGGGACTGCCGCTGCAACGGCGTCCGGCGCGCGACCCAGCGAGCCAGCCAGCGCAGCAGTCGTCCCTGCATACCGGGCGTCATGCGTCTCGCGAGCCCGTACTGTACGGCGGCGGTGGCGGATTTACGGCGGTGCACAGGGAGAATCGGCTCATGCGCTGAGGTTAGCGGAACTCGATGTCTGGTCACGCCAAGGCCCGGTCCGCGCTGACTCGCACACCTTGGACGCGGCCCGCGCTAGCCCAGCAACACACGGGCCTTGGCGGCCTCGGGCGACTGTGGAAATCGCTTCATCAGCTCGCGCAAGGTGCCGCCCGGATCGCCGCTGGCACCGCCCTGGCGCTCGGCCAAGGCCAGCTTGAACCACAGGCGCGGCTGCAGCGCGCTGTGCAGGTCAAGCGGCAGATCGCGCAGCAGCGCATGCAGGGCCTCGAAGCGACCGGCCTGCAGCTGGCGCTCGAAGCCTGCGGCGAACGCCTCCGCAGCCACCCGTGGGCTGCCGCTGGCGGCCTCCTTCAACAGGCCGAGATGGCTGCCGAGATCCAGCCCGGGCTGCACCAGCAGCTCGGACAGGATCGCACCCGCCTGCGGCAGTCGGGCTGCGAAGCGCGCAATGCGATAGCGGGCGATGCGCGCGCGCGGCGAAGCGGCAAGCGCTTCATCCTCTTCCGCCAGCGCATCCAGACTGGCCTCGGCCTGGGCAAGATCGAGCCGTCCGATCTGCTGCTCGGCCGCGTCCAGCAGCGCACTCGCGCGCTCGCGCGAGCTGCTGTCGCTGAGTTCGATGAAGTCCTCACGCACCCCACCCAGTCGGCTCACCGCGAGACCGAAGGCGGCACCGGTCAACAGCCCGCCGGCGTGCGCGTCAAAGCCGATGCCGGCGTCGGGATGCATCAGCAGATTCCAGACTTCCCAGCCCAGCCACACAGGAAACAGCAGCAGCGCCGGCGCGCGCACGTAGTCGAACACCACGAAGAACCAATAGAAGAAGCGCACCGGCCGCAGGCCCCAGATCCAGCAGTACGCGCCCATGAGCGCCGCCACGGCGCCGGACGCCCCGAGCCCCGCATGGGGCTCACCCCAGTTCCATGCCAGCGCTGCGAGGCTGGAGCCGATCGCACCGAGCCCGTACAGCAGCACCATGAGACGCGCGCCGATCGCCCCTTCGACCAGCATGCCGATCAGCAGCAGGAACAGCATGTTGCCGAGGAGATGTCCGACGCCACCGTGGAGAAAAGCGGAGCCCAGCAGCCGCGCGGGATCGAGGCTCTCGGACTGGATCTGGTAGCGCCAGGTGAAGCTGCGCGAAAGTTCAGCCTCATGCGCGTCGCGCAGTGCGCGCCAGGCGCTTGGGTCCGACACGGTGGACGGCAGGGCACGCAGGAAGGCCGGATCGAGATCGATCAGCTCCGAGAGCTGACTGGAGCGCACGGGCTCTGGCGCTGCGCGCAGCATCTCCACATGGGCCTGCATGCGCGCCGGCAGATTCTGGCTGGAGGACGCCAGCCAAGCCTCGACTTCGAGCGCCGCAAGGCCGGATTCGACATAGCGCTGACGGGCGTAGGCCTCGCGCTCGGGGTCGCCGGACTGCAGCACGATGAACACGAACAGGTTGAGCAGCAGCAGGCCGAACGTCGCCCAGGGCAGGTGGCGAACGTCGAGCGGGTGGTGCAAGGGCAGGATCAGCACGGCAGAGTGGGCAGCGCCATAGGCATCGACAGGCGCAAACCATAGCGCAGGCACGGGCGCTGCGAGCGACGTCGGCCGCGCCCTGGCCTTACACTCGCCGCACACCGAAGCGAGGACCGTCCATGCTGACGTCGAACTATCCGCAGTACATCGGCAGTCGCGCCGAGATGCCGAACGCGGGCCTGGACGTGCTCGACAAGTTCAGCGGCGAGGTCGCGGCGCGCGTACCGCTGGCCTCATCGCAGGACGTGGAGCGCGCCATTGCGGCGGCCCATGCAGCGGCGCCAGCGCTGGCCGCGTTCAAGCCCTGGCAGCGCCAGGCCGTGCTCGAGCACTGCGTGCGCCGCTTCCGTGAGCGCGCGGATGAGCTGGCGCTGGCCCTGTGTATCGAAGCCGGCAAGCCGATCAAGGATGCACGCGGCGAAGTGGGCCGTTTGATCGACACCTTTCGCATCGCCGCCGAAGAGTCCGTGCGGATCGGCGGCGAGACCCTGAACCTCGAGATCTCGGCCCGCGGCAGCGGCTACCGCGGCTTCACCCGGCGGGCGCCCATCGGCCCCTGCAGCTTCATCACGCCCTTCAACTTTCCGCTCAACCTGGTGGCGCACAAGATCGCGCCCGCCATTGCCGCGGGCTGCCCCTTCGTGCTGAAGCCGGCGCCGCGCACGCCGATTGGCGCGCTGATTCTCGGCGAGATCCTGGCCGAGACCGACCTGCCAGTAGGCGCGTTCTCGATTCTCTGCTGCAGCAACGAGGCCGCCGCACCGCTGATCGAGGATGAACGCTTCACGCTGCTGTCGTTCACCGGCGGCGCGATCGGCTGGGACTTCAAGGCGCGCGCCGGCCGCAAGAAGGTCACACTCGAACTCGGCGGCGATGCCGCCTGCATCGTCGATGCCGAGCCGGGCGTGGCGCTGGAGCACGTGGTCGATCGGCTGGTGTTCGGCGCCTACTACCAGAGCGGCCAGAGCTGCATCAGCGTGCAGCGCATCCTGGTGCACGACAGCCTGTACGCGACCCTGCGCGAGAAGCTGATCACCCGCGTCGAGCAGCTGAAGATGGGCAATCCGCGCGACGAGGACACCTTCATTGGCCCGCTGATCGACCATGCGGCGGCCGAGCGCATTGAAGCGTGGATCCGCGAAGCCAAGGACGGCGGCGCCCGCGTTCTGGCCGGCGGCGAGCGCCGCGGCAATCTGCACGCGGCAACCCTGCTGCAGAACGTTCCGGCCGAGTGTCGGCTGGCCCGCGAGGAAGCCTTCGGGCCAGTCGCTTACCTCGAACCTTTCAGCGACTTCGACGCCGCCATCGCCCGCGTCAACACCTCGCGCTACGGCCTGCAGGCGGGCGTTTTCACCCGCGACATCCAGCGCGCCCTGCGCGCTTGGGAGAGGCTCGAAGTCGGCGGCGTGGTCGTCGGCGATGTGCCGAGTTTCCGCATGGACAACATGCCCTACGGCGGCATCAAGGCCAGCGGCCTCGGCCGCGAGGGCGTGCGCTGGGCCATCGAAGACATGAGCGAAACGCGGCTGCTGGTGTTGAAGGACTGGCAGGGCTGACGTGCCCTTCAAGCGGCTTGTCGAAACGCTGCCTTCCCGGAAGTTTTTCGAATCCGCGGTCCAGCACGGGCCCGCACCTTCTGCCAACACATTCATCGCCTACGCGCTTGCCGTGTCGACTCGGCCCTCCATGGCCGAGCTCGCAGGCTGCGCTTCAACAGACAGCCTGCGAGCGCGCTTCGAAAGCGCTGGACGGCTGCCAAGCGGGGAGCACATCCCTGCCCTTCGGCCTACTTCGCGGGCGCGTCACGGGACGTTATAGTGTTTCACTTCGCCCAAGCCGCTTTCTGCCATGCCCACCCACGCCCCCTGCACGCTCCGGACTCTCGCGCTGACCCATGCCATCGCCGTGGCGCTGCTCGCACTAGCGCCCAAACCCGCCTTTGCGCAGTCCGAAGACAGCGATGCCGAGCGGCTGGATGCCATCGAGGTGGTCGGGCGCAGCGTCTCCGGCACCTACTACGCGGACGACGCGGCCGGGGCGAAGTCGGCCCTGCCGCTGCGCGAGCTGCCGCAGTCGGTGCGCGTGCTCTCCCGTCAGGCCATCGACGACCTCGGTGCGTTGCGCCTTTCCGATACGGTCGACTACGTCGGCGGCGTCTCGCGCCAGAACAACTTCGGCGGGCTGTGGGACAACCTTGCGCTGCGCGGCCTGCCAGGCAACGAGAACACCGGCAGCGCCCTGCTGCTGAACGGCTTTTCGGCCAACCGCGGCTTCAATGCCCCGCGCGACACCGCCGACGTCGAGCGCTTCGAGTTTCTGAAGGGGCCAGCCTCGGCGCTGTACGGCAGCAGCGAGCCCGGCGGCACGGTCAACGTGGTCAGCAAGCGGCCGCTGTGGCAGCCGGCCTCGTCCATCGAACTGTATGGCGGCAGCCACGCTTTCCGACGGGCCGCTTTCGACAGCACGGCACCCGTGGGCGAGAGCTTCGCCTGGCGACTCAATGCCGCGGTGGAAGACCGCGACAGCTTCCGCGATGTCGTCAACCAGCAGCGTCGGCTGCTCGCCCCTGCGTTCACCTGGAAGCTCGGCCTCGATACCGAACTGAACTATGTGGGCCAGTGGCTGCGCCATGAAGCCGTGCTCGATCGCGGCGTGCCGGCCATCAATGGACAGCTCGGCGTCGTGCCGGTGGAGCGCTTCAACGGCGAACCCGCTGACGGCCGCGTGCGCCTGCAGAACGCCCAACACCAGCTGAGCATCGACCACGCGATGAACGAGGCCTGGAACCTGCGCGGCGCGCTGTCGCGGAAGGACGGCACGCTACGAGGCTTCTCGACCGAGCCCTCCCTGGTCGAGGCCGATGGCCGCACGCTGCGCCGCCAGCGTCGCTTCCGCGACTACGAATCGGACGACACCGCGCTGCAGCTCGAAGCCGTTGGCCGCCTCCAGAGCGACGCCGTCGAACACGAGCTGCTGATCGGCGTCGAGCGCTACGAGTTCGAGCTGAGCCAGCTGATGCTGCGCATCAACCCGAGCGCAGCCGCGCCCTATGCCATCGACCTGTTCAACCCGGTCTATGGTCAGCCGCGGCCAACACCGCTGGCGAACACCGACACCTTCGAACGCCAGCGCAGCACGGCGCTTTACCTGCAGGATTCGATGAGTTTCGGCGAGCGCTGGCGCGTCGTCGCCGCCGTGCGCGGCGAGCGCTTCCAGCAGGACTTCGAGAACCGCCGCAACGGCCGCCGCAGCGAACAGGATCCGACCGAATGGGTGCCGCGCCTGGGCCTGTCCTGGCTCGGCGGCGCGGGCTACACCCTGTTCGCGAACGTCGGCCAGTCGTTCCGGCCGAATGCCGGCAGCGACGTCAACGGCGCCGCCTTCGATCCCGAATCAGGCCACGCGCTGGAGGCCGGCGCCAAGTGGGAGCATCGCGACGGCGGCTTCGGCGCCACGCTCACCGCCTTCCAGATCGACAAGCGCAATGTGCTGACCGGCGACCCCGCCAACGCTGGCTTCTCCATCGCCGCCGGCGAAGTGCGCAGCCGCGGCCTCGAGTTCGATGCTTCGGGCCGCATCGGCGAACACTGGCGACTCAACGCCGCCTGGGTGCAGCTCGATGCCGAGGTCACCCGCGACAACGTGCTCGACGTGGGCAGCGCCCTGATCAACGTGCCGCGCCGCAACGGCAGCCTGCTGGCGGTGCATGAGCGCAGCCTCGGCCGCGGCCTCATCGGCCTGGGCGGCGGCGTGACCTATGTCGGCGAGCGCGCCGGCGAGACCCGCACCCGCGCCGAAGCGGCCAGCGGCCTTGCCCTGTTCCGCCTGCCCTCCTACAGCACCGCCAAGCTGGTCGCCTACTGGCAGCCCAGCGATCGCTTCAGCCTCTCGCTGGATGTCGACAACCTGTTCGATCGCGAGCACTACGTCAGCTCAGTGCTGCGCACCTGGGTCACGCCGGGCGAGATGCGCCGCATCACGGTCGGCGCGCAGCTGAGGTTCTGACATGGGCTGGCAGCCGGAGGATCTGCGCATCGAAGTGCGTGGGCTGCATCACCGCTATGGCGAGCAGCCTGTACTGCGAGGGCTCGACCTGCAGGTGCGCGCAGGCGAGGTCTATGCCCTGCTCGGCGGCAACGGCGCCGGCAAGTCGACCACGGTCGCGGCTCTGCTGGGGCTGATCAAGCCCGAGGCCGGCGAGCTGCGGATCGCCGGCATCAATGTGCGTACCCACGTGCAGGATGCGCGCGCGCAGCTCGCCTACGTCGCCGAGAGCATCGCCCTGTACGAGCATCTGTCGGCCGTCGAGAACCTGGACTATCTGCTTGCCCTGGCGGGCATCGAGCCTGATCCCGTCGGCGTGATCGAACCCGCCCTGCAGCGGGTGGCGCTGCCGCGCGAAGCCTGGCGGCGACCCCTGTCGGGCTACTCGAAGGGCATGCGCCAGAAGGTGGCCATCGCCCTGGCGCTGGCGCGACGCACGCCGGTGCTGATCCTCGACGAGCCGGGCTCGGGTCTGGACCCGCGCGCCACGGCCGAGCTCAACGCCCTGCTGCAGGCGCTGAAGGCGAACGGAGTGGCCGTGCTGATGGTCACCCACGACCTGCTTTCGGCCGCCGACACCGCGGACCGCATCGGCTTTCTCGCCGACGGCCGCATCGTCGAGGAATGGCGCGCGCAGGGCGAGGACCGCTTCGACCTCAACGCCCTGCATCGACGCTTCGCCGAGGCGGCGGCGTGAGCGCGACGGTTTCAATCGAAGGCACCGGTTGGACGCTCAAGCCGCGCCGCGGCCACGTCGTGCGGATCGCCCGCGAAGAGCTGCGCTGGCTGCTGCGCCACGGCCTGAGCCGCGCGGCGGCCGTACTGATGCTGATCCTGATGCTGGCGGCCACGGTGGCGGCACTGGATCAGCGCGCCCGCGCCGACTCCGCCCGCGCGCGCGCGCAGGCCAGCAGCGACCAGGCCTTTCTCGATCAACCGGATCGGCACCCGCACCGGGTCGTGCACTACGGCCAGTTCGCGCTGCGCCCCTTGGGCCCGCTGGCGTTTTTCGACTTCGGCGTGGACGCCTACACCGGGCATCTGATCTACCTTGAGGGCCATCGCCAGAACAGCGCCAACTTCGGCGATGCGCGGCAGTCTTCCCTGCTGCTGCGCTTCGGCCAGCTCAGCCCGGCCTTTGTCCTGCAGCTGCTGCTGCCGCTGTTGATCGTGCTGCTGGCGCACGCCGCCATCGCCCGCGAGCGCGCCGGCGGCAGTCTGCGCCTGCTGCGGGTGCAGGGCGTGCCGCTGGCGCAGATCGTTGCCGGCAAGCTGCTTGCCCAGTCCGGCGTCGCGGCCACGCTCAGCGCGCCGGCGCTGATCGCCGTGCTCACGGTGGCCAGCGCGCACGGCCGGCTTCTGCCCGCGGTGCTGCTGTGCGCGCTGTACCTGCTGCACGCCCTGCTGTGGGTGCTGCTGGCCCTGCAGATCTCGCTGCTCGCGCCGCGGCCACGCGAGGCCCTACTGGCCGGGCTGTCGCTGTGGGCGGTGCTGTGCGTGGCCCTGCCGCGCATCGCCGCCGACCAGCTGCAGCGGAGCCAGCCGCTGCCCACGCGGGTCGCCACCGACATCGGCGTGCAGAAAGCGCTGGCAGCGATCGGCGACAGCCACAACCCGAACGACCCCTACTTCAGCGCGTTCCGCCAGCAGGTGCTGGAACGCTACGGCGTGCAGCGCATCGAAGACCTGCCGGTCAACTACGGTGGTCTGGTCATGCTGGAAGGCGAACGGCTCACCAGCGAGCTGTTCCAGCAGCAGATGCAGGCCCTGCAGACGATCGAGGCCTCGCAAGCGGACGCGCTCGCCACGCTAGGCTGGCTGTCGCCGCTGCTGGCCCTGCGCCCCGCCTCGATGCAACTGAGCGGCACCGATGCGGGCACCCACCGCGCGTTTCTCGCGCAGGCGGAGCAGCATCGCTTCGCCTTCGTGCAGGCGCTCAACACTCTGCATGCGGAAGAGATCAAGCAGGTCGACGACCGCGCGCAGAAGCTTTCGCATGACACCTGGGCGACACTGCCGCGCTTCGAGTTCGTGCCGCCCGCGCCGACGCTGGACGCACAGGTGCTGCGCGCGGCCGCGGTGCTCCTGCTGTGGATGCTGCTGCTGGGCATCGCACTGCATCGGCTTGCAGCACGCGCGGAGCACGCGGCATGAGCACGATCGTAGCGGCTGCTGTGGGCGTGCAGCGTCCACGCGCGTTCGCGCTGCTGCGCCGTGAGCTGCGCCTGCTGCTGCGCGCGCGCATGGCGGTGTTCGCCCTGCTGGTGCTGGGCACGCTCAGCCTTGCCGCCAGCTGGAACGGGGCGCGGCAGATGGACGCGCAGCGCGCGCGCATCGCCGAAGCCCAGGCCCTGCAGGCCGAGAGCAGCGCCCTGGTGCTGGCCCGCTATGGCGCCAGCGGCGACGCCGGCAATCTCGCCTATCACCGCTCTGTTCTGGCCTGGGACGAACCCGCCGCGCTCGGCTTCAGCGCCGTGGGTCAGCGCGACATCGCGCCCTGGCTCATGCGGGTCCGCGCGCTGGGGCTGGAAGCGCAGATCTACGAGGGCGAGCACGCCAACCCGGCGCTGGCGCTGACCGGTCGCTTCGACTTCGCCTTCGTGCTCGTGTATTTGACGCCGCTGGTGCTGATCGCCTTGCTGCACGACCTGTTCAGCGCCGAACGCGAAGCGGGACGACTGGCGCTGCTGCGCGCGCTGCCCGCGGCCGGGGGCGGATTGTGGTGGCGACGCGCGGGGCTGCGCACCGCGCTGGTGCTGCTGGCGCTGTGTCTGCCCGTGCTGCCGTTCGCGATCAGCAGCGGCGCCGCCGCCACAGCCCTGGTGAGCCTGATCGGCCTCTGCACGCTCTACGTTCTGTTCTGGGCGGGGCTGTGCCTCGCCGTCGCCAGCGCCCGCGGCGGCTCCGGCGCGCACGCCGCCCGCCTGGTCGGGCTGTGGCTGCTGCTCTGTCTGGTGCTGCCCAGCCTGGGGCAGGCGGCCCTGCAGCGCGCGCTACCGGTCGACAGCGGCCTGGAGCTGATGCTGGCCCAACGCGAAGAAGTGCATGCCGGCTGGGACCGCCCCAAGCCCGAGACCTTCGCGCGCTTCTTTGTCGACCACCCGGAGTGGCGCGACACCCCGCCGGTCGAGACGCGCTTCCACTGGAAGTGGTACTACGCCCTGCAGCACGCTGGCGATCTTGCCGTGCGCGAGGCCAGCGCGGAGTACCGAGAGCGCTTGCGTCAGCGCGAGCGGAGCACCCACCAGCTGGGCTGGCTGCTGCCCGCCGTCGCCACGCAGGCAGCCCTGCACCGGTTGGCCGAGAGCGATCTCGAAGCCCATCTGCAGTTTCTGGATCGGGTGCGCGACCTGCACCGCGCGCTGCGCCTGCAGCTGTACCCCTACGTGTTCGAAGAGCGCGCCTGGACGATCGAGGATGAAGGCAAAGTGCCGCGCTACGCGGACACCACCGAAGCACCCGCCGCGCCCCTGGGCCTGCTCGGCATGCTGGCCCTGTGGGCGCTGGCGATGCTTGCGCTCGGGGCGCGTGGACTGCGCAGGAGCGTCGCCTAAGCGTCACGCGGGGTTGCGGTCGGACGCTCGGGCCGGCGCCGTCCGCCCATCTCCGCGCAGGGGCCCGGCGTCCTCGCCGCTGCGCTGCCCGAAACGCCACTGCCGCGGCTCGACTGCGCTTCGAGCAGCAGACAGAGCTCACCTGTCGCAGGTCGCTTGCCCATGCTGAAATGAGGGCTTCGCGCGCCAGCCTTACTCCGCCCGCGCGCAACTTCGACAGGATGTCTCTGCATGCGCACACATGTCGCTATTCGTTTGGCCTTCGCAGCGGCTGCGTCTGCCCATGGGCTTGCCGCGCTGCTGCTGGCCGCGTCGCTGGCAGCCGGCGCTGTGCACGCGCAGAACGACGCCGCAAGCCTCATCGAGCTGCAGCCGATCGAGTCGCTCGCCCTGCCCGATCGGCAGACCGCCAGCGCAGCGGTGCTGGCGCCGAACGATGCGCTGATCGCCGCCGAAGTCGCGGCCGCGGTATCCGCGGTGCACACCGACGCCGGCCGCAGCGTCGAGCGCGGCGCCCTGCTGGTGAGCCTCGACGAACGCGACGCCCGGCTGGCGCTGCAGCAGGCCGAGGCACAGCTTCGCGCCGCGCAGGCGCGTCTGACGCTGGCGACGCAGCGGGCCGAGCGCGGCCGCCGCTTGCGCGCCGAACGCCACCTCAGCGAAGACGAACTGCTGGCGCTGGAAACCGGCCTCGACGCCGCCCAGGCCGAGCTCGAACTGGCGCGCGCAGCGCGCGACATCGCGGCACGGCAGCTGGAGAAGTGCGCGGTCCGCGCCCCCTTTGCCGGTGTGGTTCTGGAGCGCCAGGCCCAGGTCGGCGCGCTCGCGGCACCGGGCACGCCGCTGCTGCGACTGGTATCCACCGCGGCCCCCGAAGTGGAAGCCCGGCTCGCGCCAGAAGCCGCCGCCCGGCTCGAAGGCGGGCGCGAAATCGTCTTCGTGACGGCCGGCCAGCGCTACCCGCTGCGGCTCGAAGCGCTGTCGCCGCTGCTGGAACGCAGCGCGCGCACGCGGCTCGCGCGCTTCGCTTTCACCGCCGACACCGCGCCTGCGGGCAGCACCGGCCAGATCGAGTGGACCAGCGCGGCCCTGCTGCTGCCTGCCGAACTGATGGTCAAGCGGGGCGGCCAGCTGGGCGCCTTTATCGATGCGGCCGGCGCTGCGCGCTTCGTCCCCGCCGAGGGCGCCGAAGAAGGCCGACCCTTCCGACTTGAGGTGCCTGCCGGCACGCGCGTGGTCCGTCGCGGCCAGCAGGGCCTGAACGAGGGCGACGCGCTGCCGGTGCTCGAACCATGAGCCTGCTCGAACGCCTCATCACCCACCATCCGCTGGCCAATATCGCCTTCGCCGTGGTGCTGGTGATGGGCGCGATCGCTTACGCGACCATGCCGCGCGAGCAGGATCCGGAAATCAACTTCAACTGGCTGAACATCACGACTGCCCTGCCCGGCGCCTCCGCCGAGGACGTCGAAGCCAAGATCACCAATCCGCTGGAAGATGCCCTGCGCAATGTGCAGGACGTGCGCTGGGTGATCAGCTCTTCGCGCGAGGGGGTCAGCAACATCCTGGTGCGCTTTCGCGAGATCGACGAGCGCACCTTCGACAAGCGCGTCAACGATGTGCGCCGCGAGATCCAGAACAAGGCCAATGCCGAGCTGCCGGTCGAGGCGCTGGACCCGGACATCCTCGAAATCACCTCGGCGAACGGATTCCCCACCGCCATGGTGGTGCTGCGCGGCCAGGCCGATGACGAGCACCTGCGCTTCGCTGCGCGCAGCGTGCGCGAGGACATTGAGCGCATAAGCGGCGTCGACCGCGTGCTGGCGCTGGGCTTTCGCGATCCCGAGCTGCGGGTCGAGTTCGACCCGCAGGCGCTCGCCGCGCGCGGAGTGAATGCGGTGCAGCTGGCGGACGCGCTGCGCGGCTGGTTCCGCGACGTCTTCGCGGGCAAGCAGGATGCCAGCGATGCCGAATGGCTGGTGCGCGTGGCCGGCGCCGTGCCCGACGTGGAGCGCCTCGCGGGCTTCGAGCTGCCGCTCGCCGACGGCAGCCCGGTGCGGCTCGACACCTTGGCCGAGGTGCGCCGGGTCAGCCAGCGCCCGCGCCAGCTGGTCGGCACCGAAGGCCAGCCAGCCGTGCTGATGTCGATAACCAAGATCGGCGGCAGCAACACCCTGGAACTGGTTGACCGGCTGCGCGAGTACGTCGAACGCAAGAATGCCGTGCTGGCCGGCACGGGGCTGTCGCTGGTGCTGAGTGACGACCAGTCCCTGCCGACCCGCGACGCGCTGGCGATCATGCAGGACAACGCCCTGGTCGGCCTGATCCTGGTGCTGGGGGTGTGCTGGCTGTTTCTGGGTTCGCGCATCTCGGCGATGGTGGCGCTCGGCGTGGTGTTCTCGATCGCCGGCACCTTCATCCTGCTGGACATCACCGGCAACTCGCTCAACGTCTCGGTACTGCTCGGCATCGTCATCGTGCTGGGCATGCTGGTCGACGATGCTGTGGTCGTGGTCGAAGCGATGTACTACCGCATGCAGCGCGGAACCGACGCACTTCAGGCCGGGCTCGAAAGCCTGCGCGAGGTCGGGCTGCCGGTGCTGGCCGCCGTGGCCACCACCGTGGCGGCCTTCCTGCCGCTGATGCTGCTGCCGGGCATCCTGGGCCAATTCATGTTCGTCATTCCCTTCGTGGTCACGGTGGGACTGACGGTGAGCCTGATCGAGGCCGTGTGGATGCTGCCCGCACACGTCGTCGCATTGGGCCCGAAGGCGCTCAGCGCGTCACGCAGCCAGGCCTGGCGCGAGCGCTGGACGCATGCGCTGCGGGTCAAGTACACGCGCGCGCTGATCCACGTCATGCGCAAGCCTGTGCCCTACCTGAGCGGTGCCTTCGCCCTGTTCGTCGCTGCACTGCTGGCGATCTTGATCGGGTGGAAATTCAACAGCGGCCCCGTGCGCTTCAACTTCTTCGCCTTCGATCCGATCCGGCTGTTCTACGTCAACGTCGACCTGCCGCCGACCACGCCGATCGAGGAGAGCATCCAGCACACGCTGACGGTGGAGCAGATCGTGCGACGGCACCTGCGCGAGGGCGAGGCCCGCTCGGTGGTGTCGATGGCAGGCATCAAGTTCACCCCGGACGAAGCGGTGTTTGGCGATCGCTACGGCCAGATCGCGGTGTCGCTCAATCCCGCGACCGAGGACGCGCGCCTGATCGACGAGATCATCGAAGCCATGCGCGAGGACGTCGAGTCGGCCCCCGTGCCTGCGGCGCTGTCCTTCCTCAAGCTGAGCGGCGGCCCGCCCACCGGCAAAGCCATCAGCGTCAAGGTGCGCGCCGACGATCCCGCAGAGCTGGCGGCCGCCGCCGAGCGGGTGAAGCAGATCGTCAAGGGCATCGAAGGCACCCGCGACATCAGCGACGATGCCAGCCCCGGGCGCAGCGAGCTGACCCTCGAAGTCGACGTGGCCGCCGCCCGTGAGGCCGGGCTGGACCCGGCCGCGGTGGCGCGCCTGGTACGCCTGCATGTCGACGGCGAAGTGGTGGCCGACCTGCGCGACCGCGGCGAGAAGGTCGAACTGCGCGTGCAGGCGCGGCCGCAGCGGCTGGATCGGGTCGAAGCCCTGCTGGCCCAGCCGGTGGCCTTGCCCGGCGGCGGCAGCACCGTGCTGGGCGCCCTGGTGAAGGCTGAGACGCGCACCAGTGCCGACCTGATCAAGCACTGGAACTTCCGCCGCGCGATCACCGTCGAGGCCGATCTCGATCTCGACGTGAACAATGCAGTGGCGGCGGCGCAGACCCTGCGCGAGCACTGGGAGACCGTGCGCGCGGCCTACCCGAACACCGACCTCGACTTCTCCGGCCAGCTCGACGACATCAACGAATCGCTGGCGGCGATGGGGCCGCTGGGCCTGCTCGGCATCGGTCTCATCTATCTCATCCTGGCCGCGCAGTTCCGCAGCTACTGGCAGCCCTTGCTGATCCTCGTCACTGTGCCCTTGGCACTCGTCGGCGTGACCCTGGGCGTGGTCGTCTCGGGCAACCCGGTCTCGCTGTACACCCTGTACGGCGCGATCGCCCTGATCGGCATTTCGGTGAACGGTGCGATCGTGCTGATCGATGCGGCCAACAGCCGCCGCGCTGCCGGCATGCGCACCCTGCACGCGGCGATCTACGCCGCCCGCCGCCGCGTAATCGCGATCGCCATGACCACCGGCACCACCATCGCCGGCCTGTTCTCGCTGGCGATGGGCTTTGCCGGCGAGAGCCTGCTGTGGGGCCCCGTGGCCTCAGCGATCGTCTGGGGTCTGGCCTTCTCCAGCGTGCTCACCCTGTTCGTGGTGCCGGTGCTGTACCGGCAGTTCATGAAGGGCTTGCCGCCGAGTCGGCTGCACCGCAGAGGCGTGCCGGCCTGACGGGCAAGAGCAACCCACCAGGCACTTGAATCACGCAGGCAAGAAGGGGCGCGCCCGCTGGCGCCGGGCCCTCAGCCGGGGCCTTGCGCGAATCGCGATCGGCGTGTGCTGGGCGACGTTCGATCGACCTGCGGCTGACGCGCTGCGATGCGATGCACGGCCTGCGCTGGGCCAGGGCCCACCCTGTGGACCGCCGACTCGTATGGCGAGGCTCATGCTGCAGTGAGCCAGGGCCCACCCTGTAGATGCGCGTTCGATCGCCGGGCAGCGACTGCTGCCATGCATAGGGTGGGCACTGGCCCGCCGCACGCATCAACGCCCCCACGGTTCGGCTTGTTCAACCGCCCGACATCGCCGAATCGACCCAGCTCGCACGGGCTGCCTGGGCCCTCGATACGGCCCAGACGCTCGAACTCGACTTGACCTGGCACCGCCCGTGCTCAGCGGCTGGTAGCTGACCCTGTCGTTTCGCCCTCGCAATCGCGTGTCCGTCGATGAGCCCGGCGACACCCGTCGCGGCCATCCCCAAGGAACGACGCCATGAACACCCTCCGCACTCTCGCCGGCAGCTGCGCGCTGCTGCTCGCCGGCACCCTCGCCCATACCGCCCAGGCCGCGTCCAGCCACGATTACTACATCCACTTCGGCGGCAATGATTTCATCCAGCCCGGCCAGGTCACGATCAACAGCCAGTGGCACGACGCCATCGCGCCCAAGGCAGGGGCCTGCGGCATCCGCCTGCAGGGCTCGGAAAACACCCAGTGGGTCACCCAGTTCGGCCAGCACTTCGGTACCGCCAACATCAGCACGCAGGACCCGATCGTGATCCGCCTGCGCGACCTGCCGGGCTGCAGCGGCAGCGGTATCGACATCAGCGTCGACGGCGTGCCGGTGGCCTGGCCCAACTCCGACTTCGAGTCCTTCTTCGTCTATCAGGCGGACGATTTCCGCTGGATCGACAACAACGGCAACCTGATTCCGCGGCCCTTCTGCGGCGCCAACTGCCGTGGGCCGAGCGACTTCAAGGCGGCACAGCAGAACTCGCACTGGAACTCGGCGATCTTCGCGCTGGAGAGCGCCAGCCTCGCCGGCCAGCGCAATGGCGGCCCAGTGCTGGCTCTGCGCAGCATCCAGGCCCTGCTGCGCCTGCTACAGCCTTCGCTGAAGCTGGTCGAACTCGAGCAAACCCTGCTCGAAGCGGTCGACCTGCGTCGCCGCGAAATGGCCGGCAGCGAGGACCGCGACCTGCGCGATCGCGAGGACGTGGCGCTCAGCGCGCTGGCCGAAGCAGCCCAATACGCCCAGCGTTGCGAGCTGAGCTGGGTGCGCGGCAGCGCCGAGGCCAGCACGGTCTGCGAACGCGCGGCACGACTTGGCGAGCAGGCTCGCTCAGCGGTCGACGTGGCGGTGGATCTCCTGCCCGAGTAAGGCAACACGGATCAAGTCCCTCCCGGCCTTGATCCGTGGTCGCGAGTCCGGCGCAGGTCCGGACTCGCTCGGCCGCGACGCGGCGACACCTTCGCTTCGCTCGGTCACGCTGGATCGTGCACTGGCGTGCTCGATCCGCGAGCGCGCCCTCCACGGCGCGCGACAACGCTGAATTTTTCTGCGTTGTCCTGGGGCAGCCCCTGCGGGCGTAGCGGATCTGCGCTCGCAGCTTCAGCGGACTGGACAACGCACAGGCAATGCCCTCAACCCTGCCCCGCCTGCGCCAGCAGCCAGTCCACCACGCTGCGCGCGGCCGGCTTCAGGCGTCGGTGCTCGGGCCAGACCACGTGGTAGCTGTAGCGCCCCGGCAATTCGGGGCCTGGCAGCTGTTCCAGGGTGCCCGCGTCCAGCCAGGGCTGCACGATCGAGGAGCGCGCCAGCGCGGCACCGAGGCCCTGCTCGGCGGCGGCCAGCATGTCGGTGCTGTCGCTGAACACATAGCGCTCGTCGGGCACGCCAACCCGCAGCCCGGCCATGCGGCACCAGTCGCGCCAGCCCTGCACCGCGAGGTCGGCGATCAGCGGCAGCTGCAGCACCTCTTCGGCGCTGCCGATGCCGCGCGCGAGCCGCGGTGCGGCGACTGCGAACAGGCGATCCTCCAGCAGAGGCGCGGCGGTCAAGCCCGGCCATCGTCCCGGCCCGTAACGAATACCCAGATCCGGCCCGCTGTCGTCGAAGCGGGTCAGCGCGCTGCCGGTATCGACATTCAGGCGGATCTGCGGATGCGCGCGCGCAAAGTCCGGCAGGCGCGGGATCAGCCAGCTCGACGCGAAGGAATGCAGGGTGGTGATGCGCACCGGCGGCTCGCGCTCGCGGCTGCCGCGCAGGCCGCGCATCACCGCGTCGATGTCGGCTATGGCGCCGGACGCCGCATCCGCCAGCAAACGACCTTCCGCAGTGAGCTGCACGCCTCGGGCGTGGCGACGGAACAGCGGCAGGCCGAGCCGTGCCTCCAGCCGGCGCACGTGGTGGCTGACCGCGCTCGCAGTGAGATGCAGCTCCTCGCCGGCGTGGGCGAAGTTCTGATGGCGCGCGGCGGCCTCGAAGGCGGCCAGGGCGGAGAGCCAATCGCTGTGCAGGGCCATGTTCGACTCAAATGATACTTGTGGCTCGCGCAAGCATAAGTCGCTTGTGAAGGCGACGCCTGCGCGGACAATTCGCTGCGCTGCAGGACTTTGGTCTGCGCGGTCCGGAAACGGCCAGCGCCGGTTTCAGCGGATGACCAGACTTGTGCCTCGCAGCAGATTCGCGGCTCTCCCTCCCCCACGAGTTCGCCCCATGTCCGCACCCGCTTCCACGCTTCCCCTTCCGCAGCCCGGCCTCGCTGCGCGCTGGCTCACGCCGATCGAACTCGCCGTGCTCGGCGCGATCTGGGGGGCCTCCTTCCTGTTCATGCGCATCGCTGCCCCGCATTTCGGCGCCCTGCCCCTGGTCGAGCTGCGGCTGGCCTTCGGCGCGCTGATCCTGCTGCCCTTCCTGTGGCTGGCCCGCGCGCGGTTCCCGTGGCGGCTGTGGCCGCTGCTGGTGCTGGTGGCGGCGATCAACTCCGCGGTGCCCTTCACCCTGTTCGCCTGGGCCGCCGAGCGCGCGCCGGCCGGCATCGGCGCGATCACCAATGCGATGACCGTGCCCTTCACCGCCCTGGTCGGCTTCCTGTTCTTCGGCGAGAAGATCGGCCAGCGGCGGGCGATGGCGCTGGCGATCGGCTTCGTCGGCGTGGTGGTGTTGGCCAGCGGACGCAGCGCCGGTGCCAGCGTGGGGCTTGCCGCGGCAGCCGGCACGCTGGCGGCCTTCCTCTACGGCATCGGCATCAATCTGGTGCGCAGGCACCTGTCGCACCTGCCTGCGGGTGCTGTGGCCGCGGCCAATCTGCTCTGCTCCTCACTGCTGGTGCTGCCCTTCGCGATTGCCTACTGGCCGGCGGTCAATCCACCGCTGCTGGCCTGGGGCTCGGCGCTGGGCTTGGGCGTGCTGTGCACCGGGATCGCCATGGTCATGTACTACCGGCTGATTGCGCGGGTGGGTGCCAGCCGCGCCTCGACGGTGACCTACCTGATCCCGCTGTTCGCCGTCAGCTGGGCCTGGTGGCTGCTCGACGAGCCGGTGACCCTGCCGATGCTGCTAGCGGGCGTGCTGATCCTCGGCAGCGTCGCGGTCAGCCAGCGCGCGGCGCGCTGAGGCCGGTCTGCGCCCATCGAACGCGGGCCTCGAGCGGCGGAGGCAGCACCGTGCTGGGCGCCCTGGTGAAGGCCGAGACGCGCACCAGTGCCGACCTGATCAAGCACTGGAACTTCCGCCGCGCGATCACCGTCGAGGCCGATCTCGATCTCGACGTGAAAAATGCGGTGGCGGCGGCGCAGACCCTGCGCGAGCGCTGGGAGACCGTGCGCGCGGACTATCCGAACGCCGACCTCGACTTCTCCGGCCAGCTCGACGACATCAACGAATCGCTGGCGGCGATGGGGCCGCTGGGCCTGCTGGGCATCGGCCTGATCTATCTGATCCTGGCCGCACAGTTCCGCAGCTACTGGCAGCCCTTGCTCATCCTCGTCACCGTGCCCTTGGCCCTGGTCGGCGTGACCCTGGGCGTGGTCGTCTCGGGCAACCCGGTCTCGCTGTACACCCTTTACGGAGGGATCGCCCTGATCGGCATTTCGGTGAACGGTGCGATCGTGCTGATCGATGCGGCCAACAGCCGCCGCGCTGCCGGCATGCGGACCCTGCACGCGGCGATCTACGCCGCCCGCCGCCGCGTCATCGCGATCGCCATGACCACCGGTACCACCATCGCCGGCCTGTTCTCGCTGGCCATGGGTTTTGCCGGCGAAAGCCTGCTGTGGGGCCCGGTGGCCTCGGCGATCGTCTGGGGTCTGGCCTTTTCCAGCGTGCTCACTCTGTTCGTGGTGCCGGTGCTGTACCGGCAGTTCATGAAGGGCCGGCCGCCGGGGCAGCGACAGATCGAGGGCAGCGCTTGAGAACTCTGCGTTGCCGCACGCCAAGCAGGGCGCAACCGCTGATCAAGTTCAGGAGGGACTTGATCGCCCTTGCCTTAGGGCAAGCCGGTGTGTCACGGGACAGCAAAGGGCAACAACTTCGGCGCAGCCGCCGCGACAGTCAGCCCTCAGCAGCGGGGCGCCCGTAGGGATGCTCCGCGCGCTAATCGGTGCGTGTGCGCATCCTGTACGAGCGAGCTTGCGTGCGACACGACTCGGCCGTTGAAGGAGCGAGCTTGCTCGCGACACGTCCCGGCTGTTGTAGGAGCGAGCTTGCTCGCGACCCATACACTTGGGCGGAGCGCAGCCGGCGGTCGCCTGCAAGCAGGCTCCTACAGAGACGGGGCAGTCCAAGGTCCGATGTCCGATGGCCTGGCCCCTGCGACCAAGCTGCTTTGCATCCCGAATCGCCAGTCCCCACCCCGAAGCCCAGCTTCAAGTCAGTCGCGGCTCTCACGCCCGCCAACTCTTCAGATGCAGGCTGGTCTCGGTCGCGCTCACGCCCGGCATCGCGCGGATACGCTCCAGCGCGGCCGACAGTTCGGTCAGATCGCGTACGCGCAGCTCGGCCAGCAGATCCCAGCGTCCGTTGGTGTCGTGCAGGGCCGCGACGCCGGGCTCGCCGAGCAGGGCATGCACCACCTTGAGCTGGTTGCCTTCCACCGCGATCGACGTCCAGGCCCGCACTTCCTCGCGGGCGGCGTCGGGGCGCAGCCGCAGTGTATAGCCGCTGATCACGCCCTCGCGCTCCAGCTTGGCCATGCGGTTGGTGACGGTACCGCGCGACACCTTCAGCGCCGCCGCGAGTTCGGCCACGGAGGCGCGGGCATTGGCGCGCAGGCGCGCGATCAGCTGCTGGTCGAGTTCGTCCATGTGTGCAGATTGCCATCTCTATCTGTCATTTCGCCAGCACAATGGCGAAACGCTGACACTTCTGCCGTTTCGCGCTGCCGCCAGGCTCCGGACAATGCGCAGGCACCGAACCCTTCGCCGGAGCCCGCCATGACCACCCTGCTCACCACCCTCGATGTCTCCCGCCTGGTTGCCCGCCTGGGTCTGCCGCAGGTGCTGGCGCAGATGGTCGAGTACCTGGAGGCCGACTTCCGCCGCTGGAACGAATTCGAAAAGTGCGCGCGTCTGGCCTCGCACTCCGACGTCGGCGTGATCGAGCTGATGCCGGTGACCGACGCCAAGGAGTACAGCTTCAAGTACGTCAACGGGCACCCCAAGAACACCCGCGAAGGCTTGCCCACGGTGATGGCCTTTGGCGTGCTGGCCGACGTCGACACCGGCCGCCCCACCCTGCTCTCCGAGCTGACGCTCACCACCGCCATGCGCACTGCGGCGACCTCGGTGATGGCGGCAAAGCACCTGGCGCGCAAGAACGCGAAGGTGATGGCGCTGATCGGCAACGGCGCGCAGAGTGAATTCCAGGCGCTGGCGTTTCACTACCTCATGGGCATCGAAGAAGTGCGTCTGTTCGATGTCGATCCGGCGGCGACCGCCAAGCTGCTGGCGCATCTGCAGTCCGTCCGCGGCCTGCGCGTGGTGGTCTGCGCGGATACGCGCGAGGCGGTTCGCGGCGCCGACATCATCACCACGGTCACCGCCGACAAGACCAACGCCATCATCCTCAGCGCCGACATGCTGGAGCCCGGCATGCACATCAACGGCGTCGGCGGCGACTGCCCCGGCAAGACCGAGCTGGCCGCCGACGTGCTGCGGCGCGCTTCAGTCTTCGTCGAGTTCGAGCCGCAAACGCGCATCGAGGGCGACCTGCAGCAGATGCCCGCGGACTTCGGTGTCACCGAACTGTGGCGCGTGCTGTGCGGCGATGCCGAAGGCCGTCGCAACGATTCCGAAATCACCGTCTTCGACTCGGTCGGCTTCGCGCTGGAGGACTACAGCGCCCTGCGCCTCTTGCGCGATCGCGCGGCCGAGTTGGGCCTGGGCGAGACCATTGGCCTGATTCCGGGGCTTGCCGATCCGAAGGATCTGTACGGGCACCTGATGGGTGAGGCCACCGCAGCATCGAGTGCGCGCCGCGCGGCGTGAAGCGGCACGCCCTGCATGAGCCGACAAGTCGCACGGAGCGATGACAGCGGCAAGCGACGCGCTGCATGACCGAGGCGAGCATCGAGTTCCGGTGGGTCAGGACCCACCCCAAGAGCTAAAGCCCGTCCCGAAATCGGGACTCGTAGGCGGCTACGTGCTCAGGAAAGAGAGAGCCATATGCGGGAAACACGATCCCCAACACTCAGACTTCGATCGCTTCAGGGCCCAGAGCAGCGGAGTCATCAAGGATACAAACGCCACCTGAAGCCTTCACTTCAAGACCGCTAGGCGTACGAACCTCGATGGCGGTATGCGGCGGCGAATAGTGCTCGGAGGGGTGGAACCGCCCCAAAGCGACGCCCATCGGCGGATCTCCAAGCTCAAGCTCGGACCAGCCAATCTCCTTGCCACCATCGAGAAACATGAATTTGCGCATAGGTATGTCCCAAGAGCGAAAGCGCCACTTTCAGGCAATCCGCTCGGCGCCACCCATGTACGCACGCAGCGCCTCGGGCACGGTGATCGAGCCGTCGGCGTTCTGATAGTTCTCCATCACCGCGATCAGGGCGCGGCCCACGGCGACGCCAGAGCCGTTGAGCGTGTGCAGGGGCTCGGGCTTGCCGGTTTCGGGGTTGCGCCAGCGGGCCTGCATGCGGCGGGCCTGGAAGTCGCCGCAGTTGCTGATCGAGCTGATTTCGCGGTACGCGTTCTGCGCCGGCAGCCAGACTTCGAGGTCGTAGGTCTTGCGCGCGGAGAATCCCATGTCGCCGGTGCACAGCAGCACCTTGCGATACGGCAGGCCGAGGGTCTCCAGCACGGTCTCGGCGTGGCGCACCATCGCCTGGTGTACGGCCTCGCTCTCGGACGGACGCGCGATGGCGACCAGCTCGACCTTCTCGAACTGGTGCTGGCGGATCATGCCGCGCACGTCGCGGCCATAGCTTCCGGCTTCCGCACGGAAGCACATGGAGTGCGCCGTGAGCTTCATCGGCAGCTCGGCGTCTTCGACGATGCTGTCGCGGACCAGGTTGGTCAGCGGCACTTCCGAGGTGGGGATCAGGTAGCGATCGACGAGGTGGTTCTGATAAGCCTGCAGTGTGTCGAGAGCGTGACCGAGAGCATCCACACCCCCTTCCTGCACCTTTTCAAACGACCTCTTCAGCGCAAGGACGCTCTCGAACGAGCCGACGATTCTTCGGCCAGACTCGGAGTCGAACCTGTGAAAGGTCGCGAATAGGTCTTCTTCGAACTTCGGCAGCTGGCCGGTGCCGACGAGGGTTGCCCCATTAACGAGCAAAGGTATGTTGTGCTCGACGTACCCGTGCTGCAGCGTGTGCAAGTCGAGCATGTACTGGGCCAGCGCGCGATGCAGGCGGGCCAGCTCGCCGCGCAGCACGGTGAAGCGCGCGCCCGACAGCTTTGCGCCGGCGTCGCCGTCCAGCCAGCCCTTGTGCGCGCCCAGCTCGACATGGTCCTTGACCGCGAAGTCGAAGGCGCGCGGCGTGCCCCAGCGGTGCTGCTCGACGTTGTCGGCCTCGCTGCCGCCCAGCGGCACGTCCTCGCCCGGCAGGTTGGGCACGCCCAGGCTGATCATGTCGATGGAGAGTCGGATCTGCTCCAGGCGCTGTTCGCCGTTAGTCAGCTCTTCCGCGAAGGAGGCGACCTCGCGCTTGAGCTCATCGACCTTGGCCTTGACCGATTCCGCCTGGGCGGCGTCGCCGGCGCCAAGACGCGCGATCTGGCCCATCAGCGCGCCGATCTCCTTTGACTTCGAGTTGCGCAGGCTCTGCAGCTCCTGCGTGCGCGTCTGGATCTGCTTGCGCTCAGCCTCCAGGGCCTGCAGGCGCTCGACGTCGAGTTCGAAGCCGCGGGTGCTCTTGAGGCGCTCGGCGGTGTCGAGCAGGTGGGCGCGCAGCAGCTGTGGGTCGAGCATGGGAGATCCCGCGGGTCAGGCCAGGTGAATGGCCCGCGATTATCGGCGCGCCGGGCAGCATGCCGCAATGCAGCGCGCGGCCTACTTCCAGTCCGCCGAGATCAGCTGCCAATCGTCGCCGTCTTCGCGCCAGGCGGTCTCGACATTCCACACCCGCGCCGACTGCGGCAGAAGCGCCCCCTGCCCGCCCGTCGCAACCGCAGTGAAGCGCACGCTGGCGCGACCATCGAACAGTTCGATCTCGGCCGGGCCGAGGCTCAGGCCCAGGGTCTGGTGGCGCAGCACCATCACGCGCAGCAGATTGCGCGCGCCCTCGCGGTCGAGGCTGCCGGTGCCGATGAAGTCGTCGCCGACAAAGGCCATGGCGTCACCGACATCGCGCGCCTCGATCGCGGCCTGCAGACCGGCCATCGCCTCGCGCAGGCGCTGCTCTGCCGGCGCGCGGCTGCAGGCGGCGAGGATCAGCAGCAGCACGAGACTCCCGGCCCATCGTGTCGCGCTGCGTCGTATGCGCTGGTAGCGAGCCGCCGAGCCGAGTACCGCAGGGGTTTCCCTCACCGTTCGCATACGCACTCCTACGCAGGTTTTTTCGTGGTTTGCAGGCTTCATGGGCCGCCTTGCCTGCCCGGAGGGCCTATGCTCCAATCCGGCAAAACATACCGCGGGGCACGGTGCAGGCATACCCTGGCCCGCGGCGCATTCGAACCGCACCCACCGAGGTGCGACAGGGAGGAAGAACTGAATGAGCGCCTCGCGCCCGTGGCTGGCCCACTACCCGAAAGGTGTCCCCGCCGAGATCGATCTCGAGCAGTACCGCAACATCGTGTCGGTACTGGAGGACAGCTGCGACCGGTACCGCAGCAAGCCCGCCTTCGAGAACATGGGCAAGACGATCAGCTATGACGAGCTGGATCGCCTGAGCTACCAGTTCGCCTGTCACCTGCTGCTGGATCTCAAGCTCAAGAAGGGCGATCGCGTCGCGCTGATGATGCCGAACCTGCTGCAGTACCCGGTGGCGATCTTCGGCGTGCTGCGCGCGGGGCTGACGGTGGTCAACACCAACCCGCTCTACACGCCGCGCGAGCTGAAGCATCAGCTCAATGATTCCGGCGCTGTCGCCATCGTCGTGGTCGAGAACTTCGCCAACGTCGTGCAGGAAGTCGTCAAGGACACCCAGGTCAAACACGTCTTCACCACCGGCGTGGGCGACATGTTGGGCTTCCCCAAGCGCTACATCGTCAACTTCGTGCTGAAGTACGTGCGCAAAGCGGTGCCTGACTATAGCCTGCCGGGGGCGGTGAACTTCGTCGACGCGGTGAACGCCGGTGCAGGCAAGAAGCTGCCCACGATCGACATCGCGCCGTCCGACATCGCCTTCCTGCAGTACACCGGCGGCACCACCGGCGTGTCCAAGGGCGCCATGCTGACCCACCGCAACCTGGTGGCGAACATGCAGCAGTCCTCGGCTTGGCTCGGCACCAACGTCAAGCTGGGTGAGGAAGAGATCATCACCGCCCTGCCGCTCTACCACATCTTTGCGCTGACGGCGAACTGTCTGGTCTTCATCAAGTTCGGCGGGCTGAACCATCTGATCACCAACCCGCGCGACATGCCGGGCTTCGTCAAGACGCTGTCGGGTATCCGCTTCACCGCGATCACCGGCGTCAACACGCTGTTCAACGGTCTGCTCAACACTCCGGGCTTCGACAAGCTCGATTTCTCCCGCCTGCATCTGACCTTGGGCGGCGGTATGGCCGTGCAGCGCGCTGTGGCCGAGCGCTGGAAGAAGGTGACCGGCGTGACCCTGGTCGAAGCCTATGGCCTGACCGAAACCTCGCCCGCCGCCTGCATCAACCCGATGGATCTCAAGGACTTCAACGGCGCCATCGGCCTGCCGGTGCCCAGCACTGAAGCCTCGGTCCAGGACGAGAGCGGCCAGATCCTGCCAATCGGCGAAGTGGGCGAGCTGTGCATCCGCGGCCCGCAGGTGATGGCCGGCTACTGGCAGCGGCCGGAAGAGACCGCCAAGGTGCTGACCGCCGACGGCTGGCTCAAGACGGGCGACATGGCCAAGATGGACGCGAACGGCTACTGCTACATCGTCGATCGCAAGAAGGACATGATCTTGGTGTCCGGCTTCAACGTGTATCCGAACGAGATCGAAGACGTGATCGCGACCCACCCGGGCGTGCTCGAAGTCGCAGCGGTCGGCGTGCCTGACGAGAAGTCCGGCGAGGCGGTGAAGGTGGTGATCGTCAAGAAGGACCCCAACCTCACCGCTGACGACATCAAGAACCACTGCCGCCACGAGCTGACCGGCTACAAGCAGCCGCGCTACATCGAGTTCCGCACCGAGCTGCCGAAAACCAATGTCGGCAAGATCCTGCGGCGAGAACTGCGGGACAGCGCAACGACCTGAGTCGACGGCGCGACGTTAGACTTCCGCCGGCAGTGAAGACACGGGCGCGTCAACCTTGACGCGCCCGCTGCGTTGAGGGAGTTCGGAACTCTCACCGGCCCTGCGCATGCACACCCGCCCCGCGACACCCGAAGCCTCTGCTGATCCCTGTGCCCTCCTCGTTTCTCCGCGGCCCCAGCGGGCTCGTGCCAGCGTCGGCAGAGCGACTCAACGCCCTCGCCTCGCGGTCGCGTCATGGGTCTTCGCCGCCCTGCTGCTCGGGCTGCTGCCGCAGGCGGATGCGCAGCAGGGGCCGGGCTGCGATTTCGGCCCCAGCCTGCAGCGCTTCGAGTCGATGCGTCAGCGTGAAGGGCTGCCGGGCGCGGCCCTGCTCCTCGGCAACCGCCAGGGCCTGCTGGTTGAGCACTACGCCGGCAGCTACAGCGCCCAGACCGTGGTCGCGATCGCCTCGGCCAGCAAGCTGCTGAGCGCGGTGCGCATCCTGCAGCTCAGCGATCGCGGCGTGCTCGACCTGGACGCACCAATCGGCCCGCTGCTGCCGGAGTTCAGCGGCGACAAGGCGGGCATGACGCTCGACCAGCTGTTCTCGCACACCTCGGGATACGGCAACGACTCGGGCGCGCCCGAGATCACCGACCGCAGCATCAGCCTGGCTCAAGCGGTGCAGCAGATCGCCTGCTGCCGCGACTTTCCGGCGGGCTACCGCGTCGGCGGGCAGTTCGCCTACGGTGGAGTGTCGATGCACATCGGCGGCCGCGCGGCCGAAGTCGCCAGCGGCCAGGACTGGCAGCAGGGCTGGCAGCAGGCCCTGGGCGCGCCACTTGGCATCACCAGCATCGATTGGCAGGCGTTTGGCGCGACCACCAACTACATGATCGCGGGTGGCGCCCGCTCCAATCTCCGGGACTACGCTGCCGTTCTGCACCTGCTGACCAACGAGGGTGTCGCCGCCTCGGGCGCCCGCCTGCTGTCGCGCGACAGCGTGTTCGAGCTGTGGCGCGATCGCGTCGCCGATCTTCCCGTGATCGATCCGCCGCCCACCGCCGAGCCCCCCATCCGCTATGGACTCGGCAGCTGGTTCCTGCCGCAGCGTCCGGCCACGCGTCCCCCGCTCATCCACAGCCTGGGCGCCTTCGGCTTCATGCCCTGGATCGACTTCGAGGCAGGGCTGTTCGGCGTGTTCATGGTGCGCGGGCTGCCCGGCATCAACACGCGACTGATCTCGGACTACGAGGCACTGTTCGTCGAGCTGCGCGCGGCGGCGGAAGCGCCGGGCTGCCGCGAGTTCGAACGCTTCGACAGCGTGTTTGCGGATGGTCTCGAGGGCGAAGGTCGACCGCTGCTTCCTGCGCGCTGATCCTCGGCGCTGGTCGACAGGGAGTGTGGACGGCGAATGCTGAGAGGCCGCCCAAGGGCGGCCTCTCAGCCTGCGAGATCCTACGGCGCGAACTCAGAAGTCGTAGCTCACCCGCGCGTACAGCAGGCGTCCGCTGCGGCCGAAGGGCGAGTAGTTCGAGTAGGGCGTGTTGCCGGTGGTGTTGAGGTTGATGGTGAAGGCATCGGGATACTCGTCGGTCAGGTTTTCCGCGCCGACTGCCACGCGCCACTGCTCGGTGACGTCGACACGGGCTTCCAGATCCAGCAGCACCTTCGGGCCGAGCAGGAAGTCGTTCGCCGCCGTGGTGCCGGGCGTCAGCACCTCGCCGTAGCGGGTGGCGCGGAAGGTGGCGCCGAAGCGGTCGTAGGTCCAGTCGACGTTGGCGGCGTACTTGTCCTTCGGGGTGCCGCGCTCGAAGGTCAGCACGTTGATGCGATCGAACAGCACCGGCGGCGGCGTCAGCGAGGACAGCTGCGAGGTGCTCGGCACGCGGGTGACCTTGGTTTCGTTGTAGTTGCCGAGCAGGGTGAAGTCGAAGCGGCCGGCAGCGTCGGTCTCCAGCGGCCAGTTCAGCACCACGTCCACGCCTTGGGTTTCGGTGTCGACGCCGTTGATGAAGAAGCGGCCGCCGCCGATGCCGATGAAGCCCTGCGAAGTCAGGTACTGGCGCACGTTGGCAGCGGTCAGGTTTTCGCTCAGCACGATGCGATCGTCGATGTCGATGCGGTAAGCGTCGACGGTGAGCGACACGCTGCCGAGGCTGAGCACCGCTCCCAGGGAGAAGTTGACCGACTCCTCGGCCTCCAGCGGCTGCGCGCCGAGCGCCCGCGCCTCCGCTGAGGCCACCGGGAAGGTGGTGATGTCGAAGGGTACGCCGTTGATGAAATTGGTCGAGGTCGCGGTGAAGTACTGCTGCTGCACGCTGGGCGCGCGGAAGCCGGTCTGCGCTGAACCGCGCAAAGCGAAGGCCTCGCTGAAGTCATAGCGCAGGGCCAGCTTGCCGGTGCTGTTGGAGCCGAAGTCGGAGTAGTTCTCGAAGCGCACGGCCGCCGAGCCCAGCAGCTTCTCGGTGAGGTTCGCTTCAAGGTCGAGATAGACGCCGACGGCCTGGCGACTCTCGTCGACCTCGTTGGACGGACGGAAGCCGGGGAAGACCTGCGCACCCGAAGCGGTAGGCGTGCCGTTCGGCAGCAGGATGCCGCCGTTGCGGTAGGAATCGGGCTCGCCCGCGAAGATCGAATAGCTCTCGCGGCGGGTTTCGGCGCCCAGGGCGATGTTGAGCGGCGAGCTGAAGGCCGCGACATCGGCAGAACGCACGCCCGACAGGTTCAGCACCAGCTGGTCGTAGTCGTAGCCGCCGGCGTTGAAGGAGGTCTTGCTGGACGGCCCGAGCGAGCGGTTCAGGGTGTTGTTGATGGTGAAGGCCATCTCGTTGCGACCCCAGCCCAGCGAGGCATCGAGATCCCATTCGCCGCGGGTCCACTCGTAGCCGAAGGCAAAGCTGTAGTCATCGACGTTGGGCGAGATGATCGGCAGGAAGCCGTTCGGGTAGATCTGGATGACATTGCGGTCGTCGAGCGCGCGGCGGAAGAAGCCCGCCGAGTCGGCTTCTCGACCCTGGTAGCTGGCCCAGGCGTAGAGCCTGCCGCCATCGGCCAGGTTGACGCCGGCGTTGCCGAACAGCGTGAGCTGCTGCAGATCGGGCTCCCCGTACCAGGCGTTGAAGCGATCGATGTTGGCTTCGCGCGGATCGAACTGGCCGTTGACCAGCGGGTACTGCTGGCGGTGGTCATAGCCGCCGCGCTCGGTGCGCTGCTGGTCCTTGTACTCGGCAGACAGGGTGACGTAGCCGTCCTCGCCCAAGCCGAAGCCCTTCCAGCCGGACACGGTGACGGTGTCGCCGTCGGTGCGGTCGCGGCTGATGGTGGAGGGCGTGGGCCAGTTGGCGTTGGCCGGGCCGGGGGTCACCGGCGTGGTGTAGCTGGTTTCGCGCACGCCGTAGGAGACGCTGGCGTTGCCGCCTTCGCTGGCATCGCGCAGCAGCACATTGATGACGCCGGAGATGGCGTCCGAGCCGTACTGCGCGGAGGCGCCATCGCGCAGCACTTCGATGCCCTGCACGGCGGCGGTGGGAATGGTGTTCAGATCGACCGCGGCGGCGCCGCGACCCACCGAGCCGTTGACGTTGACGAGTGCGGCCGAGTGGCGGCGCTTCGAGTTGACCAGCACCAGGCTCTGGTCGGGCGAGAGGCCGCGCAGGGTGGCCGGACGCACCGTGTCGGTGCCGTCGGTGAGGCCCGGACGCGGGAAGTTGAAGGACGGCAGGGTGACCGACAGCGCCTGATTGAGTTCCGGCGAGCCGGTGCGTTCAAGCTGAGCGACATCCACGACATCCAGCGGCACCGCGGTGTCGGTGGCGGAGCGTCCCGCCACGCGTGTGCCGGTGACGACGACCTGATCCAGTTCGCGGGCCTCGTCCTGCGCGCCCTCCGACTGCGCGACGGCGGGCAGTGGCGCTGCCAGCACAAGAGCGATGGTGAGGGCAAGCGTGGAGTGCTTGGGGTTGGACATGAGCGCGGATCTCCTGCGGCGTGGATGCGACGAAAGACCCCGCTGCATGGCGCGGGCCGGGGCCGTTGGCTTAACGCTTTGGCAACGCTAGTCCCCTTCGCACGCGGCCGTCAATGCGCGCGCGCGGCGCTGTGAGTGACTCGCGCGCCCTGCAGAACGCACCGGCGCATAGCCTCCGCTATCCCGCATGCACGTCGACAGAGCTACTCTGCGCCCAGGTTCTAGCCCGGAGGACTCCCTGCTGTGATCGCCATCCTGCGTTTTTGCCTCGGCGCTCTTCTGTCGTGCGCTACCAGCGCCGCCCTCGCCCAGGCTTTCGCGTTGCCGGCACTGCCCTACGCGGCGGACGCACTCGAACCGCACATGGACGCGAAGACCGTGCGCATCCACCACGGCCGACATCATCAGGCCTTTGTCAGCACTCTCAACGCCGCGGTACAGCAGGATCCGCGCCTCGAAGGCATGACCCTGGAGCAGATTCTTCGCGGCGTTTCCGAATACAGCATGGCGGTTCGCAACAACGGCGGCGGCCACTACAACCACAGCCTGTTCTGGAGCCTGCTGGCCCCGGCAGGCCAGGGCGGCGAGCCCAGCCCCGAACTGATTGAGGCCATCAATGCCAGGTTCGGCTCGCTGGAGGCCTTCAAGCGCGAGTTCGAGAACGCCTCACTGTCGGTCTTCGGCGCGGGCTGGGCCTGGCTGATCCGCACCGAGTCGGGCGAGCTGGCGATCACCACCACGCCCAACGAGGACAACCCGCTGATGGATGTGGTGAGCCCCAACGGCGAGCCCCTGCTGGCCCTCGACCTGTGGGAGCACGCCCATTACCTGCAGCATCAGAACCTGCGCGCCGACTACGTGCGCGGCTGGTGGCCGATCGTCAACTGGAACGCGGTCAACCGCCGTTTCGCGGGCGGCTGAACGCCAAGCGTCCGCACGGCACACACCCGCTCTGCAGCTGCCTCGCTGTGCGCCTGCTGGCAGCGGCACGCCTTGCTTACGCCAATCGCAGACGCTCTGGCGGCGTTCGACCTACTCGCGCACATCGGCGACTGCATCGGCACCGAAGCGGGCCGACAGCAGCAGTTCGATCACCTTGGACGCCGCCTGCTCAGGCGTGTCCAGCGCACCCTGGGAAAGAAAGCCTTCGAACACCTGCCGCGCCGCAAAGGCTTGGGGATCGGCGCCGCGCAGCTGCACCTGCATACCGGTGTCGATGATGCCCGGCGCCAGCGCACATACCCGCGCAGGCCGCGTCGCTTCGGCCTGCTCCGCGGCGAGCGTGCGGCTGAAGTGATCGAGCCCGGCCTTGATCGCGCAGTAGGTCGCTAAGCCGGCCAGCGGTCGTCGGCCGAGGCCCGATGAGATGTTGAGAATGCGTCGATCGAGCGGCCAGTGCGCACTCGCCCGCAGCACAGCGCGGCTCAGCAGCAGGGGCGCCTCCAGCCCGACGCGCAGCGCGCGCACGATGTCCGCACCTGCCTGCGACTCGAACGGACCCGGGGTTTCCAGAACCGCGGCGTTGTTGATCAGCAGCAGGCCACTCAGGCCCGCCGGACCACGCGCTTCCAGCCAGCCCTCAACGCGCGCAGCCACGGGCTGTGCATCCGCCAGATCCACCCGCCATTGCTCAAGCCTGCGCCCCGCAGCATTGGCGTCGGACTGCAGCGTCGCATCCAGGCCGCGCGACAGACACAGCAGCTCGGCACCGCGGGCCAGCAGCCCGCGGGCCAGCGCCGCACCCAGGCCCCGACTGGCGCCGGTAACGATGCAAAGCAATGACATGGAACACTCCTCATGTGTGGGCAAAGACGGCGGGATGCGCGCGACAGCGCCGGATGCGCCATCGCTCCGCGCGTTCTGTCTCAATCGAAGGTCGGCGTCTGCCCTGCGCTGACCGCGCGCAAGCGCTCCACCAGCACCGGCCAATCGACTTCGCGCTGCATGCCGTTGACGCTGATCCGCGGCAGCCCGGAACCCTCGACCAGGGTATCGCCTCGCGCACTGCGGGCGAGCCCATCCATCTCGCAGACGTTGTTGTGCAAACGGCAGGCGATGCCGATACGCGCATAGGGAAAGGTCTCGAAAGCGCGCAGCACGCCCTGCTGCAGCGCCGCCGCCGGCCCCATGCCGCCGACGGAAGAGAGATCGCGCACGGCGCGCTGGCTGATCCGGCGCGATCCCTTGGCGTTCTCGTCGGTGACAAAGCGGGCGTCGAAAGCGACGGGGGACCAGTCAAGCAGACGCAGCCCGCGGATGTAGCCGCCGAGGCGGCCGGTGATCTCACCAAAACCGAAAGCGGCGGTGAGCGGCTGCAGATCGAGACCGCGAAGCTCGATGTCCGCCGCCAGCGTCGGCGCCACCCCGAAGGGGCGCTCCAGCGCCAGCCCGGCCACCTCGATCTCGCCATCGAAAACGCGCATGCGCAGCGCGCCGTCGAGCGCCAGCACGCCTCCGCCGTAGCGCACGCCGGGAATGTCACCGGACAGCTCGCCCTCGAAAGGCGGCCAGCCGAGCTGTGCCGACAGCTGGCGCAGGTCGATAGCACGCACCGACGCCGAGGCGGCAAAGCGATTCTCGCTGCCCGGTTCGGCAGCGCTGTTCCAGCGCAAGGCATCGAGTCGAAGCTCACCGCCCAGCACCTGCAGCGCAAGCGGCCGCTGCAGCCGCCACTCGCCGCCGCTGCTGACCCAGTCGAGGGCTGCGGGCGCGAACTGGGCGCCATACAGGGCGAGGTGCTCGACGCGCAGCTGGTCGCTGCGCGGGCTCGCGCCGCGGACGAAGCCCAGCGCGCCGGTGACGCCCTCAGCGGCGAACCGGCCCTTGGCATCGTGCAGGGCCAACGCTTCGGCCTCGAAGTTCAGGGACTCGATGCGCCCGGCGTCCAGTTCGATCTGCAGCGCCATTAAGCCCTCGGCCTGCAAGCCCGGCAGGCCGGCCGTGGCGAGTGCGGTGTCGAGATAGCGCGCGACCAGCACGTCGACGCGCGGGCTGCGGGCAGAGAGCATCGCCTGGCGAAGTGGCTGGGCGTCGTCGAAGCTCAGCTCGGCGCGAGCGTCCAGCTGCAGCGCTTCGGGATCGCTCCAGCGCAGCGCTTCGAGCGACCAGCGCGCGCCCTGCCCCTGCGCCGACAGCTGCAGCTGCACCGGCTGCGTCGGCAGGCGCGCGTACAAGGGCCCAGCCAGCAGCTCACCGCCGCTCAGCGCCAGCTCCAGCGCCAGCTGCGTGCGCTCGGCCAGGGTCAGGGACAGCTCCCCGCGAATTTTCAGATCGGCGGCGGCCAGCTGGCCATCTTCAGTGTCCAGGCCCAAGCCCTCGGCCC
The DNA here is from genome assembly GCA_014946745.1 of Lysobacterales bacterium. Lineage (NCBI taxonomy): Bacteria > Pseudomonadati > Pseudomonadota > Gammaproteobacteria > Lysobacterales > Lysobacterales bacterium. Next base: position 1,243,392 of record JADCRD010000001.1, on the reverse strand, counting down.
GCAGCTCGCCGCTCAGCTGCGGCGCCGTGTCGGCGAGCTTGAGCGACAGCTCGGCACCGAGCTGTCCCGCGGTCAGCCGCAGCTGCGGCCAGACCGACGCGATCATCGGCTGCAGCCAGGCCGCCGGCAGACGCTCGACCTTGAGCGCGATGGGCTGCCCGTCGCCTGGCAGACCGATCTGCAGGCGGGTGCGCCCGCGCACCAGGGCGAGCTGCAGGGCGCCGCGGTCGATCTCCAGGACCAAATCGCCCGCCGCCGCACGGGCGCTGCTGAGCGGCCCCGCGCAGTCCCAGACGCCCGAGTCGCGGCGACGCAGCTCACAGCGCCAGTCGACTGCATCGAACTGGTAGCCCAGCGGCGCGATCGTCAGCGCCTTGATCTGCAGCCGCAGCTGCAGCCCGGCGTCGCCTGCGTCCGGTGACTGCAGGCTAAGCATCAGGCCGCGTGCGCTGATCCCCTCATGCTGGACCGCATCCGCGCGCACCCTCAGCTCACGCGCCGCGGCAGAAAGCGAAATGAGAGCCAGCACTGCAAGCAGGCCGAGGCGCTGCGCGCAGGGCTTGAGCCGGGAAGTCGATCTCCGCATGCTCGGCAGGATACGGCAAGGGTGAACAGGCCAGGGTTGCACTGCGCCCTCTTGGGGCGACACTGATCAGGTTCCACCTCGACGTGATCAGGGGTCGCGAGCGCGCACCCCAGAGCGCACGGCAGCGCTGCAGTCTTCGCCACTGCCGTTGGCGCAGCTCAGACCGCAGCGCCCACTGCGGCCACCGCTGCAGCGTTCGCGGCTCGGCGAACGCGCAGAGGGCGCAGAGGGCGCAGAGAACCCAGTGCAAAGCATCTCGAACTGACGCGCCGGATGCGCCCGCCGTTTCCGATCCACCCCCATACCCTCTGGAGAGCCCGCCACGATGGAACCGCCTGCTCTGCACCTGCTGCTGGTGGAAGACGACCCGATCGGCGCGCACTGGCTGCGCCATCTGTTGGGTGGCTGGGGCTACGCGGTCGAGCACGCTGGCGACTGCCAGCAGGCGCTGGCCGTGGCCGAAGTCAAGGCGTTCGACGGGCTGCTGCTGGACCAGCGTCTGCCCGACGGCAGCGGTGAAGGGCTGCTGGCGCGGCTGCGCGCGGGCGGCGTGTGCGCCCCGGCGCTGGCGCTCAGCGCCGATCTCGATCCCAGGCCGCGGCCGGACAGCGGGGCCGCGCAGTTCGATGCGCGCTTGCGCAAGCCCATCGCTGCCGACGCCCTGCTGCATGCGCTGCATGCGCTGGGCTTGGCGCCGCCCAGCTGGGACGAAGGGCGCGCGCTGGCCGCCGCCAACGGCCATGCATCGATTGCGCGCGCGCTGCGCCAGCTGATGCTGGGCGAGCTGCCGGCGCAGCGGGCCGAACTGCAGCGCGCCGCTGCCGCGTCCCCGCCTGAGTTCGAGGCGCTGGATGCCCTGCTGCACAAGCTGCTGGGCTCGGCGCGGCTTACCGGGGCGATGGCGCTGGCGGCACACATCGAGAGTGCACGCAGCCAGTTGGGTGATCCACTGGCCGCAGCGCAGCGCGCAAGCGCACTGGGGCCGCTGTTCGCAGAGATCGAACGTCTGCTCCGTGAGGGCATTCCCTCGGGCTGATAGACCGCGACGGAGCCCCCGAGAGCTTGCCCCCCTGCAGCGCGCCCGCAGTCGACGGAGGTTTCCCGGCGTCGCTCAGCCGCGCAAGGCTTCGAACTCGGCAAGCAGGCCCCAGCTGCGCAGGCTGCGGCCATGCAGATGGCGCTTCAGCTCTTCGCGCAGCAGGCGTCGCAAGGGCGGCAGCAGGGCGTCGGGCGGTGCCTGCTCGCCGCGCAGTCCAATCAGTGCGGCGCCCTCGATGCCCGCCTGCTCCGCGATGCCCAAGCGCAGCGCGCCCGCCTCGCCCAGCCAGCGATAGCGCGCTTCAGGCTCGATGGCTTGGCCCGCGTGATCGGCGTCCAGCGGCAGCTCGAAGCCGATCGCCAGCAGCAGATCGCGCTCGAAGCAGCGCAGCGGCCAGGCCAGATCACCCGCCGCCAACTGCGAAAGCAGCAGGGCGTAGCGGGCGAACAGCGCCGACTGCCCCTCGCCGCGGTTCAGCAGCTGCACCAGCAGCTCGTTGGCGTAGAAACCCGCCATCAGCGCATCGCCCTGCAGACGGGGCGCAAGCCCCGCGGGCTCGACCTCGATCAGCTGCGGCAGCTCGCCGCGGCCCTGCCAGGCGAGGATCAGCGGAGTGAAGGGCTGCAGCAGGGCCGCGCGACCGCCGCCCTTGCCGCCCTTGGCGCCACGCGCCAACAGACCCATGCGGCCGTGGCCAGCGCTGAACACCTCCAGCAGCTGGCTGGTTTCGCGGAACGGCCGCGCATGCAGCACGTAGGCGGGCTCGCCTTCAACGCGCGGGCCGGGGCTACCGCTGCGCGACACGCGATTACTCGGTGTAGCCGAAGCGCTGCAGCACCTGCTCGTCGTCGCTCCAGCCCTCGCGGACCTTGCACCACAGCTGCAGGAAGACCTTGCGGTCGAGCAGTCGCTCCATGGCGATGCGCGCATCCATGCCGATCTGCCGCAGCTGCTCGCCGCCAGCGCCGATCACGATGGCCTTCTGACCGTCGCGTTCGACCCAGATCACCGCCGCGATCCGCGACATGCGGCCGTCCTCTTCCCAGTTCTCGATCTCGACGCTGGTGGCATAGGGCAGCTCGTCGCCCAGCTTGCGCATCAGCTGCTCGCGGATCAGCTCGGCGCAGAGGAAGCGCTCGCTGCGGTCGGTGACCTGGTCTTCCTCGAACAGCGCCTCGCCCTCGGGCAGGTGCTTCAGCAGGACCTTCTGCAGCACCTCCAGCCCCTTGCGCTTCTGTGCTGACAGCGGCACCACCTCGATGAAATCGTGGTCCTTCATGACCTGCTGGATGAAGGGCAGCAGCGCGCCCTTGTCCTTCAGCTTGTCGACCTTGTTGATCACCAGCACGCGCGGCACCTGCGCCTCGACCAGGGCCTTGTAGGCACGCTCGTCGTCCTCGCGCCAGGCGCCGGCTTCGATCACCAGCACGCCGATCTGCACGTCGGCCAGCGCACCGCGGGCGGCGCGGTTCATGTAGCGGTTGATCGCGCGCGGCTCCTTGCCGTGCAGGCCGGGCGTGTCGACGTAGACGATCTGCCCACCCTCGACCGTGCTGATGCCGAGGATGCGATGGCGGGTGGTCTGCGGACGCCGCGAGACGATGCTGACGCGGAACCCGACCAGGGCGTTGATGAGGGTGGACTTGCCGACGTTCGGGCGGCCGACCACGGCCACGTGGCCGACGCGGAAGCCGCCGGCGGCGGGGCTGTCAGGGGTGTTCATGCAGATTCCTTGGTGGATGCAACAAGCAGGGCGGCCAGCACTTCGGCGGCGGCCTGCTGTTCGGCTTCGCGGCGCGCACCGGCAGTGGCGGTCGCTTCGATGGCATGGCTGTCGACGCGGCAGACGACTACGAACTGCTTGTCGTGGTCATCGCCGCGGGCTTCGATCAATCGATACTCGGGCAAGCCCAGCTGTCTCGCCTGCAGCCATTCCTGCAGGCGAGTCTTGGGGTCCTTTTCGGCCTTGAGCCCCGGCGGCAGGGCCTCGATCAGCGGCTCGAACAGCGCCACCACGCGGGCGCGACACACCTCGAAACCGGCATCGAGATGGATGGCCCCGATGATCGCCTCGACGACGTCGGCGAGGATCGACTCGCGCCGGAAGCCGCCGCTCTTCAGCTCGCCCTGCCCGAGGATGAGGCGGTCGCCGAGCTTGTGCTGACGCGCCAGTTCGGCCAGCTGCGGCTCGCGCACCAGCTGCGAGCGCGCGCGGGTGAGCGCGCCCTCGTCGGCCTTCGGGAAACGGTGGAACAGGGCCTCGGCGACCACCACGCTGAGCACGGCGTCGCCGAGAAATTCGAAGCGCTCGTTGTTGCGTCCGCCGGCGCTGCGATGAGTCAGCGCCTGCTGCAGCAGGGCCGGATCGGCGAAGGTATGACCCAGCGCCGCGCTCATGGGGTGCGACACTGGATCAATCAACGGCGCCCTGGCGCGACAGTTCGACCGTTCTGTCGAACTTCGCCACGAAGTCGATGTTGTACGCCAAGGGCTTGCGCACCTCGTACTTGATCGTGAGGTTGTAGCCGTTGCCCGAGCGCGCGATCTTGACGTGGCTGGGCTTCACGGACTCGACGTAGGAGATGTAGAAGCGACGATTGAGCAGGTCGCGGATCCTCTCCGGCGTCTGCGTGGCGATGCCGGGTTCGGTCTGCAGGCCCTTCATGGCCGACACCACCGAGTAGTACTCCGAGTACACCGGAAACAGCCGCATCGCCAGAAAGGCGAAAAAGCCAACCACGGCCAGCACCACGATGAAGCCAAGAAGGGTGATGCCGCGCTGACGGGTACCGAGTTTCATGGGTTGCCTCTTCGAAGGAATGCGGACCAGCAATGCCCCAATGGTCGCCAAGCCGGCGATGGGGCGCAAGCAGAAGCTGGAGCCCGGGGGCAGCTCACG